>WVWW01000001.1:60209-98778 GCA_011773795.1 Acidobacteriota bacterium
TGCAGGGGACCGCGCGGGAATCGCGCACGCGCGACGTCGTCGGGGCGATGGTGGTCGTGCAGCGCGACACCGATGCGTCGACGTTCTACCTGACGACGAGCGGGGCCGATGGCGCCTTCTTCGTCGATCGTCTCCCGGACGGCGACTACACCGTGCGGCTCAACCGCGAAGGCTACGGCTCCGAGGTCAAGAAGGGCATACGGCTCAAGTACCCGTTTCGTGCTGTCGTCGAGGTCACGATGGAGCCGGGCCAGGCCGATCTGCGCGCCGCGGGCGATACGCCGCAGAGTGGCGAGGCGATTGACGTCGCGGGGATCATTCGCGGTACCGACGGGAGCGGTCTCGGCGAGATCTCCGTACGCATCGTGCGACAGGATGGGGCCGTCGATCCGCTGGAACTGCGCACACCCGAGGACGGCGCGTTTCGCTTCAACGGCCTGCCCGTCGGCGAGTGGCGGCTCGAGATCGTCGGGATCGGCTTCCTGCCGGTGAACCAGCGGCTGATGCTCGCCACCGACAGCGCACTCGTCGTGCAGCTCATCGAGCAGCCGCCGGACTACGTCCCGTCGCCGCTGGAGTTGATGCCTCCGGAGACGCCGATCGCGCCCGACGGTTTCATCCGCTAGTAGGGTCAGGTCTTGAATCTTGCGCCGGCAAATCTACATCGATTACCGATGACGCAAGATTCAAGACCTGACCCCACTAGCCGCCCCACTAGCCGCCGATGCCCGGGGTGCGCACGGCGAAGTAGCCGCGTCGGGCGCGGATCTTGATGTCGTCGCGCAGGCTCTCGACGCGCAGTTTGATCCAGCGCCCGTTCCACTCCTCGTTGGTCGTCGAGTAGGTCAGGTAGTACTGCTTGCCGAGCTCCTCGGCGATGCGCTCGTAGGCTCCACCGAGCGTGCCTTTCTTCTTGATGTAGTAGAACTCGCCGCCGGTGTTGTCGGAGAACTCCCGCAGGACGTCGCGCCGCGGTGCGCCGCCCTCGATGCCGAGGCCAATCGAGTAGATCATCGTGGAATTGGTCTTGGCCTCCTTGAGAACACGGTCGAAACCGAACTGGCTCAGCGTGTCCTCGCCGTCGGACAGCACGACGATCACCTTGCGGCCCTCGATCGTGCCGATCTTGCGGTAGGCGGCGTGCAGCGCGTCGTACAGCGCGGTTCCGCCGAGCGGCTCGGTCGACTCGATGGACTCCTTCAGCGCATCGACGTCGGACGTCAGGTCCTGGATCAGGAACACGTTCTCGTCGAAGTCGATGATCAGCGCCTCGTCGATCTCGCGCAGGTTCTCGACGAACGCCCCGGCCGCCTCGTGCACCTCTTCGATCTTGTCCACCATCGAGCCGGAGGTGTCGATCAGGATCGCCATCTTGATCGGACGGGTCTCGACGTGGAAATCGAGTACCTTCTGCTCCGCGCCGTCCTCGTACACGCGGAAATCTCCCTTGGTCAGGTCGGTGACCAGGTTGCCCTCCTTGTCCGTGGCGGTGACCCACAGGATCACCCGGTTGACACGTTCGATCTGGGTAAAGGGCAGCTTGCGCGAGATCACCGCGTCGCTGACCGTGACCTCCTCGACGTGGTAGGCGATCGCGCGCACGATCCAGCTGCGCGACTCCTCGCCGAAATCGTGGAAGCACTCGAACGGCGGCTCGCGATCGACGAAGATCACCTCGTCGCCGACGATGAACTCCACGCGGTCGAGCAGGTCCGGATCGTCGATCTTGACCTTGGCCGCGATCTTCGTCTTGCCCGCCACGAGCTCCTGGTTTGCAGGCTCGGTGATCTCGATCGAGAAGCCGCGGCGCTTGGTCGCGTCCTGGGCCAGCAGGATGGAGAACGGCACGGCGAGCAGCAACGCGATCGCCAGGATGAACCAACCTCTGCAGCAACGCATCACGATCCCTCCGAACCGGGTTCTTCCTCCGGCGTCTTGACCGGCGCCAGCGGATCGTGGCTCTCTGCAACCGCCTCGGGTGCGATCTGGGTCAGGATCCGGCGTACGCGCTCGGCGGCCTCGCCACGGGTGCTGTGTCCGAGGAACGCCTTGTACTGCTCCACGGCCTTTTCGCGTTCGCCCAGCCGCAGGTGCGCGTTGCCGAGGTAGAGCTGGGCGGTGCGGTTGCCGGGGTCCAGCTCGAGCGCCCGGCGGTACGCCTCGACGGCTTTGATGTCGTGGCCCAGCCGGGCGGCACAAACGCCCCGGTTGATCGCGTGTTCGACACTGCCGCTGATGTCGATCCGATCGTAGACCTGCAGCGCGTCACGGAAACGCCCCGCGCGGAACAACACGTAGCCGAGCCGTTCATCGCGCAGATGGCTGCCCTCGGCGGCCTCCAGCGCCTCGATGGAAGCGTTCCAGTCCGCACGCGCGGCGTAGATCATCCCGAGCTGCGCGAAGTCGTCGGGGTTGGCCGCCCCGGCGTCGCGCAACTCTTCCAGGCGGGTCAACCGTTCGAGCTCGTCATCGATTCCGTCGCGATACTCCTGCAGCCTGCGTCGTTCCAGGGCTTCGAGACGCTCATCCGCCAGCGCTCGGTCGACCTGGTTGAGCGCCAGCTCGTACTGACCGCGACGTCGCGCCACCTCGGCCAGCCCGCGCCGTGACTCGGGGTGTGCGCGGTCGAGATCGAGCCCCGCGAGGAACCACGTCTCCGCGTTCTTCGTCAGGCCCTGGCCGAGGTACAGCCAACCGAGCGTCGCCGCGTGCGACGGGTCGTTCGGCTCGAGCTCGCGTGCGTTCTGGATCGTGCCGATGGCGAGCGTGTCGAGACCCAACTTGCCGTAGGCCTGCGCCAGCCGGTTGAGGCCATCGGCGAAGTCCGGTCGCACGGACACCGCCTCCTCGAGCAACTGAACGGCTTCCTCGAACTGGCGCCGGCCGAGGTACAGGTCGCCCAGGTGCATGTAGGCCGGTGCGTAGCCGGCATCGCTGGAGATCGCGCGCTGGTACAGGGCGATCGCCGCGTTCTCCTCGGCAGCGGCTTCCTCGAGCCGCGCCAGCCCGTCCAGCGCGGGCGCGTACTCCGGTCGCAGCTTGAGCGCGAGGGTGTAGCTCGCCTTGGACTCGTCCAGATCGCCCTGCTTGAGCAGGGCATCGCCCTTCGCGACGTGGCTCTGCAGGTGGTTGGGGTCGAGATCGAGCGCGATGTCGAGCGCGATGATCGCGTCGTCGTAACGCCGGTCGCCGATTAACGCCAGTCCGAGGTAGTAATGCGCTCGAAAGTTGTTCAGCGCCATCGACGCCGCGCGGTTGAGTTTATCCGCCGCGTCGGCGTAGAGCCCCTTGCGATAGGCCGCGACACCCTGGTTGAGCAGGCGAAACGCTTCGGCGCGCACCTCGGCGGCCTTGCCCGCGTGGACCGGCAGCGCGGCCGCCGCGATCAACAGGACGGCGATGATTTGACGACGATTCACGACAGCTCCCCGCCTCCCCCTCGGCGAACAACAGTCTATCTTGGTTCATTCCCGGCGGCACTCGGGCTCGTCAGGGCAGGAAGCGCGGGCGCAACTCCGCGGGCACTCTCGGGCAGGCCTGCTCCGGTCGCCTGAAGAGGCGGTGTCGGACCGCGGCCATGCGATCGTACCCCCAGTCCGACAAGCCGTTCGGAAGCCAACTTCCGACGGTTCCCACCAGGCCCCAGAAACCGCCGATGCGCCGCAGCGTGTGGAACACACCCTGCGCGCGTTCCAGCAACGTGCCGTCGTCGCACAGTACGATGACGCTGTCGGCAAGCCCCTCACGTCGGTCCGCCGGCACCCTGTCTTCGAACGTCGGGCCGAACAACGGTGCGTAGCGGAACAGCGTGCCCTCGGGATCGCGGGCGACGAGGAAAAGCACCGTGCGATGGCAGAGGCCGCAATGCCCGTCATAGAAGACCAGCTCGGGGGGCACTACGCGCTCGGAGCCGTGTCGTAGACCGCGCGCACCACGCGGAACGGGTAGGTGCGATTGTCCCGTGTGGGCAGGTGTCGGCGCCACGCCTCGGGCCGGTCGAAACGGAACGACAAAGCCTGGTGGCGGCTGCGAACGAGCCGTAGCGAGGCGCCCGGCTCCTCGTCCCCGGCTCTCAGCTCGATCTGGATTTCCTGCAGGCCGTTGACCGGCATCTTGGGCCCGGCCAGATGGCGACAATGTTTCCACCACAGCATTTCGTCGATGTTGTCGAATTCGTACAACGGCGATTCGTTGAACGTCGCCTCCAGCCGTGCCGGCCGACCCGGGACGTTCAACAGGTCCATCGATCGCAGCCGGGCCTCGTTGCCGAGCCGCTCGCGCAACGATGCCTGCGGGAACAACTCACCGCTCGCCTGTCCACCATCGGAGAGCCACAGCCGGCGCATCAGGCTGTCCGCCGGAACGATCACGTAGCCGTCGTCGCGCTCGCCGGCGAACAGGCAGCTCTCCGGTGTGTCGAGGTAACGCTTCGCGGTACCGCCGATCAGGATCGCGTCGAGCAGCGCTGCGGCGTTCTCCGTTTTCTCCGACGAGGCCGCCGACGCGAGCGCTTCACGCACGGCGGAGAAGTCGTAGCCCTCGATCGTCCCCAATGCGTTCAACGCGGTTTCCAGTGCCACCGCCTGATCGGCCCAACCGGCGCGTGCCGGCAAAGCGGAGCGGCGGTAAGCCGGCGCGGTCCAGGCGCGGAACAGTTGTTCCTGGCTCGCGAGGTCGCGTTCCCCGGACGCCGCCGAGTTTTGCCACAGCAGCGACTTCAGGACCAATGCCGGCAACGTCTCGGCGAGTCCGCTCGTTCGGCGATCACGGTCGGGGTAGGGCAGACACGGGAAACCCGCGGTGGCCAGGCCTGCCAGCAACGTTTCTCCGGGTAGCCCGGATTCGTCGGCCGAGGCGCGGCCGCCGGCATGCATCTTCTGTCGGAAGCGACGGCGGAGCAGATTCTCGACCGGGCGCACGCGCGCCGCCTTCGCGGGCACGACCACCGGAACATCGACCCCGAGAAGAAACGGCTCACCGTCGGTGAGACGACCGACCGTGGCCGCGATGGCGGGCACTTCGGAAACGCGCTGGATCTTCTCGACGCTGCCGTCGTCGCCGAGCAGCACCATCGTGCGCGCACCGTCGCCTTGCGGAAGCGGTGTCGCCAGTTCGAGGCCCAGCAGCTTCAAGTGTCAGACTCCCAGTTCGTCTCGTATCACCTCAGCCAACGATTCCGCCTGCTCGCCGACCTGGTCCGCGTCTTTTCCCTCGAGCATGACACGTACGAGAGGTTCCGTGCCCGAATAACGTAAAACGACTCGGCCCGTGCCTGCCAGCGTGTCTTCCACACCCTGAACGGCCGGTCCAATGATTGCATGAGATCGCAGGTCGGGCTTATCCGAGACGCGTACGTTGATCAAAACCTGCGGATAGGGCTCGATTCCATCGACAATCCGGTCCAGCGACTCGTCGCCGGCCAGGACCGCATCGAGCAGTTGCAGCCCGGTCAGGATCCCGTCTCCGGTCGTGGCGTGATCGCCGAAGATCACGTGGCCCGATTGCTCCCCACCGAGCGCCAGCTTCCGGCGATGCATGGTTTCCAGCACGTACTTGTCGCCGACCTTCGTGCGATGGAGTTGCACGCCTTCGGCGCCCAGTCGCTCCTCGAGCCAGAAGTTGCTCATGATCGTGGCGACGACGGCGTCGCCGGGGAGCCGTCCGTCACGTTTGAGCCGTCGTCCCGTCACGAACAGGATCGCGTCACCGTCGACAACACGCCCGTGCCGATCGACGGCCAGGCAGCGATCCGCATCGCCATCGAATGCCAGACCGGAGTCACACCCGTTCGCCCGCACGAACTCCGCGAGTTTCTCTAGATGCAACGAGCCGCAGTCGAGGTTGATGTTGCGCCCGTCGGGGGCCACACCGATCGTCAGCACCTCGGCGCCGAGATCGCGAAACACTCGCGGGGCGATCTGGCACGCCGCACCGTTCGCGCAATCGAGTGCGATGCGCAGGCCGGAAAGCCGCCCGCGATCGAGCGCACCGACGAGATGCTCGACATAACCGTCAACATCGCTCGTCTGCTTCCGGGTGGAGCCGGCTTGCTCGCCGGGATCGTCTACTCCGGTGTCGAGGATCAGCGCTTCGATGTTCCGCTCGACGTCGTCCGACAGCTTCACGCCTGCCGAGTCGAAGGCCTTCAATCCGTTGTCCTCGAACGGATTGTGGCTCGCCGAGATCATCACGCCCGCGTCGTAGCCTCGCGCGCGCAGGACCCAGGCCAGCCCGGGCGTGGTGACGACACCGAGATCGACCGCGGCGCCGCCGCCGGCCGCGATTCCCGCCGCCAGGGCGTCCCGCAACCATGGACCGGACTCGCGGGTGTCCCTTCCCAGCACGACCCGTGGGGCGGTCCGGCCCAGGCTGCGCGTCAAAGCGACGCCGAAACGGCGAACGGTGGCGGGGTCGAGGGGCTCCTCGCCTGCGACCGCGCGGATCCCATCGGTTCCGAATAGTCTTTTGCTCACTACAATCTTCGCTCCGAGACGAGGACGGAGGCTTCGCGGCGGCCGACGGTCTTCATCGAGATCCTGGAGATGTGCTCTACGGGAACATCGACGAGGTCGAGCCGCACGGGGACCTGGCGTGGCTGGTCGAACGGCGTGAGCTGGCTGACATCCACGACCAGGCGAAGCTGTCTCGAGCGCAAAGCGCTCAGCAGGGCCGGCGGGCCGGACAGCGTCACCGCGGTGTGGGTCGGGGATACCGAGGTCTGGTAGACCTGGCCGACCGCTTCGATCGGCACGCCGGTAAACGTGCGCTCGACGGGCGCCACGTCGACCTCGATATCGACTTTGATCGGCGTCGTTTCGACCACTCGGAGCGACGGGTGACCCGGCACGGCGCTGATCGTCGCCGTGAACGGCTCGGTGCGCTGGTCCAGACGCACCGGTTCCGTGCGCAGCGACTCGACGAGCCCGAGCTGGCTCAGCGGTCCCTCGAGCGTCAGCTCGTTCGGCGTGACGCTCACGCCGTAGAACGCGTATCCCTGCGGCGGCTGTCCGAGGAACGTCACGTCGATCGGGAACTTGAGCTGGCCGCGCTCGTCCAATTGCACGCTCACGCTGGGCGGATCGATGTAATCCACGTCCACACCACGAGGCACGCCCGTGAGGTCACTCTTCGACAGCGTGACCTCGCGACGGCCCGCGGGCAGGTCGCCCAGCTCGACCCCGAGCTCCATCCCGACGGGGTTGAGCCGGCGGATCTGGCTCTCCGGGCCGCGGAGCCGGACGGAAACCGTCGCCTGCGGCACCTCGAGCAGCGCGAGGTTGTCCGGTAACTGCAGGTCGAGGGGGATTTCGAAGTCCTGGACGATGCGTTCCTCACCGGAGACGAAGACCCAGATCGCGAAGGCCAGCGACACCGCGAAGAGCTTCAGCGGCCAGTTGACCAGCACGCGGTCAAGCATCGCCGGCCTCCCGCGCGACCAGGGTCGGTGTCGATTCCTTCTCTTCCATCTGCGAGGCCAGCGCCTCCTCGAGGTGGTCGCGCAACGTCTGTGCGTTCAGACCCTCGATGATCTTGCCCCCGAGCGCGATCGAGATTCCGCCGGTTTCCTCGGAGACGATCACGGCCACCGCATCGGATTCTTCGCTGATGCCGATGGCCGCGCGGTGTCGCGTGCCGTAGCTGCGCGACAGGCTCGGTCGCGTGGTCAGCGGCAGGAAGCAAGAGGCGGCCTTGATCCGCCCACCCTCGATGATCACCGCGCCATCGTGCAAGGCCGAACGCCGGATGAAGATGTTGATCATCAGGTCGTACGACACCAGCGCGTCGAGGGCGATCCCGGTCTCGCAGAACGTGCGCAGGCCCATGTCGCGTGCGATCACGATCAGCGCGCCGACGCGCTTGCTCGACAAGGCTGCCGCGGCGAGCGCGACCTCGTCGATCAGCCGGTGCTCGACGCTCTTGGGTAGGAACGCGCTGAACGGGTTCGTGCCCAGACTCGCGAGCGCCTGGCGGATCTGTTGCTGGAACAGGATCAGCACGGCAAGGGGAATGTAGAACAACAGGTTGCCCAGCACGCTGTGTACGGCCTTGAGCTCGAACAGCCCGGGCCCGGTCAACACCCAGAGCAACGCCAGCACGGCCATCGCCAGCAGGATGTTGACCGACCGAGTCCCGCGAATCAGCAGCAACAACTGGTAGATCAGGACGGCGAGGATGGCGATGTCGAGGACGCTGCGGAGCGTCAACTCTTGAAGGTGAAGCGCTGTGTAAAGGCCTTCGAACATCGTCTCTGCCTCCGGCCTTCCGCTGCGCTACGGTCGGTCCGGACGTTGCGTGCTGCGGATGGCGTCGATCATCCGAACCACCCGCAGCGTGGCCCGGACATCGTGGGCACGCACCATGTGCGCCCCCTGTGCCGCGGCAAATGCGGCGACCGCCAAACTCCCTTCCAGCCGATCCTCGACCGGCAGGTCCAGGACGGCCCCGATGAACGACTTGCGGGACGCGCCGACCAGGATCGGCCGCCCGATTTCCGCCAGTGCAGGCAACTCGTTGAGCAGCGTCATGTTCCCCGCCGCCGATTTGCCGAAGCCGATACCGGGGTCGATGAGAATCTTATCATCCGGAAGACCCGCCCTCGTTGCCGTATCGACCCCATCGCGCAGGAAACCGACGACGTCGGCGACGATGTCCTCGTAACGGGTCTGGCGTTGCATCGTCCGCGGCTCACCGCGCATGTGCATCAGCACCACCGGGGTGCCCGTCTGGCGCAGCAGGGGCAGCATCTCNNCGTCGATCGCCCGCCGCGCCACCGCGGCTTTGCGCGTGTCGACCGAGACGCGCACGTCCAGTTCCTTCTTGACACCCTCGACGACCGGAACGACCCGGTTGATCTCCTCGGTCTCGTCGACCGGCTCGGCACCGGGCCGCGTGGACTCGCCTCCGATATCGATGATGTCGGCGCCGCTGTCGACCATCCGCGCGGCGCGCTCGAGCGCCGACGGAAGATCGGGGTAGAGGTCGCCATCGGAGAAGGAGTCGGGCGTCACGTTGAGCACGCCCATCACCCGGGTCCGCAGACCGAGGCTCATGACGCCGCCGTCCGCAAAGGTCAACTCGTATTCCGCGCGCGGTTGCATGACCTTAAATATGGCCCGTTTTCGCGCCGGGACAAGTGGATCAGGCCGGTTGCTCGCCGGGTTTGGGGAGCACGGCCGGGCCGTCGGTTTCGGTGTCTGCCGGCTCATCGGAGAGCGGGACGCTCTCGTCCGGCTCGGCGTCCGACGCGGGTTGCATCAAATCCGGCAGCGGCTGGCCCTTGAGGATCAACTCGATATCCGAGGCCTCGATCGTCTCGCGCTCGAGCAGCGCTTCCGCGATCGCATGGAGCGCCTCCCTGTTGTCCGTCAGGATCTGCTTCGCCGTTTCGTACCCCCGCATGACGATCCGCTTGACCTCCTCGTCAATCAAGACGGCGGTCGATTCGCTGTAGTCGCGGTGTTGGCTGATCTCGCGACCGAGGAAGATCTGCTCTTCCTGCTTGCCGAAGGTCAGCGGGCCGAGCTTTTCAGACATGCCCCACTCGGTGACCATCTTACGCGCCATGTCGGTGGCCCGGTCGAAATCGTTGCTGGCGCCCGTGGTCAACCGGTTGAGCGTCAGCTCCTCCGCCACGCGGCCGCCCATCAGCATCGCGATGGTCGACTCGATGTATTCCATCGAATGCGTGTGACGGTCATCGATGGGCAAGGTCTGCGTCACGCCCAGCGCGCGCCCCCGCGGGATGATCGTGACCTTGTGGACCGGATCGGCGTTGGGCACCTTGAGCGCGACCAGGGCGTGCCCGGCCTCGTGATAGGCCGTCGCGCGCTTCTCGTCGTCGCTGATGATCATCGACTTGCGCTCGGGCCCCATCAAGACCTTGTCTTTGGCAACCTCGAAGTCGATCTGGACCACGGACTTGCGCCCGCGCCGCGCCGCGTGCAGGGCTGCTTCGTTGACCAGGTTGGCCAGATCGGCTCCCGAGAAACCGGGTGTCGATCGCGCGATCACCGAAGCGTCGACCTTCTTGTCGACGGTGATCTTTCGCATGTGCACCTTGAGGATCTGCTCGCGCCCACGAACGTCCGGACGGCCCACGACCACCTGACGATCGAAGCGGCCGGGCCGCAGCAGCGCCGGATCCAGGACGTCGGGCCGGTTCGTCGCGGCGATGAGGATCACGCCCTCGTTGGTCTCGAAGCCGTCCATCTCGACGAGCAGCTGGTTGAGCGTCTGCTCGCGCTCGTCGTGACCGCCGCCGAGCCCCGCGCCGCGGTGCCGTCCGACGGCGTCGATCTCATCGATGAAGATGATGCAGGGAGCGTTCTTTTTGCCCTGCTCGAACAGGTCGCGGACGCGAGACGCGCCCACACCGACGAACATCTCGACGAAGTCGGAGCCCGAGATCGAGAAGAACGGCACGTTGGCCTCGCCGGCGATGGCGCGGGCGAGCAGCGTCTTGCCCGTTCCGGGAGGGCCCATCAGCAGGACGCCCTTGGGGATCTTCCCACCGAGCTTCTGGAACTTCTGGGGTTCCTTGAGGAACTCGATGATCTCCTGCAGCTCTTCCTTGGCTTCCTCGACGCCGGCCACGTCCTTGAAGGTGACCTTGCGGCCCTGCGACGAGGTCAGCTTGGCACGCGACTTGCCGAACGAGAGGGCGCGGTTGCCGCCGCTCTGCATCTGGCGCATGAAGAAGATCCAGACGCCGAGGAACAGCAGCATCGGCGACCACATCAACAGGGTCGTGAGGAACGAGGTGTTGCGCGGGGGCTCGGCCGTGACCTTGATGCCCTGGGCCTGGAGGTCCGCGATCAGGTCCGCATCCTGGACGATATAAGTCGTGAAGGGGACGTTGGCGGCGCCGCTGCCCGGGTTGTCGGGCCGGCGCAGGCCGCGGATCTCGTAACCGACCTCGTCTCCGGTGACCGTGACCTCGAGGATCTTGCCGCTGGCCACCCTGGCGTAGAAGTCCGACTGGGTCAGCCGCTTGCTGTTGCGGGCCTCCGCATCGAAGATCCGATAGCCCACGACCAGCGCCATGATCACGACGAACCAGATCAGGATGGTCTTGACGTGAGAACTCAAGAAGAAAACCTCCGTGGCCGAACGACCCCGTCACTCTCAATATATAGAACGACCCTACGCGGTGCCATGATCCTTTGTTTTGTGGCCGTCTTCACCGATTGGCGGTCTCCCGGCACGATCAGCGGGTTTCCCCCGAAAAGTCGCTCTGTCACCCAAGATAACGTCAGGCGGGGGACGTTGATTTCAGACCGGCTTGCGCGGTTGGAAGCGAATCTCGCCACGCACTCGCCGGGCGGTCATCTTTCCCGGGAGGTGAATCTCGCGGTTGCCCGGGGGAGCGGTCAGGCCGAGCAACGCCTCGATGTGTTTGCGGCCGATGCGCCGCGCATCGACTCCGGCGCGCTTGAGCGCGATCAGCGCGACACGGCGGGCGATGACCGGTTCGAACGCCTTGACGAGCTCGACCCGGAGCACGGGGCGGCCGTCGCGGTCGACGCGGCTGGCCTCGGCGAGGTGGCGCTCGGCCAGCCGGTCGAGGTACGCGGCGTCGTCACGCAACATTCGCGCGGCGTGCGCCAGGTGGCGCGCGGCGCGCGGGTTCAACTGCGACTCGAGGAGCGGGACCACCCGCTCCCGGACCCGATTGCGATCGAACCGCAAATCGCGGTTCGACGGATCTTCGCGCCACTCCAGCTGGCGGGCCCGCAGCCAGCGGCGCAGTGCCACGCGCTCCAGGCCGAGAAGCGGGCGCACAAACAGGCCGCGGGATTCCGGGATACCCGCCAGCCCCGCCGCCCCCGCCCCTCGCGCGAGCCGCATCAGAACGGTNNCGACCCCATCGCAGTCGAACCTCCCGGCTGTCTCGACCAGGAACCCCCGGCGCACCCGTCGAGCGGCCTCCCCGGGTGACTCGTCTCGTCTGCGTGCTTTCCCGACGTCCCGCCGCTCCGCATGGATCTCGAGATCGAGCGAGCGGGCCAACCGCTCGACGAACGTTCGATCGGTGCGCGAGCCGCGGCGCAGGCCGTGGTCGAGGTGCGCCACGACCAGTTGCCCGGGGGCCCGGTCGAAGAACCGAACCAGCAGGTGCAGCAAGGCGACGGAGTCGCCGCCGCCGGAGACCGCGACGAGCCAACGCCCGTCCCGGTCGATCAATCGGCGAGCCGCGCGGCGGAACGCCAACTCGAGCGCGTCGGCCATCAGCGGCCCGTGGCGACGAGCAACAGATTTTCGCGCCGGCGTTCGAACAAAACGCACAACGCACGCATCCCGACGATGTAGATCGCCATCGCGACGCCGAGCCAGACCAGCGCTCCCGCGAGGGTCAACAGGCCGCTCTTGGCGATCATCAACGTCGCCGCCGCGGTCAGCGCCGGTGGGATGAGCAACAACGGCACCGCGATGAAAGCGACGAATCCGGCAATGGGTTGCGGGTTGCCGTCCTTGCCCATGCGTGACAGGTCCGCGACCTTGGGGAACACCGCGGACAACAACAGGGTCATCGGGGCGTAAACCAGGAACATGGCGACCAGGATCAGGAATCCGGCGAGCCACACGACCGGCGACCCCTTGGCATCCAACACGAACCCGATGCCGAAGCACAACGCCGTGGAGATCGCGACCAGCAGGGCCGAGCCGACGACCTTGCCGTGAAGAATCTCGGATGTGCTGAGCGGGCTGAGCAGTTGCAGCGTGAACCCGTTCGAATCGATCGCGAAGACGTTGGCCATGATCGGCTGCAGCGAGATGAGCGTGAAGAAGCCTCCTGCGAAACCGATTCCCAGCCCGAAGCTCAGCCCCGAGGGGAGCTCGACCTTCGAGAGCTCGCGGATCAGGATCACGTAGATCATCGCGGTGATGACGAAGTTCAGGTACACGGCGGTCTTTCCGCGAACCGTGCGCAACGCGAGACGCATCGTCGCGAAGGCGACCGCGGCGACTGCGGGCCGCACGCCCGGCAGCGAGCGCGTGCGGAACCCGGCGCCCAGGTTGCCCTCCACACCGCCGGTCTCGGGGGTCTCGAGCAGACGCCAATAAGCCCATCGCGAGGAGACGTAAAGCAAGGTTGTCCAGGTTCCCAGCAGGAGGAGATTCAGGCCGAGTTGTGCGACATGCCCGTCGACCGCCGCCTCGACCACGCGCATGAAGGCCTCCGACGGTAGGAAGCGGACGCCGAACGGCAGTTGCTGATCCACGTGTTGTGACAACGTCAGGTCGGGATCGTCCTCGGCCGCTTGCTCGGCCGCGTCGACGCCAAACCGTTTCGCGTCCCTCTTCTTTTCCAAGCCTTCTTCCCACTCATCACCGACAAGGGCGAAGAGCAGACCCGACATCGACAGCACCACGATCAGCACGGCGGTGAAGCGCTCGGCGCGTTTGCGCTTACGGAAGATCAGCGCGATGAAGAAAGACGCCAGCGACACGGCCAGCATCAGGATCGCGACGAACAGCAACGCACCCAGGAGCGAGACCGCACCGCCGAGAACGGAACCTCCGATCGCGATACCGATCGGGAACATCACCAGGGCGGGAAAAAGCACGCCCAGCCACGGATCGCTCAAAGCGGCGATGACCTCGGAGGCGTGGAGCATCCCACGCCGGATCGGCAGGAGCAGCAAGCGCGTGGTCTCGGACCCGGTTCCCCGGCTCGACCGGACCATCGGAGCGATCAACACGGTGATCGTGGCGACGGCGAGACCGCCGCGCAGCGCCAGGAAGCCGAAGCTCCTCCAAATCATCACCGTTTCGGCCTGGCCCATCTTCCAGCCCAGGAAGACGCCGCCTGCGGCCAATGCCAGGACCGTCGGCACGAGCATCAGCAACATGAACACAGGGGCCAGCGCGCCGAGCGCCCGTGAGATCTGCTCCAGCGAATCGCGCTGCCGCGTCTTGAACGCGTTGCGGGAGATGCGCCAGCGCATCCACAGGAACGCCCGGATCGTGCGCAACATCAGGTCAACCAGTCGAGCGCGGCGGATGCCTCGGCCTCAGCCCCGACCAACTCGAGAAAGATCTGCTCCAGCGTGCGGCCGTCCTCGGTGCCGCGCCGCATTTCTTCCATGCTGCCCTGGGCGATCAGTCGGCCGTGCTGGATCACGCCGATCTGATCGCACAACGTCTCCACGATCTGCAGGATATGCGACGTCAGGAAGATCGTGCCGCCACGCGACACGTAGGATTTGAGCAGGTTGCGGATCTGTCGCGAGGCGACGGCGTCGATGCCCTCGAACGGCTCGTCGAGGAACAGCAGCTTCGGCGCCGGAAGCAGCGCCACCGCGAGCGCCAGCTTCTTCTTCATCCCGTGGGAAAAATCGGTAACCAGGCTGTCCTTGCGCCGGTTGAGCTCCATCAGCGTCAGCAGTTCCTCGGCTCGCTGTTCCAGCGTTTCGCGACTCAGCCCGTGAATCTGACCGACGAAGCCGAGGGTTTCGGCTGCGGTCAGCCGGTCGAACAGAGCCAGGTCCTCCGGCAGGACGCCGATCATCTTCTTGACCCCGACAGGATCCGCGAGCGGGTCCAGGTCGAGGATCCGGATTTCCCCCTCGCTCGGCCGCAGCAGGCCGGTCAGGCACTTGATCGTCGTCGACTTCCCGGCGCCGTTGGGGCCGAGGAACCCGTAGAAGCTTCCCGCCGGTACCGCGAGGTCAACCGCGTCGACCGCCGTCAGGTCGCCGAAGTGCCGCGTCAATCCGCGTGTCTGCAGCGCGAGGCTCACGAACCGGAGCCCTCGAGGATACGGTCTGCCCGCTGTGCCAACGGGTTGGCCTCGGAATCGCGCCCGACGGCACGCAGCATTTCCACGTAGCCGCGCAACACCATCGCGACGTTCGGGTGCTCGGGCCCCGCCGCGGTTTCGTAGATCTCGAGTGCCCGCTTGAACTGCGGCTCGGCCTCGACGTAGCGCTGCTGCGCCGTGTAGAGGCGCCCCAGGTTGAACGCCGTCGCGCCGAGATCGGCATGCAGGCCACCGGCTGTGCTCTCGAAGATCTGCGCTGCACGGAGGTAACTTGCCTCCGCGTCCGCCAAACGGTTCTGCCTTCGCTGGACCAGCGCGAGGTTGTTCAACACGGTCGCGACCTCAGGGTCCTCACTGCCCAGGTGGTGCTCCATCATCTCGAGCGAGCGGCGGTACGCCTTCACCGATTCGTCGAGCCGTTCCTGGCGGCGCAGGATCTCGCCGAGGCTGTTCATCCCGCGTGCGACCGGCAAGGATTCCTGGCCGTGGTTCTCCGTCCAGATTGCGATCGCCCGGTCGGTCAGCGCCTCGGCGCGGTCGAGATCCTGTTGCTGGAGCCGGACCTGGGCGTAGTTGCTCAGCAGGCTGGCGGTGTCGGGATGCCGCGCGAGCGGCGAGGCCTCGAGGATCTCCAATGCCCGGCTCATGTGCCGGTCGGCCGTCACCGGGTCGCCACGCATCCAGGCGATCGTGCCGAGGTTGTTCAGTGTCAGGCCGATGTCCGGATGATCCCCGCCGTGGTGCAGCTCGAAGATCTCGAGCGCCTTGTTGTTGGCCTCCTCGGATTCGTCCAACCGTCCCGCGTGCAACAGGTGCATCGCGAGGTTCGTGTAGTCGCGGCCAAGGCCGAGATCGAAAGGCGTCGTGACCTGGACCTTGATCTCGAGCGCCTCCCGGTAGTGCACGACCGCCTGCGCCACGTCGCCCTGATGCCGGTAGACCTCACCGAGCCCGTTGAGACTCATGATCCGGTAGTGATCCGGGTCCTCCGTATCGGCCGCAAGCTCCAACGCCCGCCGATAGGCCGCCGCCGCGTCTTCGAAGCGACCTTCCGTGATCGCGAGCCGCCCCTGATCGCGCGCGGCCTCCCAGTCGACGATCTCGTCGAGGCCGCTTTCTTCGGATCCACAACCCAGCACCGCGGCGCAGGCGAGCACGATCAAGTGAGCTTTCAGACGCATCGAGTCACTCCGGAGCGGGAAAGATACCAAGGATCGACGCTCGATGTTACCCTGCGCCAACCGGCGCGGCGAGTCGCCGGCAGGGGCTTTTCAATGGTCAACGAAACGGCACGGGACGAACTCGAGCGAGCGCTGAACGAGCGCCGCTTCGGTGACGTGCGTTCGATGATCAGCGATTCGGAGCCCGCCGATGTCGCCGAGTTGATCGGCTACCTCGATGCGGAAAAGCGTGCGGTGGTCTACCGCGTTTTGCGCCGCGAGCTGGCCACCGAGGTCTTCGAGCATCTCGAGCCCGAGGCGCAGGAGGAGCTGATCAAGAGCCTCGGGCGCGAGCAGGTCGCCGAGATCCTCAACGACATGGCCCCGGATGATCGCACCAGCTTGCTCGAGGAGCTTCCCGTCGCCGCGACGAAGCAGGTCCTGGCGATGCTCTCGCCGGAAGAACGCCGCGTTGCGAACCAATTGCTCGGCTACCCCGAAGACAGCGTCGGCCGCATGATGACGCCGGACTACATCGCGATCCGCAGCGACTGGACCGTGCAGCAGGCGCTCGACCACGTGCGCCGTCACGGCGAGGACAGCGAGACGCTCAACGTCCTACCGGTGATGGACGACCGTGGGGCGTTGATCGACGATCTCCGTGTGCGCCAGCTGCTGCTCGCCGAGCCGGACTCGAAGATCGAGGCGCTGCTGGACGGCAACTTCATCGCGCTCAAGGCCACCGATGACCAGGAGTTCGCCGTCCAGGTGTTCAAGGAGTACGATCGCGTTGCCTTCCCCGTCACCGACAGCGCCGGTGCGTTGCTCGGCATCGTCACGGTCGACGACGTGCTCGACGTGGCCGAGGAGGAGGCGACCGAGGACATCCAGAAGATCGGCGGCAGCGAGGCGCTCGAGCAGCCGTACATGCAGGTCGGCTTCGTCGACCTGCTGCGCAAGCGGGCAGGCTGGCTGGTCCTGTTGTTCCTCGGTCAGCTGCTGTCGCTCAACGTGATTGCCCTGTTCGACGAGAAGCTGGCGCAGTTGACCGTCCTGATGCTGTTCATGCCGTTGATCATCTCGAGCGGCGGGAACAGCGGCTCGCAGGCGGCGACCCTGGTGGTGCGCGCGATGGCCCTCGACGAGGTCACGCTCGGTGATTGGTGGCGCGTGCTCCGCCGCGAGGTCGGCTTCGGTGTCGCCGTGGGGGCGATCCTCGCCGGCATCGGCTTCGCCCGCATCAGCCTCGGCTCCTTCGAACACGATTGGTTCGAGCTGGCCCTCGCCGTTTCGGTCTCGGTCACCTGCGTCGTGCTTTGGGGTGTGATCCTCGGCTCGATGCTGCCGTTCCTGATGCGCGCCCTCGGCGTCGACCCGGCGTCGTCCTCGACACCGTTCGTCGCCACCCTCGTCGACGTGACCGGCCTGTTGCTCTATTTCGTCGTGGCGATCGCCATCATCGGCTTCTGAAGACTGGGGTCAGGTCTTGAATCTTGAATGATCGGACCCGACCACTGCCGTGAAAGCGGCCTGCTGGTCATTCAAGATTCAAGACCTGACCCCAATCCCTTAACCTTCGATGACGAGGGCAGCGATGGCGACCGGTTGGCCGTGCTGCTCGAGATGACGGGCCATGGCGCGGACGAGCGCGGGCCAGCCGGGTTGGGAGGTGACGTCGTCGGATCGAACGCGGCGGCTCTTGAGCGGGCGACGCATGAGAGCCCGCTCCCAGTCTTCACGGCGCCGGCCGTCGGCGTCGACGACGACGGCGTGGAACTGCGGACCCTCCTTATACAGCCCGGCAAGCCCCAGGCCGGCCTTACCGCCGGGGAGACGCGTGTGCAGCAGGCCGACCCGGCCGAGCGGTGATTCCTCGAGATGCGCCAGGATCCCCTCGACGAGCGGATGTCCCGAGGCGAAGAAGTCGATGCTCTCGTCTCGCACCGCCTCCTCGCGGTCGAAGGTTCCGATGAAAGAGGCGCCTGCGGCGATGCCGGGTAGCGACTCGACGCGGGCACGTGTGCCCAGCTCGATCGCATAGCGAGCATCGCCGCGCAGGGTCTCGACGTGCATCTCCAGTTGCTCGGCCGCGCCGAGCACGACGTCGGCCGTCAGCTCTTCGAGATCCGGCGGGACGCGTGCGAGGATCCCGTCACCGAGCTCCGCGCGGTAAGGGTTGCGGTGAAGCTCGTGGTATGCGGCGGCCTGGATGCGCCCCTGAGCCTCGCGGGCCTCGGCAACCACTTCGTTGAAGCGTTCGTGCGACGGGGAGAACTCCGCCTCGAGCGCCAGCTGCTCGATCACCGGTTCGACGTGGGCCAGCTCGCGCTCCAGTCCGCCGAGCGGCTCGCGGAAGAGCCCCAACGATTCGTGCAGCCTGGCGATTGCCGCTCCGAGTCCGTCGGGCGGGACGAAGTAGACGATCTCCACGGGAATCGTGCGGCCGATCCGATCGAGTCTGCCGATGCGCTGCTCGACGACCATCGGGTTCCACGGCAGGTCGAACAGCACCAGCCGCGTGCAGAACTCGAAGTTGCGTCCCTCGCCGCCGCACTCGGTCGAGATCAGCATCGAGGGTCCGGTCGGCAGACGGAACTGAGCCACCTCGATGTCACGTTTGCCCGGAGACAGGTCCTCGTGGAAAAGTCCCACGCGCAACTGGACGCGCCGGCTCATCGCCGTCTTGATCGCCTCGAGTGACTCGCGGTGCGCGACGAAGATCAGCGTCTTGTCGCCGCCGGCACGCCATCTCGGCGCCATTTCCGCAAGCCAGTCCAGCCGCGGGTCGTGTTCCTGCGCGGCACGGGCGAGTTTCAGCAGCTCGCTTTCCTTCGGATCGCAGATCTTCTCGAGTGCGGCTCCCGAGGCCAGTGCGTGACGGATCCGGCGCAACTTCTTCTTGCGCTCGAGCGCGTTTTGTACACTCGGCGCGCGAACCGCGCGCTCGAGATCGGACATCGACCGCGAGTCGTCCAGCTTCACGGGACCGCCTTCGCGCGGGGGTAACCCGCCGATCTCCACCCGCCGAGTCGCGCTGGTGCATGGGGGAAGGGCGACGCGGTCGGCGAGACGTTGCTCGAAGTCGGTGTCCTCGGGAAACTCGTCGGGGCGCAACAACTGCAGCAGGCGGAAGAAACCGTGCGCGTCGTCTTCGAGCGGCGTCGCCGACAGCAACAGGCAATGCTGGCCGAGATCCGCGATCGGTCGAACGGCGCGGTAAGCCGGGTCGCCCGGGTGGCCCGGTGGGCGTCGCAGATGGTGCGCCTCGTCGACGATCAACAGATCGATCCCGGCTTCGACCGCTTGCTCGGTCAACTCGGGCCGGTCGATCAACGTCTGCAATCCGAGCACCACGCGCCGGTGCGCGTCGAAAGGGTTGAACCCCGGACCGTAGTCTTTCTCGACGTCGACCAGCCGCCTGTCGTCGAGCAGCACGAAGACCTGGTGGTACTTGCGCCACAGCTCGCCCAGCCACTGCACGGTCAGCGTCTCCGGCGCGACGACCAGCGTGCGGTCGGCGCGTCCCGTGCGCAGCAGGTGGTTGAGGATCAGGCAGGCCTCGACCGTCTTGCCCAGGCCGACCTCGTCGGCGAGCAGCCAGCGCACGAGCGGCGTGCGCGTTGCCGACTCGGCGGCATGGAGCTGGTGAGGGAACAAGCGGATGCGCCCACCGAGAAACGAACCCAGGCCGTCGGCCTCACGAATCGCGGCGAGATGCAACGCGTCGAGACGCAACGAGAACCTTTCGAGGTTGTCGATCTCGCCGTGGGCCAGCTTGTCGAACAGCGAGACCCCCGTGTGCAGCGGCCAGAGATCGGTCTCGGCCACCTCGCGTCCGTCGGTCAGGCGGACGACACCGGCGGACGGCAGTGCCGCGATCGTGACCGTCTCGTTGGCGGGTTGCAGCGTGACGCGCGCGCCGACCGGCAGGGTCAGCGGGGCCAGGGCGTCCGTGCTTTGCGCCAAGCGCAGGGTTTCCCCGGCCGAGAAATCGATGACCAGCGTTCGTCCCTCGACGCCGCGGACGAGCCCCGGACCCAGTTCCGGGTTGAATCGGTGCACGACGCGATCTCCGGGCTCCCAGGACATCGGGCTATCCTAGTTGACCGGCGAAAAAACCCCAATTTGAAAACAGTTCCGATCGAGCGAATAGAATTCCCTCGTGCGGGTACCGAAGATCGAACCCGGACGAGACCCGGGTCGACGGAGGGCTGCACACGTGGAGCTCTTGGTGGATCAACAAAGGCCCGTGGTCAGCGAGCGCGACCTGATCCTGCGTGCGCAGGCCGGGGACAAGCCGGCCTTCGGGGAGCTGGTCCAACGCTACATGCGCCGCGCCTATTTCGCCGCGCTCGGTTTCGTCGGTTCGCCCGAGGATGCGATGGATCTGTCGCAGGACGCCTTCGCGCGTGCCTACCGTGCACGGCAGAAGATCAACCCGGACATGCAGTTCTACACCTGGTTCTACCAGATCCTGCGGCGCCTCTGCTTCAACTTCATCCGCGACCGGAAGCTGCATCGCGCCAAGCTGCGCGAACAGAAGAGCTGGATCGTCGACGACGCCGAGTACCGCTCCGGGCAACGCAGCCCGCAGCGCAACGTCGAACGTGAGGAGACGCGTCGAAGGGTCCGCCAGGCGATCGAGACCCTGCCCGATCGCGAGCGCGAGGTTCTCGTCCTGAAAGAGTTCGAAGGTCTGAAGTATCGCGAGATCGCGGATATCGTCGGCATCCCGATCGGTACCGTGATGTCTCGCCTGTACTCCGCGCGGCGGAATCTGGCCGCCGCGATCGAGGAGATGGAACCGTGAGCAAACGACACGATGCACACTCCGAGCGTGCTCACGCATTGATGATGGCCGCTCTCGACGGCGAATTGACGGCACAGGATCACGACGAACTGGAGCGGATGCTCTCCGGCGATGCGGATCTGAGCGCCGAGTTCGAACGACTCAAGAACGTCAAAGAGGTGACCACGACGATGACCTTCAGAGAACCGCCGGAGGAAGTCTGGGAGACGTACTGGGAAAAGGTCTACAACCGGTCGGAGCGGGCGGTCGCCTGGACTCTCATCTCGGCGGGACTGGCGATCCTGTACGGTTGGGGCTGCTGGCATGCCGTGCACTCCATCCTCGCCAACACGGGCATTCCGTGGTTCATCAAGTTCGCGATCTTCGCGGCAGCCACGGGCGGAGGTATCCTGTTTATCTCGGTCGCCCGCGAAAAGTGGTTCACCCGCAAACGAGACACGTACAAGGGAGTGCTTCGATGATCATCACCCCGTCAAGCACCATCGCCGGTCATCGTGTGATCCGGACTATCGGCCTGGTCAAGGGCAGTACCATCCGTGCACGCCACGTCGGCAAGGACATCCTCGCCGTGTTCAAGAACGTGGTCGGCGGCGAGATCGAGGAGTACACCAAGATGATGGCCGAGGCGCGCGAGCAGGCGCTCGACCGGATGGCCGCGGAGGCGACGGCGCAAGGTGGCAACGCGGTCGTCGACATGCGATTCTCGACGAGTTACATGATGTCCGCCGCGTCGGAGATCATGGCCTACGGAACGGCGGTCTTGATCGAAGAAGAACGAGCCTGATCTACTTCCGCGCCGCGAGGATCTGGCCGAGCGCGCCCCAGGTGACCGCGTCCATGGCGATCAGCGCGGCGAGATAGAGATCGGATCGTTCGCTGCCGAATTTCTCGTAAATGGTCGAGCTCGCGCGAGCCAGCGCCTGCGGCTCCGGCGGCTGAAGGTCGTAGCTCTCGTCGATCAGCCCATCCTGCTGAGGAATCTCGAGATCGTCGAGAAACGTCTGCAGCATCTCCGAACGATCGTTCAGGTGCAGGGCGAGTAGGAACGTCGTCGCCAGCGAGTCGTCGACGTGAACGTTCTTCATCAGGTAGCCGACGCGACGCTCCAACGGAAGCTGCTTGACCGCGTTGGGGCGAAAACGCAGCGCCTTCGCGATCGCTACGTCCGCCTCGACCTTGCCGCCACCGGGACCGTCGCCATAGACGGACCTCAACGCCGCCTCGCGTGTCGCGTCGTCGAGCGCCGACCACAACGCGGCAGGGGTCAACTCTTCGAGATCAAGCCGGGCCAGCAGGGACATCGATGACCTCAGGCCCAGCGCTTGAACAGCAGCACTTCGCAGCCGCTGCGGCGGAATTCCACCTGGTCCATCAACGCGCGCATCAGGAACAGACCACGGCCATGGTCGAGTTGCACACGGTCGGTGCCGCGCGGGTCGGGGACGTCGCCCGGCTCGAAACCGACGCCCTCGTCGCGGACCAGCACCAGCGTCTTGTCCGATCCGCCGTAGCAGCGCACGAAGACACCCTTGCTCTCGTCCTCGCCGTTGCCGTGGATCACGGCGTTGGCCAGCGCTTCGCGCAGGGCGATCTCGAGGTCGGCCTCCTGCTCGATCGAGCAGCCGCAGTCACGCGCCACGGCAAGGATCAGGGTGACGGCGTCACCGATCGACTCGCGCGTGCTGGGCATGCTGACCCGTCGGCGGATCGTGTAGGAAGACCGATCCAGCGGCCAGAAGCCGTTCGTGTTTGGCCCTTCGCTCAAGCCCCCTCCGAAGAAGCCTACAGAGATAGCATATCGTCGATTTCTTCTGGGAATCCAGCTCGAACTTGCCCGGTCGCCGGGAACTGGTTAGCCTGCGGCCATGGCCAAGGCGTACTGGTTGTTCAAATCGGACCCCGAGGACTTCGGGGTCGCCGAGCTCAAGAAGTGCAAGAACAAGACCTCTCTGTGGGACGGCGTGCGCAACTACCAGGCGCGTAATCTCCTCCGCGACAAGATCAAGGTCGGCGACGGAGTCCTTTTTTACCACTCGCAGGAGAAGCCCCCGGCGGTTGTCGCACTGGCCAAGGTCGTACGCGCGGGGTACCCGGATCCAACACAGTTCGACAAACGCTCGAAGTACTACGACCCCAAATCGACGCACGAAGATCCGCGCTGGTTCGTCGTCGATATCCGCCACGAGCGGGATCTGAAGCGGCCGGTCACGCTGCCCGAGATCCGTGAGACGCCGGGGCTGGACAAGATGGTGCTGGTCAACCGCAGCCGTCTCTCGGTCCAGCCGGTCCGACCCGACGAGTACAAGATCATCGTCAAAATGGGGCAATCCACCTAGTCTCCGCGAGCCCAGCGTTCCCCCCAAGTTGACTTGAAACGCTTCTCCGCGTAAAAGGGCGAACCGGTTTCCGACCCGGGGGAGTGTGCATGAGCGCTGAAAAACAGTTCTTCGGCCACCCGCGCGGCCTGGCCACGCTGTTCTTCACGGAGATGTGGGAACGCTTCTCGTACTACGGGATGCGCGCGCTGCTGATCCTCTTCATGACCGACGCGACGCGCGGCGGGATGGCCTGGGGCGTCGAGCACTCCTCGGCGATCTACGGGTTGTACACGTTCAGCGTGTACTTCCTCGCGCTGCCGGGCGGCTGGATCGCCGACCGCTTGATCGGGAAGAAGAAGGCCGTCCTGTGGGGCGGCGTGGTCATCGCCCTCGGTCACTACACGCTGGCGGTTCCTTCGGTGGGCACGTACTTCGNNCTCTACGAGGGTAAGGACGCGCGCCGCGACGCCGGCTTCTCGATCTTCTACATGGGCATCAACATCGGCGCGATCCTCGGCCCGCTGATCTGCTCGGCGCTCGGCGAGAACGTCAGCTGGCACCTGGGCTTCGGCGCCGCCGGCGTGGGGATGACGTTCGCGCTGATCCAGTACGTTCTCGGACAGAAGTACCTCGAAAAGGCCGGCGAGCTGACCGAGGACGCGGTCGCCAAGTACGACCAGGCGAAGCGCATGCTCTTGTACGGCCTCGGCATCGTGGTCTTGCTTGCCGTCTTCATCTGGTGGTTGTTCTCGTCCGGCGTCGTGACGCTCGTCGAGTTCGCCAGCTGGACCGGGATCATCCTGCTCGGCGTGGTCATCGTGTACTTCCTGTACACGCTGGCCTTCGCCTGTCATACGAACATGGAGCGAAGGCACGTCGGGGCGATCTTCTTCCTGTTCCTCGGCGCGGCGCTGTTCTGGTCCGGGTTCGAGCAGGCCGGATCGTCGATGAACCTGTTCGCCGAGGACTACACCAACCGGACGGTCGTCGAAGGGGTTCGTTTCCTCGACCCGATTCCCACAGGATGGCTGCAAAACGTCAACCCGCTGTTCATCGTGATCTTCGCGCCGATCGTCGGCATGCTGTGGGTCAAGCTGGGCTCACACAACCCTTCGGTCGGGCTGAAGTTCGCGGCCGGCCTGATCCTGCTCGGCGTGGGCTTCCTGGTGCTCGCCTGGGGCTCGCTTTACGTCGACGACGGCCCGGTCGGGATGCGCTGGCTGGTCGTGACCTACTTCTTCCACACGATCGGGGAGCTCTGCCTGAGCCCCGTCGGACTCAGCTTCACCACCAAGCTCGCGCCGGACCGGCTGGTCAGCCAGATGATGGGCATCTGGTTCGTCGGCGCGGCGATCGGGAACCTGATTGCCGGCCTTGTCGCGGGATCGCTGGAGAATCTGCCGCCGGCCACGTTGTTCCGCACGGTCGCGATGATCGCCATCGGATCGGGCCTGTTCTTCGTGTTGCTGTGGCCGCTGATCAAGTGGCTGGCGAAGGGCGCCGAATAGCGGTCGCCCCAGGGTCTCGGGAATCCACGAGGCGCGGCCTCGGCCGCGCCTTTTTCTTTGGCGCAACAACGATTCCGGATTACGGATCCGTCCCGACCTCCGTGTAAACCCGACGAAACAGTGGATCTATCGCCGGCCGGGAAGTAAATTAACTACCAATTCATTCAATCATTACGGGCGAAACGACAGATCGGAGGGCTCCGATGGCCAAGGATCAGGATCACGAACCGATGACCGACGCCGAGCGCGAATCTCGCGAAGTCGCGGAGCATGCACGCGAGAAGGAGTGGAAGCAGCCGAGTTTCATCCGCGAGCTGTTTCTGGGTAACCTCCGGTCGGACCTGATCCATCCTTTCCCGACCCGTTCCAATCGACCTGAATTCATCGAGTTCCGCACGCGACTCGAGCGCTTCCTGGCGGAACAGGTCGATCCCGGTGAGATCGATAAGACGGGCGAGTACCCCCAATCCGTGGTCGACGGTCTCAAGCGGCTGGGCGCCTTCGGCATGAAGATCCCCAAGAAGTACGGCGGCCTCGAGCTCAACCAGGTCGAGTACTCGCAGATCATGGAGCTGCTGGGCACCTACGACGGCAACCTGTCGGCGCTGCTGTCGGCGCACCAGTCCATCGGCGTCCCGCAGCCGTTGAAGGTCTTCGGCACGGAGGAGCAGAAGCAGGAGTTCCTGCCGCGTTGTGCCGCGGGTGCCATCTCGGCTTTCGCCCTGACCGAACCCAACGTCGGCTCGGACCCCGCGCAGCTCGAGACCACGGCCGAATTGACCGCGGACGGCGAGTACTACATCCTCAACGGCGAGAAGCTGTGGTGCACCAACGGCACGCTGGCCGAGCTGCTGGTCGTGATGGCACGCAACCCGGAAAACAAGCGCATCAGCGCGTTCGTCGTGGACACCGCGACGCCGGGCGTGAAGATCGAGCACCGCTGCCGTTTCATGGGCCTCAAGGCGCTTTCCAACGCGTTGATCCGCTTCGAGAACGTCCGCGTTCCCAAGTCCAACCTGATCGGCAAAGAGGGCCAGGGGCTCAAGATCGCCCTGGTCACGTTGAACACCGGCCGGTTGTCGCTCCCGGCCGGCGCGACGGGGAGCGCCAAACGCTGCCTGGAGATCTGCCGCGAGTGGTCGACCGAACGCGTGCAATGGGGCGTACCCATCGGCAAGCACGCGGCGATCGCGAACAAGATGGCGGACATGGCCGCCACGGTGTTCGGCATGGATTCGCTCTCGCTGCTGGCCAGCGAGATGGCCGATCGTGGCAACTACGACATCCGCCTCGAGGCCGCCGCGGCCAAGGAGTGGAACACCGTCGAGGGCTGGAAACTCGTCGACGACACGATGCAGATCCGCGGAGGTCGCGGCTATGAAACCGAGCATTCGCTCGACGCGCGCGGGGACAAGCCGATCGCGGTCGAGCGGATGATGCGCGACTTCCGCATCAACACGATCTTCGAGGGCTCCAGCGAGATCATGCACCTGTTCATGGCCCGCGAGGCCGTGGACAAGCACCTGCAGGTCGCCGGCGCGTTGATCGATCCGCGGAAGTCCAGCGGTGCGAAACTCGCCGCATTGCCCAAGATCGCCGCGTTCTACGCCTGGTGGTACCCGACGCGCTGGATCGGATGGGGCCGTTGGCCGCGCTACTCCGAGTTCGGCTCGCTGGCGCGTCACATGCGTTTCGTCGAACGCAACGCTCGTAAGCTGGCGCGGCAGTCGTTCCACGGCATGATCGTGCACGGGCCCAAGCTGGAACGCCGCCAGGGTTTCCTGTTCCGCCTGGTCGACGTGGTCAACGAGCTGTTCGTCATGGCCGCGAGTTGCTCGCGCGCGACGCGCATGCGTGACGAGAACCACGCGAATGCCAAGCAGGCCGAGCGGCTCGCCGACCTGCTGTGCCGGCGCTCGCGGCGACGCATCAAGGCCTCGTTCAAGGCGTTGTGGTCCAACGACGACCGCGCGAAGTACGTCGTGAGCAAGACGATCCTGAGCGGTGAGCAGGCGTGGCTCGAGCAGGGCCTCGTCCAGCAGGTGCGCAAGTCCAAGCCGCAGGCGGTCCCCGTCGAGCGTGAGGTTTCCGCGTAACTCCGTCCCGCGGTAGACTGCCGCGGCGATGGATGCGGCAACGTCACCGGCGGCGGCGCGACGCGCGCGGCTGCTCGAGAGCTTCCCCGACGGGTTGATCCTGGTCCGTGGTGCCGCGGCCGAAGGTGTCAATCCCAACTTCTTCTACCTGACGGGCCTGACCGAGGCTGCCGGCGTTCTGGCGATCAGCGCCGCGGGTTTGCGGGTCTTCACGGGGAAGGACCATCCGGGCCCCGATTACGTGAGCGGACGCCTCGTGCACCAGGTCCTCTTCCTTCCCCCCGGGGATCCGGTCGCGGCTCGCTGGGGTGAGGACGCGCGTGCGACCCACGAGGCCACGCACGAGGACGCCGTCGGTGTCGACGCGGTCCTCTCGACCGCCGAGCTCGACACGCGTTTGTCCGGCTGGCTCCAGGCGAGCTCACGGTTGCACTACGTCCGTGCCGCACCAGCGACGGTCGGGCAGATCGACGTCGACACCAGCTTCGTCGGCTCGATCCGTGATCGTTTCCTCAACCTGGAGTTGCACGACGCGACCCCGGCCGTCGCGGAGCTTCGGAGCGTCAAGGAGGCCGCCGAGATCGCCGCGATCGAACGCGCGGTAGCCGTCACGGCCACCGGTTTCGAGCGCGTGCTCTCCGCTTTGCGGCCCGGCATCATGGAGCACGAGCTGGATGCCGAACTGGCCGCCGCGTACCGTGCCGCCGGCGCGGGTTTCGCGTTCGGCCCGATCGTGNNTCGGCCCGATCGTGGGCGCCGGAGCCAACGCGCTCAAGCTGCACTACCGCGACAACGACGGCCCGATCCGGGACGGCGACCTGATCCTCGTCGACAGCGGGGCAAAGCTCGACGGCTACTGCGCCGACGTCACCCGGAGCTATCCCGCAAATGGCCGCTTTACGGGGCGACAACGCGAGCTCTACCAAGCCGTCTTGACCGCCCAGCAGGCGGCGATCGAGGCGACGCGACCCGGTGTGACGCTGGGCGAGCTGCACACGGCGGCCTGGAACGAGATCGATCGGGCGGGCCACGGCGAGTCCTTCATCCACGGCATCGGCCATCACCTCGGCATCGAGACGCACGATGCGGGTGAGATCCATCAGCCGCTGCGCGACGGCGCGGTGATCACGATCGAACCCGGCATCTACCTTCCCGAAGAGGGCATCGGTATCCGTATCGAGGACGACGTGTTGGTGACCGGCAACGGATCCCGGGTCCTGACCGAGGCGATCCCGAAATCGATCGAGGCCATCGAGGCGGGCATGGCTCGGCGATGAGCGAGTTGCCGGCCGGACTGGAACCGGCCCCCGAGGTGATTCCCCGCGACAGCGCGTCGGCGATCGTGGTCCGTCCCGGACCCGAAGGTCGCGAGGTCCTGCTCGGCGTGCGCTCGCGACGTTCCCGTTTCATGCCCGGCCACTGGGCCTTCCCCGGTGGAGCGGTCGACGAGGCGGATGGCCTCGGTGACGCCGAGGCGTTCGTCCGTTGCGCGGTCCGCGAGCTGGCGGAGGAAACGGACCTGGAGCTGGCCGCCGAGAATCTGCTCGAGGCCGGTCAACGCACCACACCGCCGATGTTTCCCGTCCGGTTCCACACCGCGTTCTTCCTGGCCGAGATCGAGGCAGGTCATCCCGATCCCACGCCGCGCGGCGACGAGATCGAACGACTGGTCTTCGAGCGCCCGTCAGACGTGTTGGCGCGTTGGGGCGCCGGCGATTGTGCCGTGCCGCCGCCGGTGCTGCCGCTCCTGCGCGGTCTCGAAGAATGCATCGACGAAACGCTCGAGCGGATCGCGGAAACGCTGATCGCGATCAACGCGCAGGAACAGCGCGCGCCGCGCATCGAGTTCGCTCCGGACCTCTGGATGTTGCCCGTCCGGACGCTGACGATGCCCCCGGCCACCACGACCAACGTCTGGATGCCCGGCGGTGGACGCTTCGTCGTGATCGATCCCGGATCGACCGACATGGAAGAGCAGGCCCGTCTTCTCGAGGTGATCGCTCGGCGCCGTGCGCTCGGGCACGAGCCGGTGGCGGTACTCCTGACCCACGAGCACCAGGATCACGTCTCCGGGGCCGCGGCGTTGTGCGATGCGCTGGACCTTCCGTTGCGCGCGCATCCCGCCGCACTGTCGGCTCCCCTCGTCGCGGGAGTCGAGCGCCGCGAGTCGCTCGAAGACGGCGAGCCGATCGATCTCGACGGGTTGACGTTGCAGACGCGGTACACACCCGGTCACTCGCGCGGGCACGTCGCTTACGAAACCGTCGATCGCGGCGGGTTGATCGCCGGCGACCTGATCAGCGGGATTTCGACGATCCTCGTCGAGCCGCAGGGAGGTTCGATGGGAGACTACCTCGACTCGCTCGAACGGATGCACGCCACCCGCTACCGTACACTGTTCCCGGGTCACGGCCCCCCGCTGCCCGGCAAAGCCTTCGAGACGTTGATCCGACATCGCCGCGATCGCGAGGCGGCCTTGCTCGAGCAGTTCGGCGACGGGCCCGCGGAGCTCGGCTCGATCGCCCGCGGCGCCTACCGCGAGCTCCCGCAGTTGCCGCAGGCGCTGATCGAGATGCAGGCGTTGGCCCACCTCATCGATCTCGAGCGCCGCGGCGCCGTGCGCCGCGGCGGCGACGATCGCACATGGGAGCGGACATGAGCGAGACGACCGCGCAGAAGATCGAACGGTTGCTTCGCGAGCGATTCGATCCCACCCACTTCGAGATCACCGACGACAGCGCCAAGCACGCCGGTCACGCCGGCGCGACCTCCGGCGGCGGCCACTACTCCGTCGTCATCGTGTCGACCGCCTTCGAGAACCTCAACCGGCTGGAGCGGCACCGCGCCGTCTACGCCGCCGTCCAATCGATGATCGGCGAGGAGATCCACGCCCTCGCCATCCGCACGCTCGCCCCCTCGGAACAGGCCGGCCAAGGCTAAGGCGTGGCGCCGGGTTCGTCGCTTTCGGAGGAGAGCAGTCGTTCGAGACCGGCCGTCGCCTGGGCCTGGAGCCTCTCCACGGCGCGGTTGCGGATGCGCGACTCGGGCAACGCGGCGATCGCGTCCAGCGCGGCCTGGTAGGCCTGGCGTGCCTGCTCGGGCCGGCGGGCCTTCTCGAGGATCTCGCCGCGCTGGATCAGCCAGGTCTCCTTGCGAACCGAGCGCGAGGCGATCTGGTCCACCCGGGCCAACGCGGCATCGTAGCGCAGGTGATCGATCTCCAACTCGATCGCGTAGAGCTGGAGCGTGACCGGGTATTTCAGCGCCTCGAGCCCCTCGTCGAGGCCGGCGAGAGCCTGGTCGATGTGCTTCGGTCCCGCGGCAACCAACGCGCGGGCGCGCTCGAGGTAATACTCCGGCCGCGGCCGGCCGTTGGTGATCGAGGCCAGCGTGCGCGTGTACCCGTTTGCCGCCTCGAGGTGCTTGCCCAGTTTCATGTACGCGCGGCTGAGCAGCGCGAGGGTCCGGGTGTCGTCGGGTCGCTTGGCCAGATAAGCCTCGAGCGGCTCGATCGCCTCGGCGGCCCGGTCGGACTCGAGCAGCATTCGCCCGAATGCCTGCCGCGCGACGATCAACTCGGGATCGAGTTNNCTCACCGCGACGGAGGTACAGCTTGGGGTCCGTCGGGGTTGCCGCGATCAACTTGGTCAGCTCGGCGATCTGCTCGTCGATGCCCGGGTGCGCGTCGGTCGGGACCGGTAAGAGCGTTGCGCAAACCAGTAGCAAGAGGATCGCAAATCGCATTCCGGGAAACAGGCTTCGCATACTCAAGTATACCCGTGCCACGGCAGGCCCTAGCAACCGGGCGGTACCGCGGGGTCGGTGTCGTCACAATCGGTGCCCGGGGTCACGCCGGCAGGCGGTGTGTCGTCGCCGTAGTCGTCGCCGTCGGCGTCCTTCATGCAGGCCGACGCGTTGTCGTTCGGCGCGGCGCCGGGGAAGGTGAAGATGGCCAGCGGGGTCACTTCGAGGCAATCGACGTCGCAAGTAGAGCCGTCGCCGTCGATATCGAGGATGTCCGACGTTCCGGCGTCGCAGTCGTTGTCCAGCGCATCACAGCCGATCTCCGTCTCACCGGGGTTGATATCGGGGTTGGCGTCGTTGCAGTCGACGTCGCAGGTGTACGTGTCGCCGTCGGCGTCGAGGACGTCGGGGGTGCCGGCGTCGCAGTCGTTGTCGATCCCGTCGCAGCCGATCTCGGTCTCGCCCGGGTTGATGAACGCGATGGAGTCGTTGCAGTCGACGTCGCAGGCGTACGTGTCGCCGTCGGCGTCGAGGACGTCGGGCGTGCCGGCGTCGCAGTCGTTGTCGATGCCGTCGCAGCCGACCTCGGTCGCGCCCGGGTTGATGAACGCGATCGAGTCGTTGCAGTCGACGTCGCAGGTGTAGGTGTCGCTATCCGCATCCACGAGATCCGGCGTTCCCACGTTGCAGTCGTTGTCGATGCCATCGCAGCCCAGCTCCATGGCGCCGGGATTGATCGCGGCATCGGTGTCGTTACAGTCCACGTCACAGTCGAAGGTGTCCGAGTCGGCATCCAGGAGATCCGGGGTGCCCGCGTTGCAGTCGTTGTCGATACCGTCGCAGCCGACCTCCGATCGACCGGGGTTGATGTTCGGATCGCTGTCGTCGCAGTCCGAGCCGAGACAGACGCCGCCGCCACCGTCGATCCCGTAGCCGTCGAAGTCGGCGTCGATGCACGGGTCGAGGCAGTCGGTCAGCCCGTCGGAATCGAGGTCCTCGTCGGGCGTTCCACAGCCGCAGATGCCGGCATCGATCTTGAGGGGATCCAGCGGGCAGCCGTCGCAAGCGTTGCCTTGTCCGTCCAGGTCATCGTCTTCCTGAGCGGGGTTGCCAACACTCGGGCAGTTGTCGCAAGCGTCGCCGACACCGTCGACGTCGCCGTCGAGCTGAGCGGGGTTGGCCAACAGCGGGCAGTTGTCGTCCGGGCAGGTGTTGTTGGGGTAGCCCTGATTGCCGAAGCCGTCGCCATCCAAGTCCGTGCAGGTGTCGAACGCGTTGCACAAACCGTCCGAGTCGGGGTCGTCCGTGTTCTCGCACGGGCAGGCGGACATGGTTGCCTGCAGCTCGAGATCTCTCGTTCCCTGCTGACTCGTTCCGGTCGCATCGAAGCTTCCCGTGCGGCGCGAGCAATCCGCCGTACGAACCAGGTAGAAGAAGGCGTCCCCGGGGCTCGTGGCGAGCACGTCGGTCACGTCCGTGGCGGTCGTGTCGTTGGCGACGCAGGTGACCTGGGCGTTGCCGAAGTCTCCTCCGGTCGATCGCAGCATGTTCAGGTCGCCGCGGATCACGTCGTAGCCGGTGACGCCGACTCCCGGATCCCAGAACACCCGGTCCTCCCAGAAGTTGAAGATCAACCCGGTGACCTTGGTCGGCTCCGGCGTGTGCACACAGACGGCCGCGGTCTGCAGCGTCTCGTCATTCCCGGCAGGACTGACGACACTCAGCCGGACGTCGTAGACGCCGGGCTGGTCGTACGTATGCATCGGATTCTGCGCGTTGGAGTCGGTCATCCCGTCGTTCTCGAAGTCCCAGCTCCAACTCGTCGGATTGTTCGTCGTGGTGTCGGTGAAGCTGACGTCCAGCGGAGCGGGACCGGTCGCCGGGGCCAGCGTAAACGAGGCGACCGGTAGACCCATCGTCGATCCCTTGACGATGCGGAACTGGTCCCGGATCGTTCCCGCCGAGTCGAGCATCGCGACATCCAGCTGGGTGTCGTTGACGTCCAGGATCACCGAACCGAGGACGTTGAGGGAGCGGAACATCACCGGATGGTTCAACGCGCCGCCGGAGGTCTGGCTGCCCTGTCCCGCGACCGTGTGCACGATGCCCGAATGCGGGTCCGGGCCGACGATCGGCTTGAGGTACGGACCGTCACCCGCGGGGTCGCCGTCCCCGGTGGCGGTCAGCATCGAGGCGTCGAACGTCCCCGACACGTCGTAGTGGCCCTCGATCGGGAACGATCGTTCGTAGCTGTGGCTGTGTCCGGTAAACGTCAGGTCGACGCCGTAGTCGTCGAGGATCGGGACGACATACTCCCGCATTTCCACCAGTGGCGCCTCGCTGTCGGAATCGTGGCTGCCCTTGCTGTAGGGCGGGTGGTGCCAGATCGCGATGATCCAGTCTTGGGCCGTATTGGCAAGATCGGCGGCGAGCCACACCAGCATGTTCGAGCCCGGGGTGCGATCCGAATCGGCCGAGTCGAGGACGACGAAGTGGATGTTCCCGTAGTCGAACGAGTAGTACGCCTCGGTTCCGGAACTCATCCCGCCGGCCTCCGCCATCGTCGGCATGGTGAAAATCTCGAAATAGGGCCCCGTCTGGGTCAGCGAGTCGGCCGTGAAGGCGTCGTGGTTGCCGAGCGTGGGCCACAGCACCGACTTGCGCAGCATGTCCGGGTAGATGTCGAACAGCTTCGACTGGTACTCGCCGTCGGTGCCGCTCTCGTAGGCGTTGTCCCCGAGCATCAGCCACAGGTGCGTCGGGGCCGAGCCGACGGCTGTGTAGTACGCATCGCGGACGTCCATGGCGGTCTGCCCACCGCGTCCCGAGTCGCCGAGAATCCACACGCGCGTCGGTCGCGCCACACCGGTCAACGGGGCGGTGATGAACTTGTGGTTTGCATCATCGCCGGCCAGGATAGCGACGGAATCCCCGATGGCGTAGTAGTAGGTCGTGTCGGGACTCAACCCCGGCACCTCGATCTCGTGGTCTTGAGCGAGTGTGGCACTCTGCGCGCAGGTGACGAGGCTGCCGGGAGCCGGCCCGCAGAGCACACGCGACGTGGAGGGGACATCGGTGCGCCAGCGCACGGTGATCGTATCGCTGGTGCCCTGTTGCAGGTACGGGCCACGGTCCACCATGACCGTCTTGTTCAATGTCAGGTTCGGCACGAGGACCAGGTCACTGGAGCCGGCGCCCGCGTTGTAGACGGCGATGGCGACGTCGTTGACGCCGTTCACCAGCAGGCCGAGCGCGGTGCCGGTCACATCGGTGAACTCGTAGTGCTCGACCCCGTTGTTGCTGGACTCGTGGTCTCCGCCCGGTGAGTTCCAGTCCAAAGCGCCACCCGGTAGTCCCGCGGACCGAAACACTTCGGTCCCGTTGATCCAGACCGCGTAGGCGTCGTCGTAGTCGGCGCCGACGAACACGTTGGTGACCTGACCGACATTCAGCACGTTGACCGTCAGGCGTGTGTAGATCGAACGGGTGGTGTTCGGGACCGTCGTGTCGATCAACCCCAGCGCGCCCGGCGGATTGTTCTCGTAGCCGATCCCGTAGACGCCGTCGGTCCAGCCCGAGTCGTCGAAAGCGGGGTTCGTCCACGTCGAGCCGAGACCGGGATCCGAGCTGTTGGCGAGGTAGCGCATCGACGTGCCGCGCTCGATCAACACGATGTCGTCCTGGGCGAAGGTCACCGGGGCGAACGCGCACAGGCACACGACGACGGGTGTCACCCATGCGGGTACAAGACATCCCAGCCGGCGCGCTGACCGGGGGACGGACAAGATTGTCCGCAGCGCGTCGCTCACGCCCCATCGACCTCCTTAACTAAGTGAGGACGGAATCACCGGTACATATACGGGGTTTCCGAAGAAATACCGCCGGAATGTCTTGAGGAATTAGACGAAAAGCGCTTACGGGAATCCCCGAACAGAAAAAATCGGTCCGTGTGGCATCATTTCCGTGACTCGATTCGCGACAGCATAAATTCAGGGAGTTCGCGTGAGAATCGCAATTCCGTCGGTGTTTCTGGGGCTCTGTCTAGCCGTCGGCCCGGCCCACGCCGAGGGCGACCGTTTCCTCGAGCGTCCCCGGCAGCTCACGTTCGAAGGCGCCCGCGCGGGGGAGGGCTACTTCTCCCCCGACGGGTCGAAGCTGGTGTTCCAGAGCGAGCGCGAGCCGGGCAACCCGTTCTACCAGATCTACGAGCTGGATTTCGAAACGGGCGAGACGCGCCGCATCTCGCCCGGTCACGGTAAGACCACCTGTGCCTTCTTCCGGGCGGGTAGCGGGGAGATCCTGTTCGCATCGACGCACCACGACCCGGAGAGCCTGGCACTGCAGAAAGCCGAGCTCGATTTCCGCGCCTCGGGCCAGGAGCGCCGCTACGCCTGGGACTACGACCCGGAGATGGATCTCTACGCCATGGACCGAGAAGGTGCGCTGCAACGGCTGACCCGGACGCGAGGCTACGATGCGGAGGGGAGCTACAGCCCCGACGGCAAGTGGATCGTTTTCGCCTCGAACCGGCACTACTTCGCCGGGACGCCGACCGACGAAGAAAAGGCGATCTTCGAGAGCGACGCGGCGTTCTTCAACGAGCTCTACCTCATGCCCGCCGACGGCGGGGAGGCGCGCCGCCTGACCCGGGTCGACGGTTACGACGGGGGCCCGTTCTTCACCGCGGATGGGGCGCGCATCATCTGGCGCCGGTTCGACGAGGAGGGCTTGATCGCCGACCTGTGGACCATGCGGCTCGACGGTAGCGACGCCCGTCGCATCACCGACTTCGAGTCGATGAGCTGGGCGCCCTACCCGCACCCGTCGGGGAACTACTTCATCTTCACGACCAACAAATTCGGCTTCGAGAACTTCGAGCTCTTCATCGTGGACACCGACGGTCGCAAGGAGCCCGTGCGGGTCACCTCGACCGACGGGTTCGACGGGCTTCCGGTGTTTTCCCCGGACGGCCGACGCCTTGCCTGGACCACCGACCGTGGATCGGGCGACGGTGCGCAGTTGTGGATCGCGCGTTGGGATCACGAAGCGGCGAGCGCCGCACTGGACGGGGCGCCGCTTCGTCAGCAAAAGGAAGAACCATGAACTCGTTTCGCTCAGCCGTTTGCCTCATCGTTTTGGTTGCCTGCGCGGCCCTGCCGGCCGTGGCCGGTGGGGAGCAGATCCGCGCCGACGTCGGCTATCTCGCTTCCGAGCAGCTGGCCGGCCGCATGACCGGTAGCGACGGAGAGGCCCTCGCCGCCGAGTACATCGCCGCGCAACTGAAGGAGCTCGGGGCGAAACCGCTGCCGGGACTCGACGGCTATGCACAGCCGTTCGACTTCACCGCCGGCATGAACGACGGCGGATCGACCATCGAGATCACGGTCGACGGCGAGACGCACGCGTGGAGCGGCGACGACATCAGCGCGCTCTCGTTTTCCGACAACGCGACCGTCAGCGGTCCGGTCGTGTTCGCCGGGTACGGCCTGTCGATCCCGGAGGAGAAGGGTTTCGGCTACGACAGCTACTTCGGGCTCGACGTCAAGGACAAGATCGTCGTCGTGCTGCGCTACGTCCCCGAGGACACCGACGACGAGACGCGCGCGATCCTCGTGCGGTACTCGGGGTTGCGGTACAAGGCGCTGCACGCGAGAGAGCTCGGCGCCAAGGCGCTGCTGCTCGTGACCGGGCCGCGCTCACCCAACGCCGGTGAGACGATCCCCATGACCTTCGACACGGCGCTCGGCGGGTCGGGGATCGCGGCCGCGAGCGTCGGCGCAAACGTTGCCGAGGTGCTCTTCGCGGGCCTGCCCGAAGGCGGTCTCGCGAAGGTCCAGGAAGACCTCGACACCGGCAACCCGCATGTCCAGGGGTTCGGGCTCGAAGGCCTGACGATGACGCTGTCCACGAAGGTCCTGCGCGAGAAACAGACCGGGCGCAACGTCCTCGCATGGCTTCCACCGAAGGGCCAGGCATCCGACGATTGGATCGTCATCGGAGCCCACTTCGATCACCTGGGCACCGGCGACCGGGGTAACTCGCTCGCCGACAAGGATGAGNNCACCACGGCGCGGACGACAACGCATCCGGTGTCGCCGCACTGCTCGGCCTGGCACGACGGCTGGTCGGCCAACCCGCACAGGTCAACACGGCGCTGGCGTTCTGGTCCGGGGAGGAGATCGGCCTGCTCGGCTCGACACGTTTCATCGAGAGTGGCCTACTGGCCCCGGAGAAGATCCGCGCCTACATCAACTTCGACATGGTCGGCCGCATGGAAGAGGGCAAGCTGAACCTGCAGTCCGTCGGCAGCAGCCCCGACTGGCCGCGGCTGATCGAGCAGACCAACGTCGTCGCCGGGCTCGACGTGGCGCTGCAAAACGACCCCTACCTGCCGACGGACTCGACCGCCTTCTACCAGGCGGGCGTGCCGGCGATTCATGTGTTTACCGGCAGCCACGAGGACTACCACAAGCCCAGCGACACGGCGGACACGCTCAACTACGAGGGGATCGAAGAGGTCGTCAACTTCGCCGCGCTGTTGACCCGCAAGGTGTCGCGTCTGGAGGCATCGCTGGAATACGCCAAGGTCGAGCGCACGCGCGAGAGCGGCACGGACCGCGATACCGTGCGCGCCTACACGGGGACGATCCCGAACTACACCGAGGAGGTCCAGGGCCTGCTCCTGTCGGGTGTCGTCGGCGGTGGGCCCGCCGATCAGGCGGGCCTGCAAAAAGGAGACGTCATCATCAAGTTCGGCGAGCGTGAGATCGCCAACATCTACGATTACACGTTCGCACTCGACGTGGCGAAGATCGACGAGCCGCTCGAGGTGATCTATGTGCGTGACGGAGAAAAACACACCACGACGCTCACCCCAACCGGCAGAAAATAGAGCGGTTTGGCGCGGGCTGGTTTCGCGCCTCGAGGACGGATAGAATCCCCGGTATGTCGCAAGAAACCCTATCCAATTTAAATTTTGGTGACTCTTCTCTCGTCGAACAATCGATGTCCGACAACGTTCGCGGACTGGTCGGTTCCGAGATCCTCAGGATGGCCGCGGAGATCAACGCCATGGTTGCCGCGGGCGAGCAAATCTGCAACCTGACCGTCGGCGATTTCGATTCCGCGCAGTTTCCGATTCCCGCACGGTTTCTCGAGCACATCCAGCAGGCGTACCTCGACGGAGAGACGAATTACCCGCCGGCCGATGGCGTGGCCGTGCTGCGCGAAGCGGTTTGCGAATACGCGGCCCGCGAGTGGGGCGCCCGCTACCCGGTCGAGTCGGTGTTGATCGCAAGCGGCGCGCGGCCGATCCTCTACGGCGCCTACCGCAGCGTCGTCAACCCGGGGGACAAGGTCGTCTACCCCGTTCCGTCGTGGAACAACAACCACTACGCCTGGATGACCGGCGCCGAGGGCGTCGTCGTCCCGACGCGGCCCGAGGACGGCTTCATGCCGACCCTCGAGCAGCTGACCCCGCACCTCGCCGAGGCGCGCCTGATCTGCCTCAACAGCCCGCTCAACCCCACCGGGACGGTGATTCGGGAGAACGAGCTACGCGCCATCGCCGAGGCGATCGTCGAAGAGAACGAGCGGCGCACCCGTGCCGGTAAGCGGCACCTGTTCCTGATCCACGACCAGGTCTACGCCGCGCTGATCTTCGACTCGAACCGCCACCACATGCCGACGGAGCTGGTCCCCGAGGCGGCTCCGTGGGTCATCAGCCTCGACGGCATCTCGAAGTGTTTCGCCAGCACCGGGTTGCGCGTCGGCTGGGTCTTTGCCGCTCCGGCCCTGGTTCGCCGCATGAAGGGATTGATCGGCCACCTCGGTGCCTGGGCGCCGCGCCCCGAGCAAATCGCCCTGGCGCGATTCCTCAACGAGCCCGATGCCGTGCGCGAATTCCAGCAAGACATGAACGACCGCGTCCAGAGACGGCTCCACGCGTTGTTCGAGGGCTTCGAACAGTTGCGCGAGCAGGGCTACCCGGTCGAATGCGTCAGCCCGCAGGGCGCGATCTACCTTTCGCTTCGACTCGATCTGATCGGCAAGACGGTCGCCGGGGCGCGCGTCGAGAGCAACGAGCAGATCCGCCGCCTGTTGCTCGAACGCGCGGGCATGGCGGTCGTGCCGTTCCAGGCTTTCGGGCTGGACGAGGAATCGGGCTGG
>WVWW01000001.1:98795-102320 GCA_011773795.1 Acidobacteriota bacterium
ACCGCTCGATTCTACGCCTTGTCCTTGTTGTGTCGCATGCCAAGACTTGACCCCGCGTGCTTGTTGTGTCGCATGCCAAGACTTGACCCCGCGTGGGGCGGGCCGTCGGGCTCGAGTTCGACGCCGAGGCCGTCCGCGAGACGGTTCACGTAGGCGTAGTAGCAGGCGATCATCGCGAGATCGAGGATGGCGCGGTCGTCGAGCCCCGCATCGCGCAGCGACTTGACGTCGTCTTTGCGCATGTCCCAAGGGGTGCGCGTCAACTTGAGCACGTAATCGATCATCGCCCTCTCGCGCGGCTCGAGCGGGTGGTCGTCCGGCGATTCGCTCAGCCCGTTGACGAGTTCCTCATCCGAGGTGACGTTACGGAGTCCCGCCCCGTGATGCTCGATTCAGTAGTGGCAGTGATTGGCGGAGCTGACGGCGACGGCCACCATCTCACGCTCACGCCGTGAAAGCGGGCCGTCCCCGTGCATCAACGTGCGGTACAACTTGAGGTGGTCCCGCAGGCTGCGCGGGTGCAGCGAATGGATGCCGAGGATGTTGTCCAGGACCGCGTCGCCCGGCGCGATCTGATCGTACAAACGCGACAGTTCGCCCTCGGCTTCGCCCTTGCCGATGGTCCGGATCCAAGCCATGGAGTCCTCCCGCTGCGGTGCTAGACTGGGTGGCGGGTTGGTAGCGGCGAGTGGATTTGAACCACTGACCTCAGGGTTATGAATCCTGTGCTCTAACCAACTGAGCTACGCCGCCACCTCGGATAGCGGCCTACTTTAGCCATAGGACTCGCGAAACGCAACGGCAGGAGAGTCTCCCGATGTTTCCCACGATTCGACCCCGGCGTCTCCGGCGGCACGCCACGTTGCGAGCGTTGGTCCGTGAGACGCGACTCAGTCCGGATTCGTTCGTCTACCCGCTGTTCGTCCGTCACGGAAAGGGTGTGCGCGACGAGATCACCAGCATGCCCGGGATATTTCACTTCTCGCCCGACACGCTGCTGGAGGAAGTCGGGGCGGCCCGCGAAGACGGCGTGCGCGCCGTCATCTTGTTCGGGCTCCCGGAGCAGAAGGACGCGCAGGGGAGCGAGGCGTGGGCCGACGACGCCGCGGTCCAGACCGCGGTACGGCAGATCAAGGCCGCGTACGACGATGTCCTGGTGCTGACCGATGTGTGCCTCTGCGAATACACGGACCACGGCCACTGCGGTGTGGTGGAAGACGGCCGGGTGCTCAACGATCCATCGCTCGAGCTTCTGGCGGGGACCGCCGTCTCGCACGCACGTGCCGGCGCCGACCTGGTCGCGCCGTCGGACATGATGGACGGCCGCGTCGGTGCGATCCGCGAGGCGCTCGATAGCGCAGGCTTCGGCGACATCGCGATCCTGTCCTACGCCGCCAAATACGCCTCCGCGTTTTACGGCCCGTTCCGCGAAGCGGCGGATTCGGCACCACAGTTCGGTGATCGCTCCACCTATCAGATGGACCCGGCGAACGGCGACGAGGCGCTCCGCGAGGTCGCGCTCGATCTCGACGAGGGCGCCGACATGGTGATGGTCAAACCGGCGCTGCCGTACCTCGACGTGATCCGCCGCGTCAAGGATCACTTCGAGGTCCCCGTCGCGGCCTACAACGTGAGCGGGGAGTTTTCGATGGTCGCCGCCGCCGCGACCAACGGCTGGCTGGACCGTGAGCGCACCGTGCTCGAGACCCTCACCTCGATCAAGCGTGCGGGCGCCGATGTGATCGTGACCTACCACGCGCGGGAGGCTGGAAGGTTGCTACGCGGATGAGCCGGCGTACGCGTGAGTCTGCCCCGCGTCTATTCTCCGTCCGAGAGCTGTCCCTCGAGCGCACCGGCCTGGCCCGGCTCCGCGACGCCGTTCGCCCGATCCGTAACCCCACCGTACGCGAGTTGCAGACCGATCAGGACGAAAGGACGATGAAGCGGCTCCGCGAGATGGCCGACGATCTGTGCGGCCGGTTCCGCCTGCGTTACCACAAGATCGAGGCGGAAACCGAGGGTGTCAACGAACACTACGGCATCTGCTACGAGGACGGCGTGATCCGGATCCGCCTGCGCCACGCGCGGACGGGCCGGCTGCTCAAGGAGTCGAGCCTCGTCGACACGCTGTGTCACGAGCTGGCGCACCTGCGTCATCTCGATCATTCCGAGCGCTTCAAGCGGTTGTACTGGAAGATCCTCGCCGAGGCCCGTGAGCTGGGTTACTACAGGCCGGGCCCGGCCGGGACCCCGGCACAACAACTCGATCTATTCGCCGAAGGCGTATGTGGGATGGGTCAACATGGTCGATGAGTTCGAACGCGCCCGGCGGGTGATTCCGGGCGGGGTCAATTCACCGGTTCGGGCGTTCAAGGGCGTCGGCGGCACACCGATCTTCTTCGAGCACGGCGCCGGCTCGCGGGTGACCGACACATCGGGGAAGAGCTACATCGACTACGTCGGTTCGTGGGGGCCCTTGATCGCCGGACACGGACATCCCGCGGTGGTCAAAGGAATCCAAGAACAGGCGGCCAACGGCACGTCGTTCGGGGCACCCTGTCGGATCGAGACCGATCTCGCCGAGCGAGTTTGTGAACGCGTCCCGGGATGCGAGCGGGTGCGCTTCGTCTCGTCGGGGACCGAGGCGACCATGTCGGCCATCCGGCTGGCCCGCGGCGCCACCGGGCGCGACGAGCTGATCAAGATCGAGGGCTGCTATCACGGGCACGTCGACTCGCTGCTGGTGCAGGCGGGCTCCGGTGTACTGACGCTCGGACTTCCGGGAAGCCCCGGGATTCCCGCACCGTTGGCCGAGCTGACCCACGTGGTCCCGTTCAACGATGCCGACGCGGTCGAGCGGGTCTTGAAAGACCGTGGCGATCGGGTCGCCGCGCTGATCGTCGAGCCGATCGCCGGCAACATGGGGGTGATCCCTCCGGCTCCCGGTTACCTCGAGCGGCTGCGCGAGCTCACGGCAGAGCACGGCGTGACGCTGATCTTCGACGAGGTGATGACCGGGTTCCGCGTGCACCGAGGCGGCGCCCAGGGCCGTTTCGGGATCGAGCCGGACCTGAGTTGTTTCGGCAAGGTCATCGGGGGAGGGTTGCCGGTCGGGGCCTACGGCGGCCGTGCCGATGTGATGGAGCAGATCGCTCCCGGCGGCCCCGTCTATCAGGCCGGGACGCTTTCGGGGAACCCGCTCGCGATGCGCGCCGGTTTCGAGACGCTCGGCCTGCTCGACGACGACGCGTACCGCGAGCTCGAAAGGCTCTCCGCGCGGCTGCAGGACGGTCTGCGTCAGGCGGCCGAATCGGCCGGGATCGAGGCCACCTCGAACCGTGTCGGCTCCATGATGACGACCTTCTTCCGCGGGGGCGAAATAACGAATTACGCCGACGCGACGGCGAGCGACACCGACCGCTACGCGCGGTTCTTCCACGGGATGCTCGAGCGGGGGGTCTACCTGGCCCCGTCGCAGTTCGAGGCGGCGTTCGTCTCGCTCGCGCACAGCGACGACGACATCGA
>WVWW01000224.1:0-11741 GCA_011773795.1 Acidobacteriota bacterium
TGCCGAGGAGGATCGCGATCCACAGGAGATCCAACTCAGCGTCTCGTTTCTTCCCGCGCCATGATCGCCGGGACCAGCGTCAGGGCGGTGAACAGACAGGTGATCGAGCCGAACAGAGCCACGATGCCGAAGCTACGCATCGCGGGGTAACTGGCAAGCGTGAGCGTCCCGAAGCCCGCGATATTGGTCAACGCGGCGATCACGACGGCCTTGCCGGTTTCCAGCAGCCCGAGCTCGACGCGTCCGTGGCTGAGCGTGAAGCGGTGCACCAGGTGGATGCTGTAGTCGATCCCCACGCCGAGGATCATCGTCGCGACGAAGGCGTTGACGTAGTTCAGCCGGATGTCGGCCAACTTCATCGCGCCCAGCATCAGGACGACCCCGCAGATCAGCTGGGCCATGGCGATCGCCGTCAGACGGAGGCTGCGGAAGTCGATCCACAACAGGGCGAAGACCACGATCAGACCGAGCAGCACCGCCCGCGGCGCCTCGCGCATGAAGATGTGGCGGAACTCGCGGTTGACCACGTTCGTGCCGGTGACCACGATCCCCGCGTCGTCGCCGGTGACCGTCTCGACCAGGCCCGGCGGCGGTTCGCGTTTCCAGCGCTGATCCGCCAGGAACATGTAGGTCACGATGCGCACCCGGTCGGGCTCGCTCAGGACGTAGCGCGACAGCAGGCGATCGAGCCCGTGTTGCTGGAGGTCGGCGATCTTGAGCGGTCGTTCCGGCCCCAGGAATCCCTCGAGGCGGGCGCTGAATTCGTCGTAGGCCGCCACGCGAAAGTCGTTGGCGACCAACGCGTCGTGGAACGTGGAGCGGACACGGGCGGCGTCGAACGTGCCGCCGCTGTCCCGGGTCAGGCGATCGAGGACCTCCCGTTGCCGGGATTCGGGAGGAAGGTAGGCCAGGATCGTGTCGTGCGACGAGACCGTCCCGTCTTCCAGGAAAGGTTGGAGCCGATCCTGAACCTTGACNNCTTGACCGCCAGGGCAACGGCCTCATCTTCGGTTTCGGCTTCGGCGATCGCCATCATGTAGGACAGCGACCGGCCGAACTTGTCGGTGATCTCCTGCTGAACGCGGAACCCTTCCGAGCGCTGGCTGCGCAGCGCGCGGATCGAATCGTCGAAGTCGAGCCGCAGCGCGGCGACACCCGCGGCCAGCGTCAGGCCGAACACGACGATCAGCGTCACGGCGCGATGCCGGGCGGCAAACGTGATCAGGTGTTCGAGGCCGAACGATTGCAGGTGCAGCTTGCTCGCCGCATCGACCCGGCGGCGACGGACGCACTCGTTCCACTTGATCATCGCCGGCAACAGGAACACGATCGCCACGGCGCAGAGCAGGATCCCGCTGCCGATCAGGAAGCCGAGGTGCCGCAGGCCGCGGAACTGGCTGATGCACATCGCGTAGAAGGTGCCGGCCGAGGTGATCGCCCCGGTGAACACGCCGAGGCCGGTCTCGCCGATCATCAGCTCGGTCGCCTCGGCCAGGGTCCGGCCGTTCTGGCGCTCCTCGACGTAGCGCGCGTACATGACGATGACGAAGTCGGTGCCCAGCCCCATCAGCAGCGCGGTGAACGCCGAGGAGGCCGCGTTGAGCTGGCCCAGCGCGAAGAAGGCGAGGCCGAAGGTCAGCGCCTGGCCGGCGAGCAACGGGATGCTCGAATACAGCAACGCGGCGAAACGGCGATAGCACAGCCAGTACAACGCCGCGACCGCGATCAGCGAGACGAACAGGTTCTGCTTGACGTCCTTGCGGATGTGCGCCGACTCGTCGATCGCCATCGCGTAGTGTCCGCCGTAACGGATCTCGACCGTCGATCCGGGCTCGAGCTCGGAGTCGAGGTCCTCGCGGACGATCGTCTCGACCGCCGAGACGAACCTCATCAACCGCTCGTCGAACTCGAGGTTCTGCGACGGCTGGGTCGGCTTGACCAGCATGATCAGGTTGCGATGGTCCGCCGACAGGTAGTAGCCGTTGGCCAGGTCGACTTGAAGGGCGCTGCGGTTGGAGACGAGCGGCTTGAGGAACAGGTCGAGGAGACCGAGCGGATCGTTGCGGACGACGTCCTGAGAGATCTGCGCCATCGGCGTGGTCAGGGCCAGGCGATTCTCCTGGACCTTCGCGACGATGGCGTCGTCCGTGAGCCGCCGTCCCAGCTCGCTCAGCCGATCCGGCTCGAGGAACAACACGGCGTTGTCATAGAAGAGATCGAGGAACCCCTCGTCCAGCGAGAAGCGATGATCCACGAACTCGATCAGCTCTGCGTTGTTCTCGAACTGCTCGGCAAAGGCGTCGGCGTAGGTTTCGAGCTCGTCGGGGCCGGCCTCCCCCGTCGCTTCCATCAGGACCAGGAGGTAGTCGACCGAGCCGAAGTCCTGCAGGGCCTCCTTGAGGGTGTCGACCTGGACGTTACCGACGGGAATCAGCTTCAGGAGATCGGACTCGATCTTGATCTTGGAGCCGAGCCAGCTGGCCGCGATCACCGCCACGAGCGCGACGAGAAAGACGACCTTGTAGCGCTGGCGGCTGAAGCGCTCGACACGCAGCAGCAGCCGGTGGCGACTGCCGAGATCCTGGCTCGGGGCCATCTCACATACTCCGGCCCGGGCCGGATGCGGGGATCGGATTCGAGATCAAGACACCGAGTCTCCCAGGAAAGGACGGTTGGGATTATTCCGCCCCGCTTCGGCGCACGTCAAGCCGCCGCCATGCTATGCTGGGAGTGGTTGTTTTCACAGCCACGCTCCCCAAAACCGGCCGCGTCGAAACCGAAAGGCCGGTCGGGACGCCCGAGGAAAAGATCATGGAGACGACGAACACCCGATCGAGTGCGTTTATCCGTCTGGAGGACGACTACGGCGCCAACAACTACCACCCGCTCGACGTCGTGCTGTGCCGCGGCGAGGGCGTCTGGGTCTGGGACGTCGAGGGCAACAAGTACCTCGATTTCCTCGCGGCCTATTCCGCGGTCAACCAGGGTCACGCGCACCCGAAGATCCGTGAAGCGCTGGTCGAACAGTCGGACAAGGTCACGTTGACCTCGCGGGCGTTCCGTACGGACCAGCTCGGCCCGCTGTACGAAGAGATGCACGAGCTGACCGGCTTCCAGCGCATGCTGCCGATGAACACCGGCGCCGAGGCGGTCGAGACCGCGATCAAGGCGGCGCGCAAGTGGGGCTACAAGGTCAAGGGCGTCCCGGAGGGCCAGGCCGAGATCCTGGTCTTCAGCGGCAACTTCCACGGCCGCACGACGACCATCGTCGGCTTCTCCGACGAGGCGCAGTACAAGGACGGGTTCGGGCCCTTCACGCCGGGCTTCACGCTGCTGCCTTACGGCGACCTCGACGCGGTTCGCGAGGCGATGAACCCCAACGTCGTCGGCGTGCTGATCGAGCCGATCCAGGGCGAGAGCGGGATCATCATCCCGCCCGAGGGTTACCTGGCGGGGATCGCGGAGCTGTGCCGCGAGCACAATGCGCTTTTGATGACGGACGAGATCCAGTCCGGCCTGGGGCGCACAGGCAAGCTGTTCGCCTTCGAGCACGAGGGCGTACGCCCCGACGTGGTGATCATCGGCAAGGCGCTGGCCGGCGGCTTCTATCCCGTCTCCGCGATCCTCGCCGACGACGAGGTGATGGGCGTCTTCCACCCCGGCGATCACGGCTCCACCTTCGGCGGCAACCCGCTGGGCTGCGCCGTCGCTCGGGCGGCGCTGAGGGTCCTGCGCGACGAGAATCTGATCGAGAACTCCGCGGAGCTGGGCACGTACTTCCTGGACAAGTTGCGCCGGATCGACAGCCCGCTGATCAAGGAAATTCGTGGTGTCGGCCTGTGGATCGGGCTCGAGCTGACCGGCAGCGCCCGCCCCTTCTGCGAGGCGCTGCAGCGCAAGGGCCTGCTCTGCAAGGAGACCCACGAGAACACGATCCGCTTCGCCCCGCCGCTCATCATCACGCGCGAGGAGCTGGACTGGGCCTTCGAGCGTGTCGTCGAGCTGTTCAACGACCCGCCGGCCAGCCAGGAGACCGACCCTTGAGCCGCAAGTACCGGCAACCGGGCTACCAGGATTCGGACCGCGACCAGGATCGCGACGGCGGCGGTCGCTCGGACGCGCCGCGACGCGAATTGACGCGCGAAGAGCGGATTCAAAAGAAGTCCCTGCGCCATGCGATCGATCGCGAGGCCAACGAGGTCGTCCGCTGTCCCAACTGTGGGCGTAACAGCGACGGCGCGATCCAGTTCGAGACGCGCTGCAACCATTGCGCCGCTGCGTTGCGCTGCTGCCGGACCTGCAAACAGTTCGACTCCGGCGCCCGCTTCCAGTGCCGGGCGCCTATCGAAGCCGCAATCGGCGACAAGAACAAGGCCAACCGTTGCACCCACTACGTCCCCCGGCTGGTGCTCGACGTGACCGGCCGGCGCGCCCCGAAGGGCCGCAACGGAGGCGGTGGGGATCCTCGGTCCCAGTTCGAGAACCTCTTCAAACGCTAGCCTCCCTTCCTAATTAGTTCAGTATTCTGAGCTTTTTCCGAGTTGTCCCTCGCTCGGGCGGGACCTATATTTTTGTCTGAAAGTACGGGGACGCACCGGGCGGTTCGTGGACCGGCTCGGACAGGAGCGAATGACATGAAGCGTCGGAACGGACAACGAGGGGAAGGCCGGGTCGGTCTCGCCGTCGCGATCGTGATCGTGGGAGTCTCCGCATTCGTGGGCCTCAAGATCATCCCGGTCCGCGTGGCCGCGTACGAATTCAAAGACATCCTGCGCGAGGAGGCGCGGTACGGCGCCGTACGCAACTCGGACAAGGAAGTGCACAAGCGCATCATGGATCAAGCCGCGGAGATGGACATCCCGCTGCTGAGCAAGAACCTGATCGTCAAGCGCAACGTCAGCGAGATCTCGATCTCGGCGAAGTACGAGCAGAAGATCGACCTGAAGATCACGACCTACACCTTCAAGTTCGACCACAAGGCGAAGGCGCCGCTCTTCTGATCAGTCGATGAGCTTCCCGGCGGCGATCACGTGCTTGATCGCCGGGGTTCCGAAACGGTAGACCAGGTGATAGCGGTTCGGGACGTCGTGGACGACCAGATCCGCTCGCTTGCCCGGTTCGATCGTCCCAGTCACCTTCCCCCGCCCCAGCGCGCACGCGGCGTTCAGCGTCGCGGCGGTGATCGCCTCGTCGACGGTCAGTCGGGCGGTCAGGCAGGCGAACCAGAGCGCCGCCGTCATCGAGTCGCAGGGGCACGACCCGGGATTGAAGTCCGTCGCCACGACGACCGGCACGCCCGCATCGATGAGCCGCCGGCCCGGGGGTGGGGTGTCGCTCATCAGGAAGAACGTCGCGGCCGGTAACAACACGCCGCACGTTCCTGCGCGCGCCAGGGCCTCGATCCCCTCGTCGGATGAAAACTCGAGATGGTCGGCCGACGCCGCGCCGAGCTCGGCGGCGAGAGCGGCAGCCCCGTCGTCGTCCAGCTGATCGGCGTGGAGCCGCACGCCGAGGCCGTGGCTGCGCGCCGCCTCGAGCACCTGCCGGGCCTCGTCCAGACTGAAGGCGTGGGCGTCGACGAAGGCGTCGGCATACTCCGCCAGACCCGCCTCGGCGACCTGCGGCAGCATCGTGTCGATCAGCAACCGAACGTACGCCGTGCGGTCTTGCCTGTACTCGCGTGGCACGGTGTGCGCGCCGAGAAACGTCGGGACGAGGTCGAGCGGGCCGTCCGCCGCGGCATCGCGGAGCGCCTGGAGCTGTTTGAGCTCGGCCTCGGGCTCGAGCCCGTAGCCGCTCTTGGCCTCGACGGTGGTCGTGCCCAGCCGGGCGAGCCGGGCGAGGCGCTCCCGTACCGATCGCGTGAGCTCCTCCCGGCTCGCCTCGCGGGTGCGCTCGACGGTGGACAGGATGCCGCCGCCGCGGGCGGCGATCTCGGAGTAGGTCGCGCCGCGCAGCCGCTCGTCGAACTCCTGCTCGCGCCAGCCGGCGAACGGCAGGTGCGTGTGGGCGTCGACGAAACCGGGAAGCACCGTCCCGCCCCCCGCGTCGAGTGTCTGCGCGTCGTCGGTCCGGACTGCCTGATCGACGTCTCGGCGGGCACCGACCCAGACGATCTTGTCGTCGCAGCAAGCGACGGCCGCGTCCTCGACCACCGACAGACGGCCGAGGTCGGCTCCTGCGCGCGGGGTGGTGCCCTGCGGGGTAGCGAGTTCCGAGATGCCGACGATCAGCAGGTCGGCGCGGATCATCCGATATCGAGCCCCGCGATGTCGGCGCCGGGCCGGATCGGCCGGACGTTGTCGGGTGCCGCCTCTCGCAGCGCGCGGCGTTGCTCGAGCATCTTGAGATGCTCCTCGATCGTGGCCTCGAGCCGCTTCTCGAACAGATCGCGGTCGAGCTTGGCTCGCGAGATCTCGGCCTCGAGCCGGGCCAGCTGGTCCTGCGTCTCCTGCAGCGTGCGCTCGGCGCGGATGCGCGCCTCGTGGATCAGCTGATCGGCCTGCACCTGCGTCCGCTCCTTGAGCTCCTCGGACATCTTCTGCGCGGTGACGAGGGTCTCCTGGAGCGTCTTCTCGCGCTCGACGTGGCCCTTGACGTCTTTCCTCAAACGCCCGTTCTCCTCGAGCAGCTTCGCGTTCTCCAGGTTGAGACGCTCGATCTCCTCGGCGACCGAGCGCAGGTAGAGCGTCACTTCTTCGGGATCGAATCCGCGGACCTTGCGGTTGAACTTCTGGCCCTCGACATCCATGGCCGTGATGCGATCAGACATGCCGGATCCTCCCCTGTGCCGAAATCGGGGCAAAACATAGGGCCGCTCCGTTTGTTTCGCAAACTTCACGACCACGACGGGTCTGCGTATCCCGTTCATCTACAATACCTTACAAGCATGATTCCTGTGGGGAATCATTATACGCCAGGCCGGTCGTCGCAAATCGGCGGCCTCAGGCGTCCTCTCCGGCGGCAGTCTTCATCCTTTTGAGGAGGTCCCGGAACCGCGGATCGTCGCGGAGCGACTCGAACCACGCGTCGGCTTCGAGGTATTGCCAGTCGGCGTCGCCCAGCTCGAGATCGCGCTCCAGCGCGGCGAGCGACTCGTCGTGACGGCCGAGCAGCGCCAGGACGCCGGCGAGGTTGTAGTAACCGACCGGTTCGTCCGGCAGGGTCTCGGTCACTTCACGGCACAGCCCGAGCGCCCGTTCGAGCCGACGGGCCTGGATCAGCGCGTCGCACGAGTTGACCTGGGCGGCCGCGATCTCGGAACCTTGCGCTTGGCCCGGCAACGCCTCCAGACGCTCGATCGCCGCCTCGTAGTGATCGACCGCCTCGTCGATCAGCGCTTCGTCGGGGGCCTCGAGAAGCCGGTTCTGTTCCATTAGGCTCGCGCCGAGGTTGATGCGGGACCAGATGCCCTCCGCGTCGAGCGCGAGGGCCTCGCGGGCGTGACCCTCGGCCTGCTTGAAATGTCCGGCGGCTCCTTCGACATCCCCGGACGCCGTCGCTTCCCGCCCGCGGATCATCGCGAGGTTGGACAGATTCTCGTGAATCGAAGACTCTCCGGGAGCCAGTTCGAGCGCACGGTCGATGTAACGCTCGCCCTCCTCGATCGCACCCGACTCGATCAGCAGGCGTCCGAGGTTAGCCATGCTTTCGAAGTCTTCGGGGTTGAGGGCGAGGACCACTCGGTGGTCTTGAATCGCATCGGCGAGGTTTCCCAGTTCTTCGTGGGCGCTGGCGCGCGCCGACAACAGCACCGGTCTCGAAGGGCGAAGGGCGAGCGATTCGGAAAAGAGATCCACAGCCTCTTGGTAGTTCCCCGCAGTCAACGCGAACTTACCTTCGAAGAACAGGTCGTTGGCCGTCGGTTCCTCCGGGCGCAAGCTCTCGGCAAGTCGTGTGGCCTCGGCGGCCTCGTCTCCCCGTCCGACCTTGTCGAGCACCCAGGCCTTCACCCTGTAGGCCCACGCCGCATCGGGCTCCAGCTCGACGATCCTCTCGGCGTCGGTCACCGCCGCATCGCAAAGCCGCTGCTTCTCGACGGGGTCGTCGGTTTGACTGCCCAACGTCGCACGGGCCTCGGAGCGCGTGTGCAAAGCCGAAAGGTTGTCCGGGTCCAGTCGCAGGATCTCCGACACCGGAGCCAGGACTTCGCCCAGCCGATCTTGCTGCCACAGCCGGCGAACCTCGACTTCGAACCGTTCGATCGACTGTTCCCGGGACAGACGGCGCAGCTCGACGGCGCGGTTGCCGAGAACGGCCAGCAGCGGGCCGCCGACGAGCAGGAGAGCGACCAGCGCGGCGCGGAAGGGCTGGCGGCGGGCCCACTTCACGACGCGCTCCGCGGTCTTCGACGGGCGCGCCTTGATCGGCCGGTGTTGCAGGACCGCTTCGAGATCGTCGGCCATCTCGGCGATCGTCGCGTAGCGGTCGCGCGGCTCCCTCTCGATCGCCTTGCCGATCACGACCTCGAGATCGCGGCCGACACGCTCGTTGAGCTTGCTCGGCCGGCGCGCCTCGCCGCTGAGCACGGCGTTGACATACATCTGCCGCGTCTTGCCCGTGTAAGGGAAGTCGAGCGTGAGCATCTCGAACAGCGTCACGCCCAGCGCGTAGATGTCGGCGCGGGCGTCGATATCCTGCTTGCCCATGAGCTGCTCGGGAGCCATGTAGATCAGGGTCCCGAGCACTTCACCCGCGGAGGTGAGCCGCGTCACCTCCTCTTCGATGGCCAGGCCGAAGTCCGCGATCTTGACGAGCTCCGACCGCTCGGTCAGCAACAGGTTCATCGGTTTGATATCGCGGTGGACCACCCCTTTCTCGTGGGCGTACTGGAGACCTCGTGCGGCCTCGATCATCCGCTTCATCGCCCACAGCACGTACTCCCCGGTGCCGAAGGTGACGTCGAACCGGTCGTCCCGGCCCCGTTCCTTCAGGTTGCGGATCACGTCGGCCAGCGATCCGCCGTGCACGAGCTCCATCGAGAAGTAGCTCAGCTCCTCCCAGCCGCCGCGCTCGTAGACCTTGACCAGGTTCGGGTGGTCGAGCCGCCCTGCGATCCAGGCTTCCTGCTCGAAACGCTTCTCGGCCTTGTCGGACAGGGCCTGGTGGCGCGCCATCACCTTGAGCGCGACGCGGCGGTTCATCTTCTCGTCCTCGGCCTCGAGGACGGTGCCCATCCCACCCGCGCCGAGCTTGCGGATCACCCGGAAATGGGCGATCTGAGCGGGGCCGGCGTACCCGTCGGGCCGGGTCACCTCGGCAACGGTCTCCGTCAGCGGCTCTTCGTCGGGGTCGCGAATGACGGTCGGCGAGCAGCTCGCGCAGAGCCCGTCGGGACCCGGCTGCGCCGCGCCGCACTCGGCGCAACGCGTCCGGTCCCCCGTGTTCGACTCGTCTGCCGACATCAGCCCACTTGATGCATGGCGGTTAGACTCTCCGTTTCAGGGACACTTCCCGTCGTGGATGCGCGTGGGCTGAGCACCCAGGGTGCCCAGCGTTCCCTCCCCGGCCTGGTTGTTACCGGTGACCAGGTAATAGTAGCCGACCCCGGGAACGGGCACGTCGGCATCGATCGTGTCCGGCAGCGTATCGAAATCGGCATCCGTGTTGATGCCACACGCGAACTGGGCCATCGACGACGTACGAACGACCGCCTCCGCGCGCAGCACACCGATGTCTCCCCGGTACACGTTGTAGTCGAACGCCAGATTCCCCACACTCCACTCCAGGATCGTTCCGTTGCCCGGCCCGTTCACCGTGAGCTGCATGACTTCGTCCGGCGAGATCGGCGAGATCACGTAGGTTTCACCGGAGTTGTCCAGCTGGCCCGGACCGTCCGCTAACGGGGCGCCAGTCATCGCGTCGTCGACGCCGTCGCCGTTGAGATCGGCCCCGCCGCCGACGGCGGCACCGAGCATGTCGCCGGCCTCGTTGCCGTCGATGCGCAGGCCCGGCTCGGTGACCCCGATGTCGCTGAGCAGGATCTCGCCGTTCAGCGCCGGCTGGCCGTACACGATGTAGGCCGTCCCGGCGTCCGTCAGGCCGCCGGGGTCACCTCCCGGAGCACCGACGATGAAGTCGTCGATGCCGTCGCCGTTGATGTCGCCGGCCCCCGCAACCGTCAGCTCTCCGACGTCGCCGTCGGCGCCGGGCGTGAGGATCACCGTGTCGAACAGCTCCTCCGCGCTCGGCGCGGCGGTCGAGCGGAACAACCCGCCACCGCCCGCCGTGTCGGTCTTCTTGGTGGGGGTACTGCCAGTCTTTGTCTTGGGTCCGTCGCCCGAGATCCCGTAGACGACGTTGTCGCCGGAGATGAGCACGTCGGGCTCCCCGTCGCCGTTGTAGTCGATCGCCCCGGTCAGGTGACGGCCGACGTGTTCGAACGCCTCCGTGCCCAGGAATACCGTGCCCTGCACTTCGTCGGCCAGACCATTGGCGACGCGCGACAGCGCGATGATGCCCGGCGTCATGCTGTCGTCCAGGTTCGTCGTCCCGCCGTGGATCGCGTAGACGTAGCCCGCCTCCATGATGGGATCCCCGAACGGGTCGTCCGGGGCCGCCAGCGGGGCGCCGATCAACAGGTCGTCGATCCCGTCGCCGGAGAAATCGGGCCAGTGGGAGATCGACTCCCCGGCCCGGTCTCCTGCGTTCTCGCCGTGGAACACGAGGCCCGGCGTCGTCGACCCGACGGTCGAGAGGTCGATCAGACCGGCGGCCACCGGGCCGTAGACGAGGTAGACCTTCCCCGCACCCACGTTGCCGCCGACCGTCGCGCCGGGAGCCCCGATCAGCAGATCGTCGATGCCGTCGTCGTTGATGTCGCCGGCGAAGCTCACGGCGAACCCGGCCTCGTCGCCCGCCGCGACACCGTTGAACTCGATGCCGCACGACGAGGGTGACGCGCAGGACGCCAGGTTCTGGAACTCGAGCGTGGTCGCCGCCATCTCGTCGAGCTGGTCGTTGCCGAAGACCACGTAGGCGGCGCCGGATCCGGAGCCTCCCGGATCGGCGTTCGGCTCGCCGACGATCATGTCCTCCACCCCGTCGTTGTTGATGTCGCCCGCACCGCTCGTGGACCAGCCCGCGTTGGCCGCGGGTTCACGGCCGACGTAATCGCGCGCCAGCGGCGGCGTCTCGTTCGACTGCAGGACCGCGGAGCCGAAGATCAGCGTCGCCTTCCCGGCGTCGACGTCCGCGCCTCCAGCGGTGTCGGCGTTGGGCGCACCGAGCAGGAGATCGCCGATGCCGTCGTTGTTGACGTCGCCGACCACCGCGACCGCGAAGCCGGAGTTGTCGTCGAGACCCTCGCCGCTGACCGTCGCCCCGCCGGACGTCTCGCCGATGTCGCCGGCGGACTGGGTCCCCGAGGCCGTGCTCGCGGCGGTGCCGAAGGTGGAGGTGAACGGCACGGCGATGTTGCCGTCGAGAGCGACGATGCCCGTCGTCACCTCGACCGTGTAGAACGCGGTCGGATCGAGTGTCCCGGTCGGATCGAGGCTGATCGTCCGCCCATCCGCGCTGACGGTCGGCTCGCCCGGCGCCTTGACGCCGCCTGAGCTGACACGGAAGGTGGACGAGTTCACCGTGTTCCGGTCGACCGGCGAGGTGACCACCACGGCGACGCTGCTGCTGAGCGACACGTCCACCGACCCGTCGGGCGGGAAGGCGAAAAGGACCTGGGGCCGGCCCGAGTCGCACAGATCGCCCTCGCCGTCGCCGTCGGCATCGTCCTGACCCGGGTT
>WVWW01000224.1:11858-12118 GCA_011773795.1 Acidobacteriota bacterium
GAACGCCGATTCCCACGTAGCGGGTCCTGAGAGCTTGAGGCCGCTGACGAGAAAACGGATCCGGACGGACCTACCGCGCCAGCGGCTCAGGTCGACGCGGCTCTCGACCCAGGTACCGGTACCGGTCGCGCCGGCCAGACCGGGTCCTTCGCCACGGCCCAGGTTGGCCGCGTCGAACGCCGCGTCCGTGTCGCCGACGAAGCCGAACACCGGGGTGTCGAAACACGTCGAGGACGGGCCGATCAGGCGCTGGGGGTCCA
>WVWW01000224.1:12158-22401 GCA_011773795.1 Acidobacteriota bacterium
CTTGACCCACGGGGCGCTCGGGGCGTCGGTCGGCTGGACCATCACCACGGCGCGATCCGCGGTCCTGCCAGGAAGCGTATTGAGAGACCGTTGGTCCATGAGACTGGCCTGATGCTTGAAGGTCAACTCGGGCGTGCGGTCGACGCAGGTTTCGGCCATCGGGCAATCCGTATCAACGCTACAGATCTGCGCCGTGGTCGTCGAGCAACTCTTGCGCCAGTCCAGCTGGATCGTCCCGCTACGAACCGCCTCGAGGACTCCCGTTGGGGTCGTGTACTCGGAGCCGCCCAAGGAACTGCCGAAATACAGGGACCTGGTTCCGGTAAAGGATCGCTCCGTGTTGACCCCCCACCAGAACGTATCGCCGCCGAAGAGTCCGCCCGGGCCCGGATAGCACTCGGCGCTTCCAAAAGAGAGCGAATTGACGTAGTCGGGATCGTTGAACTGGCAGCGGTAGCCGTCGGCGCTCGCGTTGTCGGTGTCGATCGACGCATCGATGTTTTCTTCGGCAAACGTGCCGTAAGTACCGGATTCGAACGAGTCGAGGAACGGCGACGGCGTCGCCCCGCCGCTGACGTCGAGGTCGAGGTCGAGCTCCAGCGGAGCGGGTAACGTCACCTCGCCGGTCTGGTCCGACGTGAACTTCACGGTGAAGCTCGCCGTCCAGTTCTCGTCGAGGACGGTCCGGTCGACCGTGCCGGAGACCGTGAACTCGAACCCCTCGACCGTCTCGGTCGTAGTGTTGGCGGAGAGCGACCCGACGCTGATCGTGTCGTCCGAGATGCAGGCGAGCGCGGGGTCGTTGGAGGCGATCTCCATCGTGACGCCGGTCAACGCCTCGTCCAGCGTCCGCAGCAGCAGCCGCATCGTGACGGTCTCGTTGGTGTCGGCGAATCCGTCGTCGTCGCCGTTGTCGCTCAGGATAGGGCGCACCACGGCCAGGCCCGAGTTCCCACCCGCCGCCCGGGCGATGACGGAATCGCAGGCGTCGCCGAACTCGTCGTCGAGCTCGCCCTCGCCGTTCGAGCAGGGGCCCAGCCGGGTGATGTCGTCACCGGTGCTGCACATCCCGTCCGGTCCGGCGGCGATGTCGCTGTTCTCCTGCCCGGGGTTGAACGTCATGGGGCAGATGTCGCCCAGGTCACCGATACAATCGCCGTCCAGGTCGCCGTCGAGCGAGCCAATGATGCAGAAGTCGCAGGCGTCGCCCGCGGAATTGCCGTTGGAATCCGCCTGGAAGCCACCGTCGGGACTGCCGTCGCCGTCGAGGTCCGTGCAGTAGCGCGGGTCGGCGTCGCAGTCGCCGTTGGGCGTCGTCCGGCAGTTGTCGTCGCAGCCGGTCAGGTAGCAGAGGTCGTTCAGCGGATCGCAGACCGCCCCGCTTCCAGTACAGCGACCCTCACAGGTGTCGAGGATCGCCGCGCAGTCGTCGTTGCTGAGACAGGGTAGGCCGTCGAACATGCAGGCGGAGGAAAACGTGTCGCAGTCGTTCGACACCGGTGCTCCGGTGCAGCTCATGTCGTCGACGCAGGGAGAACCGTCCGCGACGCAGAGCAGCGTCGGATCGCAGCTGTCGACCGCCGGACAGGTCACGCCGAAACCGAAATCGTCCGGAATGCGATCGTTGTCGTCGTCCGGGTCGCAGGCGTCGCCCACCCCGTCGCCGTCGGAGTCGAGCTGGTCGGCGTTGGGGACGGCCGGGCAGTTGTCGCAGGCGTCGCCGACGCCGTCAGGATCGACGTCAGTGTCGTCCTGCAACGGATTGTCGACCAGTGGGCAGTTGTCGACACACAAAGCATCCCCGTCGGGGTCGTCACCGGGCTCGTTGGGGCAACCGTCTTGCCCGTCGGGGATCCCGTCCCCATCGGCGTCGGAGACGGTCTCGATGCGCAACCAGTAGGGCCCGCTCGACGCATTGCCCGTGGCGTCGACGTAGGAGGTCACCCGCACCTTCGCGGTTCCCGTGAACGCGACGATCAGATCCATGGCCGGATCGAGGGAGAACGCACCGGAATGGGGATCCACCGCGTCGTCGACGACGCTGACCAGCGTGTCGTTGCCGTCGAACAGCTCGACGATCGCGTCGAGTGTCGAGCCCAGCTCTTCGGCTTCGAGGTCGAGGATCAAACGTTGACCCATGATCACCGGAACCGCGTACACGTCGACGTCGTCCGCGGCGAGCACTCCCGGCGCGGTGTCGCGTCCCCCGGCGAGGCCGGGCAGCGCGGTGGCGTTGAGCAAATCCTCGTTCGGCTCGAAGGCGTCCGCGACCGGCAGCTCGTTGAGCTGGATATCGATCCCGGCGACGGCACCCGCGACGACGGTCGCGGCGCTCTCGGGATCGTCCGTCACGGTCACGCCCTCGGCGCCGTCGTAACACTCCTCGGGCCCCGGGACGATCGGCGGTGTCGCCAGCGGGCCGACGAACGTGCCGTTCGAGGTGTTGACGTTGGTGTCGAGCTGCGCCACGCAGACGGTGTAGTTGCCCGGCTGGATGAAGTCGACGGCATAGGCGCCCTGAGCGACGGGATTACCGGGATCGCACATCGTGGTGCAGGGGTCGCACGTGCTTCCGGCGTTGCACGGCAGGAACAGCCGGCCCGAGACGAAGCTGTAGGCGGTCGCGTAGGGATCGTCGGTCTTGCGCAGGATCACCTGGGCGCCCTGGAACGGGATGCCGCCGGCGTAGACGACACCGGCGATGCCGGTCGTCGGCGAGGTGTCGTAGATCGTGCGGAACGCGGCGATGTCGTCCTCGTGCAGCGAGGCCAGCTGACCCTCGTCGTCGGTCGCCGAGGGAAACATCGTGGGGACCAAGTTGTCGTTCTCGGCGATGCCGTCGGAGGCGAACTCGCGGCCGAGCAGGCTGTGGTCGAGGCTCAGGAAGTGGCCGATCTCGTGGACGATGACGCCGCGAATCGCCTCCTGGGAGATGAGGTCGGGGGGCGAACCGGGCAGACCCAGCCCGTCGAAGAACGTCCCGTTGATGACGATGCTGCCCTCGTCGATGATCGGGTTGGCGTCGATCGGATCGTCGATCCCGGCCAGGCCGAGGACGTCGTAGTGCGCTCCGACGCCGAACAGACCGTCGATGATGCTGCCGTCGTTGTCGAACAACACGGGCGCGAGCATATCGCCGCTCTTGCGCCAGAAGTTGAGGTAGTGACCCGTGTTCGTGGCCGGGGAATCGACTCCGTTGACGTCTTCCGCCAACGCTGCGCCCTGCACAAAGGTCAGGACACCGATAGCGCCCCACTCGGCGAAAGCGCTCACCACGAGCGCCTCGGCGTCCGCCTGCGACAGCGTGCCCAGGCCGTCGGGATCGATGTTGTAGGTGACGTTCTGCATCGGGTCCCAGTGCATCGGTTGACCCGCGCCGTTGACGTTCAACGGGCCACCGGCAAGAGCCGGGACACCGCAGAGGAGCAGAGCCGAGATGGCGCCGAGGATTCGCATCGATTTACGGGCGCGCATCGGTCTTCTTCCTCGAGACGTGCTGGCCGACCAGATCGAGGAGTCGAACCGGATCGACCCCACCCCCATCGCCGGGAACCGCGGACTTGAATCGCGGCTCCAGGTTGGCGTTGCCGAACTCGTTGAACGCGAGCTTGCGCCCCTGCTTGTCGGTGACCACCGAGAACTTACCCTGGCCCAGACCCACCGGACTGGTGAACCCCAGGTCGCTGGTGCCGTAGAGGAACAGTACGACCTCCTCGCCGATGCGGAACGTGGGCACCCCGGCGAGCCGGGACTCGCCACCGAGGAGCTTGATCTCGATCGTCGAACCGGGTCGGCCCTTGATCGCGCGTTCGACGCGGAACCTCGCCCGGGTGACCTCGATGCCCAGAGCCGCATCTCGTTCGTGCCGGATGCCGATGCAGCGGCCGGAGAAGACGATCGCTGCGCGGTCGGTCATTTCCTCCAGGCCGAGCGACCGGACCTGGCTGGATTCGATCGGAGATGCCCAGAGGGCGAAAAGGATGAGAGAACCGACGACGAACGAACGCGCACCACCCCTCAAGCGAAGCTTGTCCACAAAAACCACCAATCTGAGGGGATTTCTGAGTTTTTACCCTGGATAAGAGCGAGAGTCCAGGTTTTTTAAGAACGAGTCCGATCGGGCCCGTTTTTTCCCAAAAGCCAGCGACTCGTCGACGCGCAGCAGCGTCTTGCGGATGTAGGAGTTTTGGCGCTCGGCGGCCTTCTGCGTCGACCGAAAGAGCGCCCTGGCAGTTTGCCCCGAGGAAACCGAATTCATTTATGGTCCGCGTGCCCCGAAGATCGCGGTCCCGACGCGAACCAGGGTCGCGCCCTCTTCCACGGCCACCTCGAAATCGTCGGTCATGCCCATCGACAGTTCGGGCAGTGGCGAGTCGATTCGGTCGGCCTGCGCGTCACGGAGCTCGCGTAGCCGGGTGAACCAGACGCGGGACGATTCGGGTTCCGACGCGGGAGGCGGGATCGTCATCAGCCCGCGCAGCTCCACGTGTTCCGATGCCACGGCGGCATCCACCAAGGCGTCCAGTTCGGCGGGGTCGACTCCGGACTTGGTCGGCTCGTCTCCGAGGCGAACCTGAACCAGAAGGGCCTGGCGAATCCCGGCGGACGCGGCTCGGCGGTCGATCTCGGCGAGCAGTCTCACGCTGTCCACCCCGTGGAGCAGGGCGAACGCCCCGACGGCGTGACGGGCCTTGTTGCGCTGCAGCGCGCCCACCAAGTGCCACTCGACAGGCCCGACGACGTCGGGCTGCTTGGCGATAGCCTCCTGAACGCGATTCTCGCCGAAGACGTGGTGCCCGGCGGCGACGGCTTGATTGATGAGCTCGGCCGGTTTCGTCTTCGAGACGGCGACGAGGGTCACCCCCGCGGGATCGCGTCCCACCCGGGCACAGGCCTTCTCGATGCGCGAGCGGACCGCGCGCAGAGCCGCGGCGATCGGGTCGTCAGCCACCTTTCGGCTCGCGGACGTCGTGGATGCGCACAGCCGTGCCGGGGTCGGCCTCGTGCCGGTCCAGCGCCTCGTTGACCAGGGCGTCGGCTTCCTTGTTGTCCTCGCGACGCACGTGGCGGATGTCGAACAGGGCCAGGCCCGCGATCATGCGTTTGGCCTCGGCGAAGAGCGGTTTCAGGTCGGGGTGCTTGACCTTGTAGCGACCTTGGAGCTGGCGCACGATCAGCTCGGAGTCCGAGCGCAGCCGCACCTCGGAGGCGGACTTTTGCGTCGCGAGCCGCAACGCCTCGATCAACCCGTGGTACTCGGCGACGTTGTTGGTCGCGCGGCCGAGCGTGCCGGCGTGGCGTTCCAGGCAGCGGCCCCCGGCGTCGAGCACGGCGACACCCCACGCCGCCGGACCGGGGTTTCCTCGCGAGCCGCCGTCGAAGGCAGCGTTAAACCGCTCCACCGTTGACCGCTTCGACGCCGCCGTCGGCGGGCGCGGACGCTTCGGGCGCAGCCGGCTCGGCCGGCGATCCGCCCGCCTCCGCGAGAGCGGCCGTGATCCCGGGCTCATAAAACAAGAGCCGGCGGCAGTTCCCGCACGTGTGAACCGCCGCCGCCATCTTGATCTCCTGGTACACCTGCGGGCGGAGGCGCACGTAGCAGGTCTGGCAGGTTCCGTCGCCGGCCTTCGAAAGGAAGACGCCGCGCCGCGTCTCCTCGAGCCGCCGCACGTTGGCCAGCAGCCCTGCCGGAAGCCCGTTCTCGAGCTCGCCGCGTTCGGCGGTCAGTCGATCGATCGACCGGCGCGCTTCGGTCGACGCCTGTTCGACGGCCCTGGTCTCGACCTCGACGGCCTCGCGCTCCTGTTGGATGTGCTCCTCGTGCGTCGCGAGCTCGCCCGTGAGTTTCTCGATCTCCTCCATGTCGCGGAGGATCGCCTCTTCGTGCTCGGAGATCTGCGCCTTGACGGCGTCGATCTCCTTGAGCATCGCCGCGTACTCGCGCTGGTTCTTGACCTGCATCAGGTCGTCCTTGTACTTGGTCTTGTTCTCCTCGAGCACCTCGAGTTCCGAGCTACGCGTCTTGCGGTCGAGCTCCAATTCGTCATAGCGATCCTTGATCGCGACGTACTCGGCGTTGCGTTCGCGAAAACGCCCTTCGATCTCGTCGATCTTCGCCGGAGCCGCGGCGACGACACTCTCCGCCTGGCGTAGGTTGTCGGCGACTCTCTGGATGCGCACGAGGCGAATCAGCTGTTCTTTCGAGGTCACGTCGACCCTCCTCTTCCGCTTATCGGTGCCCGAAAAAACGAAGGGCGCCCACCTGGAGCGCCCTTAATCGCCTGGCCGGTCCGGTCGGCCAACCTCCTTCATACGGAGGCCGCCTCCCGGATGCCTGCAATCTCGTTTTTTCATAAACCGTGCCACGATAGCGACTTACGCTAGCACCGTGGCGCCGGAGCGTCAACCGAACAGCAGGTTGACCACGAGCACGGCGATGAGGATCCCGGTGATGTCGGCCGCCAGGCATGCCGGTAGCGTGTGCCGTGTCCGTTTCACCCCGATGGCGCCGAAATAGACGGCCAGCACGTAGAACGTGGTCTCGGTGCTGCCCTGAAACGTGCTCACCATGTAGCCCACGAACGAATCGGGCCCGTGGGTTCGCATGACTTCCGTCATCACACCCTGTGCCCCGGAGCCGGTCAGCGGTCGCAGCAACGCCATCGGCAGCGCCTCCGCGGGCATCCCGATACGCGTCGTGATCCCGGACAGAAGATCGACGAGGATCGCGATCCCACCCGACGCGCGGAACATCCCCACGGCGACGAGGATCGCCACGAGGTAAGGGATGATCCGCAGCGCGACCTGAAAACCCTCCTTCGCGCCTTCGACCAGCGCGTCGTAGACGCGCACGCCCTTGGCCCAGCCGTAGGCGACGCACCCGGCCACGATCGGCGGCAACATCCAGAAGGAAAGGACGTCGCGAAACAAATCGAAGGCGGGGACCGAACCGGCGCGAAGCGCGACGTGGCGGACGAGCAGCGCGGCGTAGACCAGCCCGGCCAGGACTGCAGCGACGGCGGCCCAGCGACGGGTGTCCGGCACGACTTCCGTGCTCGGTCGTTCCTTCTCCGCGCCGGGGTCGATCTTCGCGGAGGCGGGTTCGCTGGCGCGGTAGGCCGGCAGCTTGGCCAGGAACCAGGCGGCGAGGATCCCGGCGAGCATCGCGCAGCCGCTGGCGACCCAGGTCGGGAACAGGATGCCCGTCGGATCCGCGGAGTCGAGCGAGGCGCGGATCGCGATCGCGCTGGTCGGCAGGATCGCGAACCCGGCCGTGTTGATCGCCAGGAACAGGACCATCGCGTTGGTCGCGGTTCCCTTTGCCGTGTTCAGGCGGTCGAGCTCCTCCATCGCCTTGATCCCGAACGGCGTCGCGGCGTTGCCCAGGCCGAGCATGTTGCACGACATGTTCATGATCATCGCGCTCATCGCCGGGTGATCTTCCGGCACGCCGGGAAACAGCCGGCGAGTCAGCGGTGCGATCGCGCGCGCGATGTGAGACATCAGACCGGCCAGTTGAACGACGCGCATCAACCCGAGGAACAACGCCATCACGCCGATCAACCCGAGGGCGATCCCGACCGCATCCTTGGCGGATTGGAGGATCGACGCGTTGAGCGCTTCCATCCGTCCCGACCAAGCGGCGAGCAGCAGGGAGGCCAGGACGAGGAAGACGAAGATGCCGTTGAGCATGGACCGCTAGCGGACTAGGTCGTGTTCTCGGATTCGCGGTTGATCGCCTCTTGCAGCAGGTGATCCTCGGCGCGCTCGTGCGAGCGGAACATCTCGAGGAACGTTCCCAGATCCACACACAGGGCGTCGACGTCCTCGTTGTTTCCGGCCTGCGCGTAAATACGCGCCATCTCGAGGATCTCGATCATCTTCTCGTGTTCCGCGATCAGCCGCGAGATCTCGACGCGGCGTTCGGGCATGATCTCGAGGATCGCCTGGAACAAGCCTCCGTGCTCCTCACTCTCGTGATGATCGACGAGGCGTTCCTTCAGCCCTTCGATCTGGGCGGCCAACCGCCGCATCGGTTCACGGTCGGGAACGCCGTTGCGCAACTCGTCGAGCGTCACCTCCACCTGATCCAGGTAGAAGTGGATCTGACGATGCTCTTCCAGGGTGTGTTCGGTTTTCTGCTCGAGTGTTTGGAATCCAGTCATCACCGGTCTCCCGTTCCTGTTGTTTCAACCTGCTCTCCGGCAGCCCCCTCAGATTGACGTTAAACCTCCACCGCGATTTGTTCCAGTGACTTACGTTGCAGGTCCGGGACCGTGCAACCTTCTTTAGGATAACCGAGAGCGATCAACATGTATGCCCTTTCATTCTCGGGCCGTTCAAGTATCCTGTGGAGAAATCCCATGGGGGACGGCGTGTGGGTCAGTGTCGCCAGCCCCGCGCGATGCAGCGCCGCCAGCAGCATTCCCGTCGCGATCCCGACCGATTCGTTCACGTAGTAATGCTTGGCTTTTTCCCCGTCCTCGTCCCGGCCCCAGAGCTGCGCGAAGATCACGATGAGCCACGGACAGGTGGTCAGGAACGGCTTGTGCTCGTCCGTGCCCAGCGGGGCGAGGTCCTTGAGCCACGACTCCGGCATGCGTCGGGTGTAGTTCTCCTTTTCCTCGATCTCGGCGGCCTCGCGGATCTTGGCCTTGATGTCGCGATCGCCGACGAGAACGAAGGTCCAGGGCTGCTTGTGCGCCCCGGACGGGGCGGTTCCCGCGGTGAGGATCGCTCGTTCGACGATCTCCTTCGGCACCGCGCGGTCGTCGTAGTCGCGCACCGACCGGCGCCGGCTCAGGTCGCGGTAGAACTCGTTCGCCCTGGTGAGCATCTCGTCTTCAGCGTAGGTGCTGAATTCCAGGGGAACGAAGGGATACTCGGTAGAACTCATGGGATCGACTCCTTGGGGTCTCCTTGGGGTCAAGTCTTGGCATGGGACACTCGAACTGGCCGTGAATGGGGTCAAGTCTTGGCATGGGACACTCGAACTGGCCGGGCGCTCATGTTGCCCGGCCAGTTCGAGTGTCCCATGCCAAGACTTGACCCCATTCACGATAATGCTCGGTTTGACTCCTCGTCGAGCTTCAGCAACTCGATCTCGACCGTATCGGCGAGAGACTGGACGTCGTCCTTGCCGGGCTCGAACTCGAGGACGACGACACGGTGGCGGCGGCGCAGCAGCTCCGCCATCCGCCGGTAAGCCTGTTGCAGCCGGCCCAGCGCCTCCTCATTCTGGTGCGGTTCGAGCGGACCGCCGCCCGAGCGGAGCTCGGTCATGATCCCGGTGACCGGGGGTAGAACCAGCACCAACACGGTGGGAATCGGCGGTCGAACCAGAGACCACTCGTTGACCAGCCAGATCTCGGGAGCATGGCGGATGAACCGCCACCACTTGCCCCACGGGATCTTCTGTTTGCCGGACAGGTACTCGACCACGCGGTTCAACTCGCCGTCGTCGAAGACCCCGCGGTAGGAATCCGCCACGGCCCAGGCGGCAAGATCCACCAGCGCGCTGCCGTCGGTGACGACGAAACGCGCCGAGCGGCGCTCGCCGATGATCTCGCTCAACCGGGCAATCTCGATCTTCTCCGAGAACTTGGGCCCTGAGAGTCGTTTGTTCACCCCGATCAACCTCGCCAGGATCGCGGTCCAGGCTCGGTACGGCATGTGGGCGCTCGGCGCGGTGGTTTCCTGGACGCCTTCGGGGCCCGCCTCCAGCAGGGTCGAGCCCAGCCCCAGCGCCGTCCCGTGCCGGCCGAGCCGCGTGGCCACCGCGCGCATGACTTCCTCGCGTGTCCGGCCGTCGAGCCCGCAGACGGCGACGCGGTGCGGCGCTCGCGCGACGTCTCCCGGAGGCGGGGGCGGGGGCGGGGCCAGCGACAGCACGTCGTGCTGGACCTGCTCGGCGATGGTGCGCGCGTCGTCCCGCGGGTTGTAGGCGCGCGGCTTACCCACGATCGCATCGACATTCAACGGAACGGGAACGGTCTGGCCGCGTGGCCAGATTCGCTCCGGCCCGGCGAGATAGACCGGGACGACGAGCAATCCCGGCAACTTGCGAACCAGCTTGCCGATCCCGGGACGGAACCGGGCGACCACGCCGGCCTCGCCGCGACTCCCCTCGGGGAAGAAGACCAGGGAGTGACCTTCGTTGAGCTTGTCGACCAACGGTTGCAGCGGATCCACCCCTGCCTTGGGACGGCGCTGGATCGGGATGCCGTTCATCAGCCACATCGCC
>WVWW01000119.1:0-5470 GCA_011773795.1 Acidobacteriota bacterium
CGATCTCGTCTGCGCAGTCCGGGACGCTACGGGGAATCCGTTCGACCTCTCCGCCTATATCGACGAGGAAACCGCCATCGTCACGTCCAAGTCGGTCGCCGGCCGCGATATCCGGGTGCTGGAGCGGCCGGGACTTTGGAACGGAGCGATGGCAGGCTGGAACACGATCTTCGTGGAGGTCCCGCTCGAGACCTTCACACCGGTCAAGTCCGTGCTCGACCTGCTGCGTCCGGAGCATCAGCCGCCTTCGTAGGCATCGCGCCCTTCTAGTCCTCTCGCAGCTTGCGCTGCGCGCGCCCGCTCAAAGGAAGGACGAGCAGCTTGCCCGTCAGCGTGTTGGTGTCGACGTAGACCTCGGTCTCGAACACCCCGGTCAGGTTGGCGTAGGTGAACACCTCGTCGGTCGGCCCTGACGCGGCGACCCGGCCCTCGCGGAGCAACACGATCCGATCGCAGTATTCCGCGGCGAGATTCAGGTCGTGCAGGACCGACAGGACGGCAACGTCTTGCTCCCGTGCTTGCTGCCGCACGAGGTCGTACAGCTCGACCTGGTGACGGATGTCGAGGAAGCTCGCCGGCTCGTCGAGCAGCAGCACCCGCGGTTGCTGCGTCAGCGCCCGTGCGAAGACCACCCGTTGCCGTTCTCCCGCGGACAGCTCGTGGATCGGCCGGTCGGCAAACTCGGCGGCCCCGCAGCGCTCGAGGGCCTCGCGTGCGAGCCCGACGTCGGCCTCGGATTCGAATGCGAGTCCGGCGAGGTGCGGATGCCGGCCCATCAGTACGATCTCCAGCACGGTGAAGGGAAAGCCGAAACGGGGCTCCTGCGGGACGACCGCAACGGCTCGGGCAAGGTCACGTTGCGAGGTCGTCGCGACGTCGAGCCCTGTCACGCGCACGCGGCCGTTGTAGCCCGCGAGCGCGCCGCTGACGACCCGGATCAGGGTGGACTTGCCCGAGCCGTTGGGCCCGATCAGCCCGACGATCTCGCCCGGTGCGACCGTGAGATCGATTCCCTCGAGCGCGGGGCGATTCCCGTAGGCGAAGCTCAGCCCGCCGACCTCGATCGCGTCAGAAGCCATGGCTCGCTCCGCGCCGGCGCAGCAACAACAGGAAGAAGGGACCGCCGACGAGCGCGGTGACCACGCCCACGGGCAGCTCGTTCGGGGCCGTCAGGGTGCGCGCCAACGTATCCGCCAGCACCAGGAACGCGGCGCCGCCGAGGAAGCTCACGGGCAACAGCAGCCGGTGATCGGGACCCAGCCACAGCCGCAGCAGGTGCGGCACGACGAGACCGACGAAGCCGATCAGCCCGGCCATCGCCACGGCGATCCCGGTCAGCAGCGCGCCGAGGATGAACGTGCGGCGCTTGAGCCGCTCCGTGTCGACCCCGAGCTGGGTGGCGCCCTCCTCGCCGGTCGAGAGTGCGTTGAACGCCCGGCCGTGCGAAAACAACAGGGTGGCGGGGATCAGGATCGCGACGGCCAGCAGGCCGATCCAGTCCATCGGCATTTCGCGCACCCGCCCCATCAGGTAGAAGACGATCGCGTGCAGCTCTTCGAGCGAGGCGACGCTCTGGATGAAGTAGATCAGCGCCGCGCTGAACGCGTTGAAGATCGCTCCGGTGAGCAGCACCGTGTAGACGGTCAGCCGGCCGCCGACGGTGGCGATCCGCTCGATCAGGACGAGAGCCCCGAGCGCTCCCGCGAACGCGAACAAGGGCACGACCAGGGGCTGCGGGATCAGGGCCGCGAGCGCCGGAAGCTCGATCAGGGTCAGAGCAACGACACCGCCGATGCTCGCCCCACCCGACACGCCCAACACGTAAGGATCCGCGAGCGGGTTGCGCAACAGCGCCTGAAAGCTGACTCCGGCGATCGACAGCGCGCCCCCGAGCAACGCGGCGACCAGCACGCGCGGGACGCGGATCTGAAACAGGATCGCCTGATGCCGCTCGCTCAGGCCCTGATTCCACAGGTCGGCGAGGGACACCTCGCCGGATCCGAAACTGACCCCGATCGCCAGCGCCGCCAGCAGCAGCGCCAGGAAACCGAGACAGCACAGCGTCAGCCGGCGCGCGGTCAGCAAGGGGCGAGTCCGTCTCACGTCATTGGTCCGTCGTCTGCGGGAACGTGCCGGGGTGGATCAACTCGGTCATCGCGTGAGCCATCTCGGGCAGCCGGATGCCGGGGATGACCAGCACATCCGGTTCCACACGATAAACGCTACCGTCACGAACCGCAGGCAGGAACGGCCACCGGGCCCAGTATTCGGCGTCTCCCGAGGTGTCGACGATCACCTCGGGCCTACGTTCCAGCACGGCCTCGACGGAAAACTGCTGGTACGGCGCGGTGGCGTCGTGGGCGACGTTGGTGCCCGCCCCCAGCCGAATCAGCTCGTCGACATGCGAGCCCGGCCCCGCGACGTACAGCGGGTCGCGACCGACGACGAACAGCACGCTCCTGCGCGGGAGACTCTCCGTGGCGGCGCGGACCTGTTCCAGTCCGTGGCGAATCTCGGTTGCGATCTCCTCCGCGCGGCTTTCACGGTCGAACACCACGCCCAGCCGCTGCAGTGAGGAGAACACCCCTGCGAAGGTGCTGGTGTCGAGCGATTCGACGGCGACACCGAGGCGTTCGAGACGTTCGTGGCCGCCCGCCGCGGCGACGCTCGCGGTGTTGAGTACCAGGTCGCTCTCGAGCTCGACGATCCGCTCGAGATCCGGGCGGTCGAAGCTACCCGCCGATTCAAGCTCGGCCAGCGCCTCCGGCCAAGGTCCGTGCGAACCGACCGCGACGACGCGATCGGCCAGCCCCAGCGCCACCAGAACCTCCGCGGCCGAAGGCGCGAACACGACGACGCGTTGGGGCGTGTCGCGGCTCTCACTTGTAGGCTCGACGGCGGCGCAGCCCGCGGCCAGCGCGAGCGCCAGCACCGGAATGAGGCGCTTCAAGCGGAGGCCTTCTTGGGGTTCTTTTCCTTGGCCGGTGCGGGGCCCAGCAGGATCGCGATCCAGCGCAGGTCCTCGGTGTTCTCGAGCATGATCTTGACGATCATCGTCAGCGGCACCGAGAGCAGCATGCCGACCGGTCCCCAGACCCAGCCCCAGAAGACCAGCGAGAGGAACACGACCAGCGTCGACAGGCCGACCTTGCGCCCGACGAGGTAGGGTTCGATCACGTTGCCGAACACGACGTTGACGGCGACGAAGAGGATCGCGACGACCAACGCCTGCACCGGGCCAAGTTGCACCAGGGTCAACAGCACCGGCGGCACCGCCGCGATGATCGAACCCAGGTTCGGGATGTAGTTCAACACGAACGCCAGCGAGGCCCACAGGAACGCGAAATCCACGCCGACGATCCACAGCCCGATCCCGATGCAGGTGCCGGTGGCCAGGCTGATGACCGTCTTGGCGCGTAGATACTGCTGGATCTCCGACTTGATCTTCTCGTAGCGCTCGGAATTGCGCCGGTCTCCAAAGGCTTTCTGCAGCTTCGCCGGGATCCCGGCGGCCTCGAACAGAACGAAGACGATCGTCAGCAGCACGAGGAACATGTTCGACAGCGCGGTCGCGATGCCCCTCAGGCCTGCCTGGGCGTACTCCCACACGCGATCGGGATTGACGAGATCCTGGAAAGCTTCCTGGGAGACGGGGAGCCCGATCTTCTCGAGTTGGGCGATCGCCCCACCCGAGATCTCCTCGAGCCGCTCGCGGTACTTCGGGATCTCGTCGCCGATCTGTGCGACGGAACCGCCGATCATGACGCCGAGGCCGACGACGATGCTCAGCGCAAGGATCAACGTCAGCAGCACCGCGACCCCGGTCGGGACCTTCTTGTCCTGCATCCAGTTGAGCAGCGGTAGCGTGACCATCGCGAGGAACATCGCCAGCAGGAAAGGCAGGATCAGCGATTTTGCGGCCTGCAGCCCCGCGATCACGATGATCAACGAAGCGGCGATCAGCAACGCGCGCCCGCCGCCGCCCAAGTCCCCCTGCACCGCCGAGTCGTTCACGTTTTCCTCCCTCACGGCCAGTGAGCGGCCACACTATATAACGATGGGAGGGCCGATTCGGGTTTCAACTCGTCGCCAGCTTGATCTGATCGACGAGACGGCGCGTAGCGCTCGTCAGATCGTCCTGGCCGTACAGGCTGCCCCCGATCAACAGCATCGTGTCGGCACCGTATTGCGCGATCCAGTGGGGCACGATCTTGACGTCAATACCGCCGCCGGGCACCGGGAAGGCGGGCAAGATCTTTCCGAGATCGCGTCGCAATCGATCGTTGATCGCCCGGCAGATCCGATCGTCGAACGGAAAGCGTCCCCCGACGTTGGGGTAGATCACTCCGTCGGCCCCGAGGATGCGAAACAGGTCGCCCAGCAGGATTTCGGGAAGGATTCCGTGGCTCGCGCCGAAAAATGCTCCGCTCAGCGCGGGGTGGGCCAGCACCGCCAGGTCGTCCTCTCGCGCCAGCCGCTGCAGGCTGTCCAGGCCGGCGAGAAGGGGAGATACGAGCACACCCCGGCAACCGGCGCCGCGGGCCGTCTCCACACGATCCATCAGCCGCGAAGCCGGGCCGGTGACGTTGGGGAAGTACAGCGTGTTCCCGCCGGTCGAGTCGTTCGCCTTCGCGACCGCCTCGCGGCACCGGCGCACCCGCTCGTCGAACGGCGCGCTCGGTTGATCCGTCAGGCCGTGATCGTCCTTGATCAGATCGATGCCGCCGTCGGCGAAGCGATAGCACAGCTCGGCCAGCTCCTCCGCGGACAGCCCGACCGGTTTGAGCGCCGCGCACAGCAACGGTCGCTCGGGCTCGACGCCGGCCATCTTCCGCAATCCCCGGACGCCGTGGGCCGGTCCGCCGAACCGCTCGAGGAGCGTCGTCGGCCACTCGACGTCGGTGATGACGATGCCTTGTTTCAGCGAGATGTTGCCGAACATTACGTTGGCGAGCTGCGCCGCGTCGTCGCCGATCCACTCCGGCGAGTAGGAGATCACGGCGGTCCAGCTACGCGCGGGGCCCGGCTCGACGGATTCGATCCGCCCCACGACCGCCTCCGTGATGGCTTCCCCGACGCAGGAGGGCGGGAGTTCCACCGTCTGCTCGTAGGCGATGTCCTCGGCCTTGTCCCGGGGTGTTTCGCCTTCAACGCAGAGCAGGCGGTAGGTCACCCGCAGCCGGTCGTCCGCACTGAATCCGGCGCCCATCGCACCTCCGAAAAGTCGCTCGCGGATAGGTTCTAACATGCCCGGGCGAGAGGGGGGCGATTGTGGCAGAATCCGTCCGGGTTCCAAGACGATGTCCAACGGATTCTTCGAAGGCACCGAGAAAAAGGTCGAGCTGGCCGTTTCTGCCGGGACGCCCGATCTGCGCTCGCTGGGCGAGCAACGCTGGGGCGAGATCGTGCGTGCGGCGGGGGCCAACGTGATCTCGAGGCTCTCCACGGAGAGCTGCGACGCCTACCTTCT
>WVWW01000119.1:5485-11755 GCA_011773795.1 Acidobacteriota bacterium
CGCGGTGGCGGAGCTGCTGAAGGATGTGCCGCGTGAGGACGTCCGGTTCTTCGTGTTCGAGCGCAAGAACGAAGTCTTCCCGCACGAGCAACCAACGAGTTTTTACCAGGACGCCGTCGCCCTGAACGAGATCCTGCCCGGCAAGGCGATGCGCTTCGGGGACGAGGATGAGCATCACCTGCACCTCTACCACCTCGATCGCCCCTACGAGGCCGAGCCGGGCGACGCGACGATGGAGATCCTGATGCACGACCTCGATCGCGAGGCCGCCGCGATGTTCGATCTCCGGCAGGCAGGCACCGCGGCGGCGCGCAAGCGGACCGAGGCGATGCGGCGCATCCTGCCCGGCTACCGTTTCGAGGAGCACCTGTTCGAGCCCAGCGGGTACTCGTTGAACGGCGTCTACGGACAGCACTACGGGACCGTTCACGTCACGCCCGAGGACCACGGCTCCTATGCCAGCTTCGAGACGAACTTCGGGTTCGGTGAAGATCCCTCTGCCTTGTGCGAGCGCGTGCTCGAGGTCTTCCGGCCCCGTTCGTTCGACGTCGTGCTGTTCGATCAGGGCGACTCGGCCTATGCGTCTCCGGCCGGATACTCGCTACGGGCCAACGTCACGCAAGACATCGACTGCGGCTACCGCGTGCGCTTCCTGAGCCATTTCCGGCCGCCGCATGCGGAGTCGCGTCCGCATCCGATCCCGATCGCCGTGGAGACCCTGGAGCTGGAGACCTCGTGAGCGACGACGCCAAGCACCGCCTGGAGCTGTGGGCCGAGGAGATGCATCAGGGGCATCTCGGTCTGCGCTACAAGGTGCGCCGGACCTTGTACTCCGAGGAAAGTGCGTTCCAGCAGATCGACATCGTCGAGACCGAGGGCTTCGGCCGCATGCTGTTCAACGACGGCATCGCGATGGTCAGCGAGCGCGACGAGTGCGTCTACCACGAGATGATCGCCCACGTCCCGATGTTCGTGCACCCCGGCGTGCGGCGCGCCCTGGTCATCGGCGGGGGGGACGGGGGCACGGTGCGCGAGCTGCTGCGCCACCCGTCGATCGAGTCCGTGCGGCTCGTCGAGATCGATCCGCTGGTGATCGAGGCCTGTCGCGAGCATTTGCCGGTCACCTCGGAGGCGTTGAACGACGAGCGGGTGACCGTGACCGTCGCGGACGGTGTCGAGTTCGTCGCGGGCACCGACGAACGCTACGACCTGGTGATCGTCGACTCGACCGATCCGATCGGGCCGGCGACGCCGCTGTTCGGCCCGGAGTTCTACGCCGACGTGAAACGGGTCCTCGAGCCCGGAGGGCTCGTCGTCTCGCAGGCCGAGTCCCCGTTCTACGAAGCGGGGCGGCAGCGCTCGATGCTGGAGATCCTCTCCGCGGCGTTCGGGCGCACGGCGATCTACAACTACACCAACCTGACCTACCCCGGTGGCTTGTGGTCGTTCACGCTGGCCGCGAACGGGGATCTCTGTCCGATCGGCGACTTCGACGCGGGGCGTTTCGACGCCGCGAACCTCGAGTGCCGCTACTACAACAAGGCGATCCACCGCGGGGCGTTCATCCTGCCCGAGTTCCAGCGAGCCAACCTCGACGGGTTGCTCTCGCCGTTCAAGGTCGAGCCCTAATCCTCCGCGTTCGCGTTGGGTAGCGTTCGCAGGTAGTTCTGGAAGGCCTCGGGGGACCGTGCACGAAAGCGTGCCTCCTCGAGCGTGATCAGCTTCTGACGCACCAGCTCGACCAGGCTGCGATCGAGGTCGAGCATCNNTCGCGACGAGGATCTCGAGCGCGGGGACGCGGCCGTCCCCGTCGGCCCGCGGGATCAGCTGCTGGGAGACGATCGCCGCGAGCGACGCCGAGAGCTGGGCCCGGATCCCGTCCTGTTGGATGCCGGGGTAGCTGTCGAGGATGCGGTGCACGGTCTGCGCGCTGTCGCCCGTGTGCAGCGTGGACAGGACGAGGTGGCCCGTCTCCGCCGCGGTGATGGCGATGCTCATCGACTCGGGGTCGCGCATCTCGCCGATCAACAGAACGTCGGGGTCCTGGCGCACGACCGAGCGGAGTGCGGAACCGTAGTTTTCGACGTCGCGGCTGACCTCGATGTGCTCGACGACGGACTCGCGGTGCGCGTGCTCGAACTCGACGGGGTCCTCGATCGTGATCAGGTGAGTGCGGCGTAGCTCGAGGATTCGACGGACCAGCGCGGCCAGCGTCGTCGTCTTGCCGCTGCCCGTCGGCCCGGTGACCAGCACCAGGCCGTGCTCCAGTTCGGCGAGCCGCTTCAGCTGAGACGGCAGGTTCAACGAATCGATGTCCGGCGGGTGGTCGGGGAGGAGCCGCACGGCCGCGGCCCAGAAGCCGCGTTCGCGATGGACGTTGCAGCGGAGGACGCCGGCGCTGCCGTTGCGGATCGAGAAGTCTGCGGTTCCGCGACGGGCGACTTCCTCGCGCCGTTCGTCGGGCACCAGCGCCGCACAGAGCATCTCGACCTGATCGGGATTCAATGGATCTTCACCGGACGGGATGAGCTTTCCGTTTCGGCGCAGTACCGGGACGGTCCCGCTGACCAGCAACAGGTCCGACGCGTGCGCGTTGCGCGCCGTGCGGAGCAGCCGGTCGAGGAACCGGTGGCCCCGCGCCGTCGGGTCGGCCAGCGGCCAGCGCGCCGCGAGTGGGACGGGGGACTTCGCGCCCTCCGCCTCGCCGGGCTCGAGGTCGGGAGAAGGGTCGTCGTCGGCAGCCTTCGTGTTGAGCTCTTGGACCAGGTTCTCGAGATCGGGATCGGGGCTGAGGCGTTTGGTCATGCGTCGGGTTTACCGTGAATCGGGGCGGGGAGCAAGGAAGCCCCCTGACATCGCGGTGGTACGGGGTGGCTCTCAGATTCGTCTACGGCGTCGAAAGAAACGACGCGACAAACAGCACACAGAAAAAAAGCCCGGGCCGCGTGGCCCGGGCTTGTTTTTCGGTCGAAGTCGAGACCGTCAGGGGGACGCGGCCATCACGACCCGGCGCAGGGTGTAGGTACCCAGGCCGCCGCTACCGGACCCCTCGAAAACCACGAGGTCCTGTTCGCCTCTGTCGTTCCGTTGCAGGACCACGAAGCGCAGGTACGTGATCGGCTCCTCACTGGTACCGAAGGGGGGCGTGTACACGGTAAGGGACGGGCGGTCGATCTTAGGCTGGACAATCACGGATCCCGGCCGGCGGTGCGTGACCAGATTCATCGTATCCGTTTTCTGGATCGATCCGCTCGACAGGACCACCGGTCGCGGGGTTTCGCTCGGGGCGATCCCGCCGCGATTCTGGGACCAGGCCGGCGACGACGCGAGAACCGCAATCGAACCAATTGCCGCAGCCGCCGTCCAGCGCCTTAGCCCTCGAACCCCGTGTCTGTCTCGTCTGTTCTTCATGGCTTGCCTCCCTTCGAATGGATCTGTCGATCGCTCCTACCGGACATAACCCCGAGGGCAGAAAAAGTAGGTAGAAAAATCGAGATCCGAGGCAACTGGTACTGTTCGGGCCGCGCGTGGCCGACCATCAGACGGTCGTCTTCGCGCTGGCCGCGTGCGAATTTCCTCCACGAATCGTCAAACTTTTGGGCGCCAATTATGTATTATTTATGTATTATTAAAGAATTCTCTTCCTGATTCTGTCCGGGGGAGATGGCATGGTCGGTCAGTACTCAGCTTCGCTACCTGGCTCGGACGCGAGAGGCTCGCTGTCGTTGGAAACGACGGTTGCCTTGCTGCGCCGTTTTCGTACGGGAGAGCGCGAGGCGCTCGACCGGCTGATTGAGCGCTATCTGCCGCCCTTCCGCCACTGGGCCGCGCACCGTCTTCCCCGCTGGGCACGAGATGGCCTGGACACGGAGGACCTGGTTCAGGACACGCTCCTCCATGCCGTCCAGAAACTCGACGACTTCGAGCCGCGCCACGAGGGCGCGCTCTTGGACTATCTGAGACAGGCTCTACGCAATCGAATCCGCGACGAGATCCGACGTAGGCATCGGCGGGGGATGACATTTAGCGTGAACAGCAACGAGCCCGATCGCGAGCCGTCGCCCTTGCAGGAGGCGATCGGACGCGAAGCTCTCGAGCGTTACGAGGCGGCGATCCAGCGGCTCTCCGATGCCGAACGCGAAGCCATTGTCGCTCGCGTCGAAATGAAGCACTCGTGGGACGAGGTGGCCATGCTTCTCGGAAAACCGTCCGCCGATGCGGCTAGAAAGGCTACCTGCCGTGCTCTGCAACGCCTCGCGAAGGAGATGTCCCTTGGGAGCGGATCGCAACCGCATTGACGAGCTTGCTCGAGCCGTGGCCCAGCGAACCAAGGTCGCCTGGGACGACGAGATGCGCTCGGCCGAGGACGGTACGGACCAGGCGATCATCGCCCAGCTCGAAACCGTGGAGCGCATCATCGAAGCCCACTGGGGTTTGCCCGGCAACGTCAAGAATCTGGGTGACTTCGAAATCATCGAGGAGATCGGGCGGGGCGGCATGGGGGTGGTCTACAAGGCTCGACAAACGTCCCTCGATCGCTACGTAGCCGTCAAGGTCCTGTCGTGGGACTTCGTGTCTTCAGAAGTTTCGATCGCTCGATTCGAGCGTGAAGCCAAGGCCCTCGCGGCCCTGGAACACCCGAACATCGTGGGAGTTCACTCGGTCGATCGGGTCGACGACTTACATTTCATCAGCATGGAACTGGTTGAAGGAGACGCTCTGAGCAGCGTCATTCCGGAACATGGCATGAAGCTCGAGGACATGCTGGACATTGCCGTACCGCTCGCCGATGCTCTCAGCTTCGCGCACGAGCACGGCGTCGTTCACCGGGACTTCAAGCCGGCCAACGTCATGATAGACCAGACCAGGAGACCGAAGGTTCTCGACTTCGGCCTGGCAAGGTTGCGCCGCGAGAACCGGCTCTCTTCGGACGCGCGAAAAGTCACCGCGACCTTCGACACGACGGAAAAGAGCTCGCTGCTGGGCACCGTTCCCTACATGTCTCCGGAGCAAGCAGAAGGTCAGGAACTCGATCACCGGACCGACATCTTCTCTCTGGGCGTGGTCTTGTACGAAATGGCGACGGGACGACGACCGTTCGACGGGTCCTCGCCGGCATCCGTGATCTCTTCGATCGTGAACGACTGCCACCCGCCCGTGAGAACGATCCGCTCCGAATTGCCCCGCGACCTGGAGCGGATCATTTTTCACTGCTTGCGCAAGAACCCGGAGCAGCGTTACCAAACGGCAAAAGGCCTCCGCAACGAACTCGAGGAGCTTGCGAAGCGTATCGAGTTGGAGCAATTCAAGCCGAAGCCGCCGCGTCGGAGTGCTTGGTGGAAAGCGATCGCGGTGGCGGTGGCCTTTCTGACGCTGGTTGTGTTCCTCGACGAAATAATCGAGAAGATAAGTGAGATGTTTCCTCCGCCGGTCGAAACCGAGCGCGCAAAGTACCTCGCCGTCCTCCCCTTCGACGTGCTTGGCCAGGCAGACGAAGACATGGAGACCATCAGCCTGGGCCTGAACGAGGTTCTTACGACGAAGCTGAATCAACTCACCGCAACACAATATTTGCAGGTCGCGACTCCATCTCCGACGAGCTTTTCGCCGTCCGCGACGACTCGAGACGTCGGCGTATCCCTGGGGGCCAACCTGCTTGTTACGGGAACCATTCTGCGGTTGGATATGGATAACGTGCGCTTCACAGTAAACCTGTTCGACCTGGACGAGGAGATACAATCGCAAACCAGAACCGTTGACACCGATCTCAAAAATCCGTTCACCCTGCAGGACCGTATCGTCACCGCCGTCGTGGCCATGATTGAACTCGAGCTCGATGCTCGTGAGCGAGGCAACTTGTTGTCTCACGGTACGAAGAGCGCCGCTCCGGAGTGGGCGTATTTGCAGGCGTTAGGTTTGCTGACGAGTCATCTTTGTTCTGGAGCTCAAGGTTGGTGCAACGATCGAATCGAAAACACCGATAAAGCGATCTCGTTGCTCCAACAGGCGATCGACGAGGATTCCGACCATGCCGAGGCGCTTGCCCTCCTGGGCACGACTTATTGGAAACGTTTTGAACACGACGGCGACGTTCAATGGGCGGATCGTGCGCGGGAAGTATGTGAGAAAGCGGTGCAGATCGACGAGGATTTATCCGAGGGTCACCTGTGCCTGGCGGACGTCCATCGAGGCCACGGTGATTTCGGAGAAGCCAAGGCCCACTACGGTTGGGCGATGAGTCTGGAGCCGACCCTGGAAGCGGCCTACCGA
>WVWW01000119.1:11836-12048 GCA_011773795.1 Acidobacteriota bacterium
CACGAGGCGTCCGTAGAGATGTTTCGGAAAGTCGCCGAGTTGACGCCGGGCAGCTATCGTGCGCATGCGGATCTCGGTCGCAGCCTTCTCACTCAACGCCGGTTCAAAGAGGCCATACCGGTCCTTCGGCGCTCGATTGAGATCAAAGGGAGCGTGGAGGTGTACCCCGATCTCGCCACGGCCTACATGAGAGTGGGCCGGTACGCTGAATC
>WVWW01000161.1:0-4243 GCA_011773795.1 Acidobacteriota bacterium
GGGGCAGAAGCTCTCCACGTTGCTCGACCACTCGCCGGACCTGATCGTGACGACCGACATGCACGGACGTATCACCGAGTTCAACCGCGGTGCGGCGCGGCTCACCGGGCGGACCCGGGAAGGGATGGTGGGGCGCTCCTGCGAATCGATTCTCGGCGCCGACGGGTCCAACCTGATCGACCGGATCCGCAACCGCGGACGGATCACGAACCATGCGATCAGCCTGGCCAAAGCGGACGGCAGCGAGCTCAACCTCGAGTTGAACATGGCCGCGTTGACCGATCGCGGCGGCGACGTCTACGGGACCGTCTGGGTCGGTCGGGACGTGACCGAGCTCAAGNNTGACCGAGCTCAAGTCCGCCCAGCTGCAGCTCCTGCAGGCAAAGAAGCTGTCCAGCATCGGCGAGGTGATCTCCGGCGTGGCGCACGAGCTGAACAACCCGCTGAGCGGCGTGCTGGGCTTCTCGCAGCTCCTGATGGCCCGGCACGGCGAGGGCCCGATGGCCCGTGAGCTCGATCGCATCCACGAGTCGGCCCTGCGCTGCCAGAAGATCGTCAAGAACCTGCTGTCGTTCTCGCGGGTGCACAAGCCCGAGAAACGCTACCTCGGTTTGAACGGGCTCGTCGAGAAGACCGTCGAGGTGCGCCGCTACCAACTCGAGGTCAACAACATCGAGGTGGTCAAGGACCTCGAGCCCGGCCTGCCGAAGACGATGCTGGACTATCACCAGATCCAGCAGGTCCTGGTCAACCTGCTCAACAACGCACAGCAGGCGGTCCAGGCTGCGCGTCGCGACGCCGGCCGTCTTCACGTCCGCACTTGGTCCGAGGACGATGTAGTGATGTTCCAGCTCACCGACAACGGGGAGGGGATGGACAGCGATACGCTGGAGCGGGTTTTCGATCCGTTCTTCACGACCAAGGATCAGGGACAGGGGACCGGTCTGGGTCTGTCCGTGTCCTACGGGATCATCAAGGAGCACGGCGGTAAGATCTACGCGCAGAGCCGGCCGGGAGAGGGCTCGACGTTCCTCATCGAATTCCCGATCTACCGCGAAGCCGAAGCCGACGATTCGACGCAGCCGTCCGCGACACTGGATCTCGCAGCCTCGCAGGGCGCCGGCCGAAGGGTCCTCGTCGTCGACGATGAGCCGACGATCCTGGATCTGTTTGTCGACATCCTCGAGTCCGCGGGGTATCGGGTGGATACCGCCAACAACGGCGTCGAGGCCGCGCAGAAGGTCGCCCGAAACAGCTACGACGTCGTCGTCTCCGACGTGCGCATGCCGCAGATGAGCGGGATCCAGCTCTACGACGAGATCCTCGCGGCGCGTCCCCATCTCGCGGAGCGCATGGTGTTCGTCACCGGCGACCTGATCGACCCCGACACCAAGTCGTTTGTGGAGCGGATCGGCGCGAAGACGATCGCGAAGCCGTTGGAGATCCAGCAGGTCCTGTCGTCGATCGAGGAGGTCCTCGAGGCCACGCCCGCCTAGCGCGGCGCGAACCGTCCCCCGGCGGTAGAATGACCGACCGTGCAGGTCAACCCGTCCAGATTTCTTTTGCCGGCGATGCTGGCGGCGTTGGCCGCGTGCAACACGCCGACGTCAACGACTCCCGATGGCGGTCCTTCGACGACCGTGTCACGCGACGAGGTGTGGTTCGAGGATGTTGCCGCGCAACTCGGGGTCGATCACGTGGCGGCGTGCGGGAATCTCGACAAGAACCACATCCTCGAGACGCTGGGTAGCGGCGTGGCCATCGCGGACTACGACAACGACGGCGATCAGGACTTCTATCTGGCGACGGCGCAGACGAGCGACGACTGGCTGGCGGGCAACCGGCCCCGGGCCAACGCGTTGTACCGCAACGAGGGCGAGGGTCGCTTCGTCGAGGTGGCCGCGGAGGCCGGCGTCGATCTCGCCGCGTGGAGCCTGGGGGCCTACTTCGTCGACTACGACAACGACGGCGACAAGGACCTGTTCGTCACCACCTGGGGTCCCAACGTCCTGTATGTCAACAACGGGGACGGCACCTTCTCGGACGGGACCGCCGCGGCAGGGCTGGCCGGGTCGGATTCCTGGTCGGCCGGCGCGGCGTTCGGCGACCTGGATCTCGACGGGGACCTCGACCTGTACGTCACGAACTACGCCCACTATTCGCTCGTGGATCCACCGCACGGCGGAGCCAAGATCACCTGGCGCGGGTTGCGTGTCCTGATGGGGCCGATCGGGCTCGACGGGCAAGCCGACCGGCTGTACCGCAACGACGGCGACGGGACGTTCACCGACGTCACGGACGCTGCCGGCATCGATGCGCCGGAGCCGCATTACGGCCTCGGCGTCGTGCTTTCGGACCTGGACGGCGACGGAGACCCCGACATCTTCGTCGCCAACGATTCGATGGCCAATTTCCTGTGGCGCAACGACGGCGGGTTGCGCTTCGAGGACGTTTCGTTGGCGGCGGGCGTGGCGACCAACCAGCGAGCCACCGAGCAGGCCGGCATGGGGGTCGACGCGGGAGACTACGACGGCGATGGTCTGTTCGATCTGGTCGTGACGAACTTTTCTCACGACTTCAACACGTTGCACCGCAACCGTGGCAACCTGCTGTTCCGTGACACCACGTTCGAGGCCAAGTTTGCGGACTCGTACAGTTACCTGGTCTGGGGGGTCAAGTTCGTCGACTACGATCTGGACGGGTGGCTCGATGCCTTCATGTCCAACGGTCATACCTATTCGATCCTGATGCGCAACAAGCAGGCGGACACGACCTACAAGCAGGTCAACTCGATCTACCGCAACCGCCGCGACGGCACGTTCGAGCCGCGCGGTGCCGCCGCCGGCCCGGGTCTGGAGGTGGTCGAGTGCACGCGCGGCCTGGCCGTCGGAGACCTGGACGGCAACGGCGCGCCCGACTTCATCGCGACCAACATCGATGCGACGCCGACGATCCTGATGAACCGCGGCGCGCACGGCGCCCGCTGGCTTCACGTCGCCCTGCGCGGCACGCGGTCCAATCGCGACGGGGTGGGGGCGCGCGTCGAGCTTACGGCCGACGGGCGCACGCAGTCGCGCGAGGTCAACCCGTTCGGCTCCTACCTCTCGCAGAGTAGCTACGACGTGATGTTCGGTCTGGGCCGGTCGTCCGTGGCGGACCGCCTTGTGGTGCGCTGGCCGTCGGGGATCGTCGACGAACTCGAAGCGGTCGCCGCCGGGCGGCGCGTGACGATCGTCGAGGGCCAAGGCCTGGCCGGAACGTCCGAATGAGACGCCTGGCCGCCGCCCTGGCCGTGGTCGCGATCGCTTGTGCCTGCGAACCCGCTCCGCAGGCGCCCGCGCAGCCGGACGCCGCGGCCCTCGCGGCGGCCGAGGCGGATCCGGTCTACCAGCAGCAACGACGCCGCTTCAACGAGTCGTTCCAGGCCGGCGATCACGGTCGGGCTCTGGACCACGCCGCGCAGGCGCTGCGCACCGCGGTGGTCCTGCGCGACCCCTACGTCTGGGTTTCCACCTTGTGCAACCAGATGGGTCGCAACCAGGAAGCGATCCGGATCTTCCGCGAGATCACGGAGCAGCACCCCGATCTGGCCCTGCCCTGGTTCTACAAGGGATTCAACGAGTTCCATCTGAGCCTGTTCGATGACGCGCTGGCGTCGTTCGGGCGTGCCGCGGAGCTCGACCCGGGCCACGCCGAGACCTGGTATCGCCAGGCGATGATTCGTTACACCCGATCGGAGTTCGACACGGTGGTGACGTTGCTCGAAAAGAGCTACGCCCTGGACCCGCTCGCCGAGCCGACCGTCACGAGCCTGATCGACGTCTTGCGCATGCAAGGTGAGGAGGAGCGCGCCACGGCGATCGTCGAGGAAGGGTTGTCGAACCTTCCGCATTCCGCCGCGATCGTCTATCGCAGCGGGTTGCAGGCATTGGATCGCGGAGACGATGCGACGGCCGAGCGGACGTTCCTCCGCGCAATCGAGCTGGACCCCTCGATGCGGCAGCCTTACGAGCACCTGGCGTCGTTGCTCTCTCGCGCCGGCCGTGAGGACGAGTCCAGGCGGTACCGCAACATCAGCACACGGCTCAACGAATACCGGCGCAACAGTCGGCTGCTCGAAAGTCGCATGGTGGACGATACCGTCGACGGCGCGATCCCGTTGCTCCTCGCCGAGGTCGAGCTCACCGCGGGAAACCCGGAAGTGGCGTTGGGTTGGTTCAAGCGCGCGATGCGTCTCGGTGGC
>WVWW01000161.1:4255-6281 GCA_011773795.1 Acidobacteriota bacterium
GAGCCGGGCGACCGCGTGCTGGCAACCGCCCGCGACGGTAGCGCGCGCGCCTGGTTGGCGCGCGTCGCGCGCGAGCTTGCGGCCGCCGACAGCGGCGCTGCCCGCGAGGCGCTGGACCGTGCCCTCGCGCGGGCGCCGAACGAGGCGCAATTCCTGCGCCGCGCCTCGGACTACGCCGCCGAAGCCGGCGACAGCGCCTACGCCGGCGAGCTTCTCGAACGATCGATCGGCGCCGAGACGCTGTCCACCGCCCCGGACCCGGGCGAGTGAGGGATTACGGGATCTCCAGGTCGACGATCACCGGCAGGTGGTCGCTGGCGACCCGGGAGGCGCGTAAACGGCAGCTTCGCGCATTCAGGATGCGTAGGCCACGGCAGTAAAGGCGGTCGAGCCCGCCGGTCGGCGAAAAGGCGGGGAACGTCCGGATGGCCCCGTTGAGCTCGTCGTCCGGCTGCGTCGCGCAGTGGAAGTCGAGGATCTGCGTGAAGATCGGATGCAGCATCGAGCGCCAATCGTTGAAGTCACCCGCCACGATGCAGGGCCGCTCCGGCGTCAATGACTTGAACTCGTCGGATTTCACCAACCGCCCGATCTGCTGCGTGCGTTCCTTGTTGGACAGGCCGAGGTGCAGGTTGAACACCTCGATCCAGTGCGGATGCCCGGCCCGTTTCTCGATGCGCAGGGTCGTGTGCTGGCAGCCGCGGCGCTTGCGGTTGCCGATCGTCAGATCGATGTTGCGCTCGCGCAGGATCGGGAAGCGGCTCAGCGTCGCGTTTCCGTAACGGCCCTTGCGAAGCGTGACGTTGTGACCGACGGCGTAGTGCGGGTAGTCGACCATCTGGGCCAGTTTCTTGGCCAAATCGAGTCGATTCGACCGCGGCGCGCCGTCGTCCACCTCCTGGAGCAAGATCAGGTCGGCGTCGTGGTGGTAGAGGATGTCGGCAATCCGGTCGAGCCGAAACCGGCGGTCGACCCCGATCGCCCGATGGATGTTGTAGCTTAGGACGCGCAGACGCACGGCAATTTCCCTGACCCATGCGTAATATGTAACAAGCCCCGCAAACGGGCAAGGGACGCGGCGAGCGGAAACACGGTGAACAAGATCCCCATCATCATCCTGGCGGGCAGCGACGGCCGGCCCGGCCAGCTCCCGGAGGGCGTCGACGAGGTCCACTCCCTGTCGGGTCTCAAAGGGGCGGATCTTCGTATCGACGGGATTCCGTTGGTAAACAACGTCATCCAGAGGATCCGTGCCTCGGAATCGTTCGGGCCCGTCTATCTGGCAGGGCCCGCACGCGTGTATCGCTCGATCTGCCCGGAGGTCGATCTCGTCGATACCAACGCCGATTTCGGCACGAACATCGATCGCTCGCTGCGCTCCGTGCAGGCGCGTCACCCCGGCGAACCCGTCGCTTTCATCACCTGCGACATCCTGCCCGAGGCCGAGACGCTCGACGCCATGGCCGCGGACTTCCGTCGGGCCGCCCCGTGCGACCTGTGGTACTCGCTCGTCCGCGTCCCGCCGGACCCCCGAGAGCTGGGTGCATCCGCCTGGAAGCCGCGCTACTTCGTCAGGCCCGCGCGTGGGCAAAAGGCGGTGGAAGTGCTCGGCGGCCACCTCGTGATCGTCGATCCTCCAGCCCTGAGACTCGATTTCGTCCGTCGCCTGTTCAGCCACGTCTATGCCACGCGCAATCGCACGCTGGCCTACCGGCGGTCGATGGTCCTGTTCAGGATGATCGGGTCGCTCCTGGTCGAGGACTGTCGCAGGTTGCTGACCCTGCGGTGGCCGGACATCACCTGGGTGACGGTGCGCGCCGGGGTCCATGGGGCCAGCCGGCTCGGCCGGGGCCGGATCACGCTGACGCAACTCGAGAGGGTGCTCTCCGACCTGTTGATCCGACGCGACCGAACCCGAAAGACGGGCTGTCGTGTGCGCGTCCCGCTCGTCGACCAGCTCTCTCTCGCGCTCGACATCGACACCGAGGAAGAGGCGTTGAGCTGGGGGGCGTCGTGAAGCCGGAAG
>WVWW01000161.1:6367-7502 GCA_011773795.1 Acidobacteriota bacterium
GTTCCGAGCTCGTCGTCGGCGCGGGGACGGTGATCGAGGTCGACGACGTCGACGACGCCGTTCGTGCCGGAGCCAAGTTCCTCGTCTCACCGGTGGTCGACGAAGCGGTGATCGAGCGCGCCGTCGACCTCGGAGTGGCCATGATGCCCGGCACGAGCACCCCGACGGAGATGCTGCGTGCCTGGCGCGCGGGCGCTGTTCTCCAGAAGGTCTTCCCGGCGCCGGGCGGCGGGCCCTCCTTCGTGACGGCGTGTCTCGGCCCGCTCCCGTTCCTGAGGCTCGTCCCGACGAGCGGCGTAAACCGGGAGAACGCCGTCGAGTGGCTGGCCGCCGGTGCCTGGGCAGTGGGATTCGTCGCGCCGCTCTTCGAGAAGCGTTTCCTCGAGGAACGGCGCTTCGATCGTGTCGAGGAACGCGCGCGCGAGCTGCTGGCTGCGGTTGCCCGCGACTAGAAAAGCCTTAGTTGGGTGTCGTCCCCGATGACCTGGTCGAACTCCAGGCCGAGGATCCCGAGCACCGGTTCCGCGATCCCGCGCACCTGTCGCTGCACGTAGTGCTCGTAATCGATCGGGGAGTCGCGGTGTGCCGCCGGCTCGGGGCCGTTGACCGTGATGAAGTACCGGACGACTCTGGGTGCGGGACCGCGGAGCTTGCGCGCGGCCGCAACGTGGGGCGGGGTCGTCGCGGTGTAGCTTTCCAATCGGCGCCGCAACGTCTTGCGGTAGACGAGCTGATCGTCGAACTCGCCGTTGCGGAGCTTCGCGACCAGCTCGCGCAGGTAGGCGGTGACGTCGCGATCGTGAAACAGGCGGTCGAAGAGGTCCCGCTGGGCACGACGCGCGAGCGGTGTCCAGTCGCGGCGCACCGCCTCCATGCCGGTCAGCACGACCTCGTCGCCGTCGTTGGTCCGGACCAGTCCGGCGTAGCGCTTGCGTGCGCCGCCGCCGCCGTGCTTGACCTCGGGCAGCAGCAACCGCAGGTACAGCCGTTCGAGCTCGAGCAGTAAACGGCTCTCGACGTTCCAGCGGTCTCGAACGTGGGCCGCGAGCTCCTCGTTGACCCGGTCTGCGAGCTCGTTGCCCAGGCGCGCCGCGGCTCCCGCTTCGGACTCGCCGGAAGCGACGAACAGGCTGTC
>WVWW01000161.1:7536-7940 GCA_011773795.1 Acidobacteriota bacterium
CATCAGGATCTTGATCGCCTGGCTCTTGACGTCGTCCCCGGCACGCTTGGCCGCCGCGCGTTGTGGCGCCAGCTCGTTCAACAACTGCGGGAGGATCGCCGCGCCGCGGGTGAAGGTCGCGCCGTTCGGGGCCTCGATCGGGTCCTTTTCGTGGGCCGCTTCGATCATGCCCAGCGGGTCGATGTTGAAGGTCCGGATGAGGGACGGGTAGAGGCTCTGAAAGTCGAACAGCAGGACGTTGCGGTGCAGGCCGGTTCGCGGTGACAGGACGTGTCCGCCGCTCTGCTCCTCGAGCTCATCCTGCGCACGCGTCATCGGGGCGACGCGGTTGCGTTTGCCCAGCTCCGAGAGGTACAGGAAATCGAACGAGGCGACGCTGGCGGCCACAAGGTCCGGTGGCATGC
>WVWW01000200.1 GCA_011773795.1 Acidobacteriota bacterium
GAAATCCGCAGGATCCTCGGGCTCGAGCCGCATCCCGAGGAGGGCGGTTTCTTTCGAGAGACTTACCGTTCGGATACCGAGATCCCGGGTACGGGGCGGAGTGTCTCGACCGCGATCTACTACCTGCTGACGGCCGACACGTTCTCGGCGATGCACCGTCTGCCGGGTGAGGAGATCTTCCATTTCTATCTCGGCGATCCCGTCGAGATGCTCCAGCTTTCCCCCGACGGCACGAATCGAATCGTCACGATCGGAAACAAGATCGATGAAGGGATGGAACCTCAGGTGGTCGTCCCCGGTGGCACCTGGCAGGGGTCGCGGGTCGTCCCGGGCGGAAGTTTCGCGCTGCTCGGCGCCACGATGGCACCGGGGTTCGACTACGCGGACTACGAGGCGGGGGGCCGCGCGGCGTTGATCCGCGATCATCCCGATCACGCGGAACGGATCACCGCACTCACGAACGAGCCCTAGCAGCCCGGCTTGCCGTCCAGCTTGGCCTCGAGCTCCTTCGAGGCCGGCGTGATCGAGAGTCCGCCGAGCGCGGTGCAGCAGAGCTCGCGGGGCATCGCGTTGCCCACCTCGTCCATCGCCGCGATGACCTGATCGAGCGGAATCAGGTGATCGTAGCCGGCAATCGCCATGTTCGCGCTGTTGACCGCGTTGCTCGCGGCCATCGAGTTCCGCCCCATGCACGGGGCCTCGACCCGGGCGGCGATCGGATCGCACGTCAGGCCGAACATGTTCTGCAGCGCGACCGAGGACGCGCTCAAGGCGCTCTCCGGGCTGCCGCCCATCATCTCCGTGATGCCCGCGGCGGCCATGCCCGAGGCGGAGCCGCACTCCGCCATGCAGCCGCCGAGCTCGGCGGAGAACGTGGCGCCCTCGGTGATGAAGACGCCGATCAGACCCGCGGCGAGCAACGCGCGAACGACGGTCTCTTCGTCGCAGGCGTGCCCGTCTCCGACCGCGAGGAGCGCACCCGGCAGGGCGGCGCAGGAGCCCGCCGTCGGCGCGGCGACGATGACCTCGTTGCCGGCCTTCGATTCCATGATCGCGGTCACGTAACGGACCATGCGATTCTGGATGTCGCCCTCGACGAGCCTCTTGTCCCGCTCGGCCCGCTCGAATGCCTTGACCTGCGTCGGGAGCAGGCTGTCCTTGATCTCGCGACCCTCGAGCCCGCGATCGAGGCTGTAGCGCATCGTATGCAGGATCGTCTTGGCCTGTTCCAGGACCTGATCCTCGGCCCAGCCGCTTCGCGCCGACTCGTAACGGAGCGCCCACTGCCATAGCGGCGCCGGCTGCCTGGCATGACACTCCAGGAACTCGCTCGCGTTGCGGAAGGGGAGTCGCTCCGGATCTCCGGCCAGCACGGGCATGACGGGCGGGAGAACATGGACGTCGAAACGAGCGAACTGATTCGTTTCCTCTGGCGTCCAGCGTGCGCTACGCCGCAGATGCCAGCCGTTCTTCGCCCCGCCGAGCTCCTCGACCGCGACGACGCCGTCTGTTCGTGCGAGCGATTCGATCGCACTCGCATCGACGTCCTCCCCGACGATGAACAGCTCATGCAGGTCGCCGTGGAGGTCGACCGGGATGCCGTCGATCTCGCGGACCTCGATCATCCCGCCGCCCGTCGAGACGGCCGTCAGGCTGCGCTTTCGTTCTCCGTCGTCGAGCTCGAGCCGGTAGGTGTTGGGGTGCCCCGCGCCGTAGTCGAGGTAGCGCACCTCGACCTCGATCCCGCCACGTTCGAGCTCCGCCTCGTAGTTCCCGAGCCGCTCGTCGTCCGCCTCCCAGCCCAGCAGGCCACCGGCCAGCCCCAGATCCGATCCTTGTGTCCGGTGCGTCGTGACCAGCGTGCCGGACGGGTCGTAGTCGACCACGACCCGTTGGATGCGATCTTTCATCAACGCGCGCGCGAGCCGGCCGATCCTCAGCGCCGCCGCGCTGTGCGAGCTGGACGGGCCGCGCATCACCGGGCCGAGGACGTCGTTGAAGATGCTGGGGGACGGCATGCTAGTCCGGGATCGGCAGATCCAGCAGCAGGGCCCGCACGAACTGCACCGGCGGAGATCCGAAAGAGAGCAGTGTGTCGTGGTACTTGCGCAAAGTGAACTCCTCGCCCCAGGCGGTCTCCACCTCCGCCCGCAGGTCGACGTGCTCCAGGTAACCGACAAGATACGTCGAAAGCTGCGCGAAGCTGAGCTGCGCGCGGATCCACTTCAGCGCCGCCTCGCGCTCTTCCTGGAAGCCGCCCTCGACCATCAGATCCATGGCCTCGTCTCGCGTCATGCCGTCGACGTGGATCGCCTGGTCCATCATGGCGTTGGTCACCCCGCGCAGGAGCCACTTGAGCGCGATCAGCTTCTGTCGTGGATCGCCCCCGTTGTAGCCCTCGTCGACCATGAACTGCTCGGCGTACACGCCCCAGCCCTCGATGAACGTCCCCGACTGGAGCACGGCGCGCAACGTCGAGGCGTAGCGGCCGGAGTGCGCGAGCTGCAGGTAGTGGCCGGGAACCGCCTCGTGGATCGACAGGTTCTGCATGGACCAGACGTTGTACTCCCGCAGGAACGACCGCACCTGTTGCTCGGTCCAGTCTTCCGGGATGGGCGAGATCGCGTAGAAGGTCTTCTGCCCTGTGTCGAGCGCACCCGGAGAATCGCAATACGCGATGGACACGCCGCGCGCGAACTCCGGCATGATGATGACCTCGACGGGGTCGTCCGGCACCCACACCAGGTCGTTCTCGCGCACGAACGCCGTCGTCTGGTCGATCTGCGCCTTCGCCGTCTCGACGATCGCGTCCCGCGCCGGTAAATCGCGGTACGCCACCTCGAGCGCCGCGCGGATGATCACCTGGCGAAACGCTTCGTCCGGCTCGGCCGGGAGCTCTGCAAGCGGATATTGCTCTTTGTAGATGACCGTGGCGACGTCGTACATCTCGCGGCGAACACGGTGGAACTCCGCCGCGGATCGCTTGCCGAGCTCTTCGCGAGTCAACGGCGTGTGCAGCGAGAAGGCGAGTCGTTTGTCGTAAATCTCCTTGCCGACGCGGAAATCCCCCTCGGCCCGTGGTACCAGGGTTTCGTCGAGCCATGTCTGATGCTCCTCGACGGCGGCCGTGGCGGTCTCCATCGCGTCGACGAGGCGCTTTCGCTCGCCCCTCGAGAGGACGTCCATCGACGGTTTCACCATGTTGTCGAGGATCGACAACACGCCGCGGTTCTGCCGCGCCGCCGTTTCGGCGTGGATCTTCGGCACGCGTTCGGGGACCAGCGTCGCGCGGACCTGCTCGAGGAAGCGGGGCAGCTTCTCGAGCCGGTCCGCCACGTGCGAGAGCCGCTCCGGCAAGGGCGCGAACTCGCGTGCCATCAACGAGTAGATCGCCCCTCCGGCGGTTCCGCTGTAACGCACCGGATTCCAGGCCCAGGCCTGGAGCTCCTTCGTGCTCCACAGGCTCGACTCGATCGAATGGGCCAGCAGCGCGTAGTCCACCTGGTTGGCACGCGCGAGCTGATCGCGGTCGATCGACGCGAGCTCACCCTGCACCCCCTCGAGAAACGCGACCCAGCGGGCGCGGGCCTCGGGGGTGATCTCGTCCAGCTCACCGTCGTATCGATGATCGCCCATCCCGGTGGCACCCACCGGGGAGTGGGCGGGCATCTCGTCGAGGTAGCGCCCGGCCAGCGCCTCCCAACGCCCGTCGGCGGCGGACCCGGCGAGGACCGGGACGGATAGGAAGAACGCCGCCAGCGCGGGGAGGATTCGCTTGTTCATGGGTTGTCTCCCGAGGGCAGAAGTTTCAAGGCCTCCCGTGCCGGGACGCCCATGTTCGAGCCGCCGAACTGCGGCAGGATCGCCGCGTTGACCGCCAGCACCCGGCCGTCGAGGTTCAGCACCGGCCCACCGCTGCCGCCGTACGTGGTCTCGGCATCGTAGACCACCGAGCTCGGTGTGACCTGGCCGACGATGCCGACGGTGGCGAGCGGCTCGATGAGCTCATCGCCGGAGAGCCGGCGGGCGACTTGCCAGAAATCGAGCTCCTCCGGGCCGAGGATGCGCTCCACGGCTTCCGGGCCGGCGCGCGCAAGGAGCGCCTGGATCCCGGTCGGGTAGCCGAGGACGATGACCTCGTCCCCGGGCTCCGGCGGAGCGTCGGCGAGCTCCAGCGGGCGTATCCCGGCATCGACAGGGTCAAACCTGAGCAGCGCCACATCGAGCGTTTCGCTGGCCCGAACGAATTCGATGTCGAACGGCTCGGCCGTTCCCGGCAGGTACCCGATGAGGCGCCACATCACCGGCTCGAGCGCGTGTTCGCCCAGCGCCTCGGGTGGGTCGTCATAGTCCCAGGGCAGCGCGACGTGTCGGTTGGTCAACAGGTAACCGTCGGCGGTCACGACGAAGGCGGTGCCGGTGTACAGCACCTCGATCCGAGGCCCGTCCCCTTCGAGCGTGACCTCCGTTCCAACCACTCCTTCACGAAGACTCCCGTTCGGTTCCAGGAAGCCGTAGCGGACCGGCCGCCCCGATTCGTCGCGCAATCCCCAGCTTCCCTGAACGAAGACCACCGAGCGAGCGGAGCTCGCGATGACGCGCCCGCGCGCGCCCGAGCGTTCCTCCAACGCTTCGATGCGGGCAACACTCTTGGTGACCTCCTCGCGCAGCGCGTCGGCATCGTCCTCGGAGAGCGCCGCGCGATCCCCACGGGCAAGCAGCTCCGCCAGGCTGCGCGCCACCTCCGTCTCGGCCTCGAGCCGTCGCTCCAGGCGCTGGCCGCGCACCCAGAGCCACCCGACGGCCGTGACCAGCAAGAGCATCGCGGCGATCACGCCCGAGCGAACGATCGGCGACGTGCGCGTCAGCAGCTCCATCGGCGGTCCGGCGAGCAGGAGTCCGGCGCGATCCGCCGCGTTGCGTCCTCGCCGAACGCACTCGGCGCAGTCGGAGAACACCTCGGAAACGGACTTGTAGCCGCGTGAACCTGGGGGATAAAGGCGGAACCGCAAGACCGGCCCGCCTTCGCCGATCTCCAACACATCGCCGGAATCCAGCAGCCGCTGCTCCACCCGCCTTCCGTTGACCCAGATGTCCGCATCGGGTTCGGCTCGCAGCTCGTAGGTGTTCCCGCGCCGCTCCAGCGTGGCATGGGCTTCGGTGACGGGAACCTGCGTGAGATCCGCGGTCAGGTCATCCGTCGAGATCCGGATCTCCGCAGGCTCGGCGGCTCCGATCCGCAGCGGTCCGTCTCCCAGCCGCTGGATCTTGCCGCGATACCGACCGGACAGGTGTACCACGACCGCGACCAGGTGGTCCGCACGATCGGTCGAGGTGGTCGGGGTCGTCACGATCGCTCAGGATAACCCAGGGAAGTCCTGTCGACAGGATCCACGGGCGCAGGGAGGGCTGCCGGGCTCCGGTCGATCGACGTTACGCCAGTGTCAGGAGCGCTTCGGGAGGTCGCCCGATGACCGCGCGCTTGCCGGAAACCCCGATGGGTCGCTGCAGCAGCGTCGGGTGCTCCGCCATGTGGCTGATCAGCTCGGCCTCCGACTCGTCCCCACTCAGCCCGAGCTCCTTGAACGCGCGGTCACGCGTGCGCAGGACGTCCTGCGCCTTCGTGCCGAGCTTCTTCAGCACCGAACGGATCTCCTTCTCCGACAGCGGTTCCTTGCGGTACTCGCGGTAGCGGTACTCGATCCCGTTCTCGTCGAGCAAGGCGACCGCCTTGCGACAGGTGGATCAGGTGCGGGTGCAGATCAGCTCGAGCACGGCGTCTCCTATCGATCGAAGGCGAGGCATTTTACCGGACTCCGAGAGGAAGATTGTAAGATTCGGACAGCGGAGGTGCGTCGTGGAACAGCTCTACACCTGGATCGGGGACATCAACACCATCCCGGGCCTGGGTCGCGAGGTCATCGGGCTGATCTGCGTGATCGTCGCGGCGATTTGCGGGTCGGTCATCGGGCTCGAGCGCGAGCGGCGCGACAAACCGGCCGGTCTCCGCACCGTGATCCTGATCTGTCTCGGTTCGACGATCTTCACACTGGTCTCGCTGTACCTGGCGACGCAGAAGCAGATGGCCGATCCCGCACGGCTCGCCTCGCAGATACTCCCCGGCATCGGTTTCCTCGGTGCGGGCGCGATCATCCGCGCCCGCGGCACCGTCGTCGGCCTGACGACCGGCGCGACGATCTGGGCTGTCGCCGCGGTCGGCGTGACCATCGGCGCGGGTTACGTGGCGGCGGGGGTGGTCTTCACGCTGCTGATCCTCGGGGTCCTGACGATTGCCCAGCGCCTGGAACGGGTTATCACGGGTCGTTGCGTCCCCCGCGAGACGACGGTCGTCTACCGTGCCAACCACGGCAAGACATGGCCGCGGTTGCAGGCGATCCTCGACGAGTACCGGATTCCGTCGACCGACGTGACGCACGAGAGACGGGACGAGGGCGAGAGGGCGTTCAGCGCAAGGCTGTGCACCGCCCACAGGGAACACCGCAGCATCCTGCGTGACCTGTCGGACATTCCCGAGGTCCTGTCGATCGACCAGAACGCCTAGGCGGTCCGTATTGGCATGGACTTGGCCGTTGTCCGACGAGGAGACCCCCCTTGAACGCGGCCTCCCGGTCCCGGCACAATACGACCATGCGGCCGTGGACCGCCAGGGGAGATCCCGATGCGACACTTCTCGATTTACGTCATCGTCTCGTTTTGTTTGATCGGCTGTCAGAGCGAGGCGCCCGAGACCCCGCTGGTCTACGACGTCGGTGTGATCGGGCGTGCGATCACGACGTCGTCGCCGGACGCGCAGCTCTGGTTCAATCGCGGCCTCGGCCTGGCCTACGGCTTCAACCACGAGGAGGCGATCGTTTGCTTCGACCGCGCGATCGAGGCCGATCCGGAGTGCGCCATGTGCTACTGGGGCAAGGCCTACGCCTACGGCCCGAACTACAACGACACCGTGATGACCGAGGAGAAGAACCAGGCCGCCTACGAGGCCGTTCAGGTCGCCGTCGAGAAGATCGACAACGCGAGCGCCGTCGAGCAGGATCTGATCCGGGCGCTGGCGACCCGTTACGCCTGGCCGGCTCCCGAAGATCGCAGCGGGTTGGAACGAGCCTACGCCGACGCGATGCGGGACGTCTGGGTCGACTATCCCGAAGATGGAGACATCTCCGCCTTGACGGCCGAGGCCGTCATGATGCTGCGTCCGTGGCAGCTCTGGAGCCACGACGGCGTGCCCGCGCCGGAGACGCATCAGATACGCGCGATCCTGGAAGGTGCGCTGAAGATCAACCCGGATCATCCCGCGCTCTGTCACCTCTACATCCATACGATGGAGGCCGGCCCCGAGGCGGCCAAGGCGATCCCGGCGGCGGAGGCCATGGAGACGCTCACCCCGGGTCTGGGGCACCTGATCCACATGCCCAGCCACATCTACGTGTGGACCGGGCGCTACGACGACGTGATCCGCACCAACCAGGAGGCCGTCAAGATCGACGGCGCGTACGTCGAGCACGCGGGTCGCGACAATTTCTACACGTTGTACCGTTTGCACAACTATCACTTCGTCGCGTACGGGGCGATGTGGGACGGCCGCAAGGAAACCGCGCTCGCGGCGGCCCGTGAGCTCGTGACCGAGATCTCGCCCGGTGCGATGCAGGCCTACCTCGACTTGCTCGACGTCTTCGTCGGGACGCCTTACCACGTGATGGTGCGCTTCGGCATGTGGGAGGAGATCCTGGCGGAACCGGAGCCCGCCGAAGAGCTCCTGGCCGCGAGGGCCGTCCGGCACTACGCACGCGGGATTGCCCTGGCTACCCTCGGCCGCGTGGACGAGGCCGAGGCGGAGCGCGAAGCGTTCGCGCTCGCACGCGATGCCGTACCCGAGACTCGCCTGCTGTTCAACAATCCCGTCAAGCAGATCCTCGCCGTCGCCAGCGCGGTGCTCGAAGGGGAGATCGAATACCGCAAGGAGAACTACGACGCCGCCTTCGATCACCTGCGCCGCGCCGTCGAGCTCGACGAGCAGCTCAACTACGACGAGCCGTGGGGCTGGATGGAGCCCGCCCGGCACGCCCTCGGTGCCTTGCTCACAGAGCAGAAGCGCTACGAGGAAGCGGTCGAAGTGTACGAAGCGAACCTGGCGCGCTACCCGAACAACGGTTGGGCCCTGCATGGGCTTGCCGAGTCCCTGCGCGGGCTGGGCCGCACGGAGGAGGCCGAGGTCGCCCAGGCCCGGTTCCAGGAAGCCTGGGACGACTCCGATGTCGTGATTCCAGGGTCCTGCTACTGCCGCACGCGACCTGAAAATGCCTGAAACTGCTCGATTCTTGACCGGATCTTTACGGGCGTCCGCCCCGGATGTGAAGGATACTGTCCCTGACCCAGCTTCCATGGAGTGGAATTCATGCGTCAAATCCGTTTTCTGAAAACCTCCGTCGTGGTCCTGGCCCTGATCGGGCTGGTCGTCTCCCCGGCGGCCCTCGCCGATTGCAGCAAGGAACACAAGGAAGCGAAGGCTGCCTCCGAGTCGACCGCCTGCTGCGCCAAGAAAGCCCAGCAGGCCAAGGCCGAGCTGAAGGATTGCTGCAAGGAAGCCGGTGGTAAGGAGAAATGCGACAAGTGCCTCGAATCCGCCGCGGTGGCCGCCGGCGCCAAGTCCGGCTGCTCGAAATCGGCCGCCAAGCAGATGGCTGCTTCGCACCACGGTCCCGAGGCCGCTCAGCTCGCCGTCCACGCCAAGAACGGCTGCTCGAAATCGGCCGCCAAGCTCATGGCCGTGGTCAAGGAGTCGGGTTGCCCGAAGGGCGCCGCGCTCGTGGCGAAGGTCGAGGCCGGCGACGAAGAGGCCAGGGCCGAGCTGATTGCCATGTTCGAAGAGGAGGGCGCCGAGGAGTAGCCTCCGCGCCTATCCCACGTTCGAGAAAAACCCCGGGTCGCACACCCCCTCAGCGGCCCGGGGTTTTGTTTTAGCTACCCGAGTTTCCGGCGAAGCGGTTGTACACCCAGCCGAACACGAAACCGATGATCGCACCGTCGAGCGCGCCGTAGAGCGTGGCCACGATCACCGACCCGAAGGTGCTCGACATCGAGTAGCCCGGATAGATCGAGGCGATGACTTCGAGGAAGGCGACACCGTAGGTGTCCGAGATCAGGTTGCCGACACCGATGAGAAAGATCCCGCCGCCCCAACAGATCGCCGCGGCGATTCCCATCGCCTTTATCGAGAGTTTCATCGACGCACCTCCGGTGCTGCTCCCGCGAACCCCGGATCCCCCGTGATGTCGTGATTATAGGCGGTCCGGGAGGTTGCTGCGCCGGGCCGTTTTGGCCCGTCTGGCCTTCTTCTTTTTGTTGTAGGCGACGGTCTTCTTGATGTAGGCGGCGGCGTCCGGTGTCCGGCAGCTCGTCTCGCCGTGATCGACGTCGATCGTGCCGATGCGCTTCGCGGCGGCGATCGCCTTCTTCTCGAGCTCGGCGTTGCGCACGCCGATGTTGATCAGCGCGTTGTTCATCGCGTACTTGACCCAGTTCTTGCTGGAGTGGACCGTCGACTCGATCGTCGCCAGGCGCTCTTCAAAGAAGGAATCGGGCAGACCGTTGTCCTGCCGGGAGATGGACGCGAGGGTGTGCCATCCCGCGCATGCGACCATCTCCGTCTTCGAGGCGGTCCACTGTTGCATCAGCTTCACCGCGTGGGGCGTTTCGGCGGCGACGTTGGAGACCGCGCCTGCGAGACCACGGTAATCGGCGTCTTGGCCCCAGGCCTTGATCGTCGACAGGCCGATCTCGGAAGGGTCGGCGATCATCGTGGCCAGCACACGGGCGTCCATATTGGCCGTCGCCCACAGCTGCTCCGCGAGCTTCTGGTCGGTCTTGATCTTCTTCCTGAGCTTGCCGAGCACGGCGTAGCTGACGCCGTACATCTTTCCCTTGACGCCGTGCCGCCGGTAGGTCTTGCGTGTCTGCTCGCTGCCGCTGGCGCGCAGCTCCTTCATCGCCTCGGTCTTGGTCATGTCCTGCTCCTGTGACAGCCTCTGCGGGCCCGCACCCGTGTCGATTCTAACAAAAGAGTTTCAGCGTTCGAACTGCTCCAGGCTGAGCGGCTGCGTGAGCTGCCCGCTGAGCTCGCGAGTCCACCAGACGCCCCGGTCACGTCTTTCTTCCGGTGTCGCGAAGCGGTACCGGTAGAAGAGCAATCGAACGTAGGTGGGCGGTGCCTCGTCGAACGGGTTGTCCTCGAGGAGCCCCACCACGTCGTGGGATCCGCGCAGCAACCCGTGCATCAGACCCGTCAGCCAGTGCTGAGCGCGACGCGGGTTCAACGCCGCGAACCACATCTGCCAGTCGAGCCGCGGCATGTGCGGTGCGACGAACGGCGGCCGCCGCGCGGGATCCCCGGGCTTCCACTTGAACGCGTACTCCTTCCACTTCTCCCCGTCGTCGCTGCCCTCGACGACGATCTCGGGTCGCTCGACCGTCATGGCACGGAACAACCCGTACCCGTTGATCGTGCGGAACGGAGCCGTCCTGGACAGAATCTCCGGCTCCGCCCAGCTCAGGACCTTCTGCCGGGCGATCTCGGCCAGCTCACCGGCCGTCCCTCCGGTGTTCGGCGGCACCGTGCGGGCCAGCTCCTGAACCGTCGTTATCGCGCTGATCGCAAGCAGCAACACGACACACGCGACCGAGGCGACGCGTCGGACGAACGTCGGCCGAGACAGGGATACGGACGACACCGAGAAACGTCGCGGGTAGACCGCGTCGTCGNNGTAGTTTCCCGTCCATGAAATCATCAACATCAGGAAGACGGTGCCCAACGCGACGATCCGTCGGCCGATCCGGCCGGCGAAGACCAGGAACGGGAGTCCGATCTCGAGCGCATAGGTCAACAGCGTGGAGAGCTTCTGGAACCACGCGGGCAACTGGTGTGCGTACCAGCTGATCCCGTTGGGCATCGGCTGCGTCCAGTAGTGGTAGTCGAGTGCCGTGAGCTTCCACCAGGTCTCGTCCATGCTCAACGGCTTCACGACACCCGAAAGGAACATCAGCTTGAACAGCAGCAGCCAGAGGAGCCACAGGCCGGCGCGCGACGGTGGGGGGAGAGCGGCCGAGCCATGCGGGCGCCATCCAGACGGGGCGACGAACAGCGCGCAGAAACCGGTCTCGAGCAGCAGGATGTCCCACTGAAAGCTGAGGAACGTCTGACCGGCGTAGACGAGGGACAGGTAACAGGCCCACAGGGCGACGAGCACCGCTCGCGGCGCCAGCCCGCCGATCAAGGCGAGCGAGAGCAGGACGCCGGCGCCGGAGAACAGATGCAGCGCGGTGTCGCCGTCGGCCAGCCACAGCAGGGTCGGCAGCCGCCAGTACCGATCGACTCCCGTGTTCTCGCGGATGCGATCCAGGTAGTCCGCGATGGGCAGGATGCCGTCGGATCCGACGAGCCCCTCGATCTGAACCCACAGCGAGAGAAACGCGATCAGGTAGACGAGGCCCACCGCTCGCAGGAAGATCCAGCGACCGATCGTGTAGCTGCCGCCCCAAGGAGGGGGCTTGGTGCCTTCCTGTGCGTGATGATCCGGCATCCTGCGACGATACCCCATGCGATACCCTACCCGGGTGAGCCTGCAACACCGGTTGGAGTACGGCGCGCTCGTCGTGACCGCGTTCCTCTTGCGGATCATGCCGCGGCGCCTCGCGCTCTTCGCCGGCGCCGGGATCGGATGGCTGGGTTGGACGTTACGCATTCGCCGCGAGGTCGTGCTCTCCAACCTGGCGCAGGCGCTCCCCGACGCGTCGCACGACGAGAGGGTCCGGATCGGCGCGCGGGCCGCGCGCAACTTCGGCCGCACGGTGACGGAGTTTCTCCGTTTCGGAGGGCGGGACCGACGACGGACACTGGAACTTGTCCGGGTGCAGGGCCAGGAAGAGCTGCGAACGGCGTTGGCCCAACGTGGTGCGATCGTCGTGACCGGACACCTCGGCGCCTGGGCACTCTACGTCGCCGCACTGGGGATGTCGGGGATCCCGACCGCGCTGCTCGTCGGGCGGCAACGGAACCCCAAGGTCGACGCGATGATCAACTCGCTCCCCGGAGACCACATTTCGTTCGTGTCCCACGGACGCCGGGCCCCGCGCGAGCTGTTGCAGAACCTCGCCGCCGGCAAGGCGATGGTGCTGGTCGCCGACCAGCACGGCGGGCCTCGCGGGACGGTTGCGCCCTTCTTCGGCAAGGAGACGTCGACGCTTTCGCTTCCCGGCGCCCTGGTCGCGCGTCAGGAGCTGCCGTTGTTCATGATGGCCGGGCACCGGGCGAAGGACGGCCGGCACGATCTCTCGCTGCGGCGTCTCGACGTTCCACCCGACGATGGACGCGGAGAGGAGGCACGCCGTCTGCGCATCACGTCACTCTGCAACGAAGCGATCGCCACCGCCGTTCTGGAACATCCGGATCAGTACTTCTGGTATCACCGCCGCTACCGGACACCCGGCGACGGGCGCGAGCCGGCACGTCCGACGACAAAAAGCGCCGCCGGCCGGTAGATTCTCGACGTTTCGGGATCCCCCAAGGGTCAAGCGCCTGTGGAATATGATTAATTGACACGGCACGTACACAGAACCCCGAGGGGACGTCCCCATGCAACGGTCACGTTGTCTCGTCGGCCTGCTGTCAACCCTGTTGTTCTGGACCGCGGCCGCGCACGCCGACATCGAAGACTATCGCGCGATCCGCGATCTCCGGACCGACGGCCGCGTCGTCCGCGTCAGCGATTTCACCATGACTCGGGATGTGTTCGAGCTGACATTCGATGGTGCGTTCCATCTGCTCGGCGACGTCAACGGGCGCACCGTGGGAGCGGTGTTTCTAGGCGACGGTTCGTTGAGCTACACGCCGCTCGACCCCCGCGAGCAGCAACACCTCCAGGTGCTGGCACGGAGAGAGGGCACGACGGGATTCTCGGACACCTTCAAGAAGGCGATGTTCCTGTTTGCCGACTCGACCGGCGAGGAGCTTCTCGCCGCGGGTGAGCTGGCCACCGGCGCGCCCAGCGGTGAAGCGCAGGGCTTCCGCGAGAATTGCCTCAAACGCCAGCGCAGGGACTTGCACACGAACTTCTCCCTGCGCGTCTATCAGGACTTGATGAACGTGAGCGAGACGAAACCGCGCGTGTTTCTCGGGTTCATCAATTTCGACGAATCGCCGCACTCCCTCGTGGCGGTCGATCCTCTCGGCGCCGACGGCCTCTGGGTCGGCGAGAACGCGGGCTTCGGCGTCGACGGGCCGGAAGAGTCCGCTTTGGTGTTCATGGATCCGACCAATCGCGGCTTCATCTACCTGAGTCACACCCGGGATGAGATCGAATCCAGGAAACATTTTTTGTGCAAGCGCAAACACCTGGTCGACGCGCAGCACTACTCGATCTCGACGACGATCAAACCGAACCGTGAGGTCGTCGGTGAGACGACAATCACGTTCAAGCCGAAACAGAGCGGCCTCCGCGTCGTTCCGCTGCGGCTCATGCTGCCGCTGCGTATCCAGAGTGTGGAGTCGGTCGATGGCGCCGGGACCGTGGAGTTCATCCAGGAAGAGCCGCCGACGGATGTCGGAAGTCTCGCGGTCGAGGGTGCCGACGCGGCCCTGGTCTTCTCCGAACCGTTGAAGCGCGGCCAGGAAGTGACCGTCCGCGTGCGTTACGCGGGCGACGAGGTGCTCGAGGACGCGGGCGACGAGAACTACTACGTCGGCACCCGCACGAGCTGGTACCCCAACGTCGGCGTGTTCTCCGACTGGGCGACCTACGATCTGGAGTTCTTCATCCCGGACGACCGGAATATCGTCTCGATCGGGGAGCATCTGGGAGACGGGGTGTCGGAGGGGCGCAACGTCTCGCGCTGGCGCGCCGAGACTCCGGTTCCCGTCGCCGGATTCAACTACGGCCGCTTCAAAGCGATGGAGCAGCCGGAGGCCGTCTCCGGCACGCGCGTCCAGGTCTACACGAATCCGGGAACGCCGGACATCGTCCACGCGATCAACGCGTTCCTGCAGGTGCAGGGGCGTGGCGAGCAAAGCCGGTTCGCGACGGACGTCACGGGAGGAGATGCAGGTTACGAGGGTTACGTCCCGGGGATGAACACGGCGACCCAAAACTTCAAGACCTCGACCGAAGCACTGGCGCAGAACGCGATGGCCGACGGTGTCAACGCGATCAAGCTGTTCCACACACTGTTCGGGCCGCAACCGCACAAGCGCATCGCGGTCACGCAGCAGACGAACTGGGCCTTCGGTCAGTCGTGGCCGACGTTGATCTACCTTCCCTACACGGCGTTCATCAACGCGACCGACCGTGCCAAGCTCTACGACGCCCGTGCGATGCAGGACGCGACGATGTTCGTCGACTCCGTCGGTATCCACGAGATGGCGCACCAGTGGTGGGGCAACCTGGTGGGCTGGGAGAGCTATCGCGATCAGTGGCTCTCCGAGGGGTTGGCGTCGTTCTCGACGGCCATCGCTCTGGAGACGATCGAGGGTCAAGGCCGGGCCAACGAATTCTGGAAACACATGCAAGATCGGCTGACCGAGCCCGGACACGGGGCGGGTTCGATGCGGCCGTACGAGGTCGGGCCCGTCACGCAGGGCGTGCGACTGATCACGCGGCGCAGCCCCAACGCCTATCAATACGTGGTCTACAACAAGGGCGCGATGATCCTCCAGACCCTCCGCATGCTGATGCGAGACACCAATGCCCAGGTCCCCGACGCGGCTTTCTTCGCCATGCTCAAGGACTTCGCGACGAGCTATGCAGGCAAGAACGTGACGACGCGCGAATTTCAGCGGCACGTGCAGAAACACATGGTGGCCGGGTTGAACGCGCGCGGCGACGGCAAGGTCGACTGGTTCTTCGACCAGTGGGTCCACGGCACCGAGATGCCGCGCTACGTCGTCGACGTCGAGATCACGAAGTCGGGCAAGAACTACAGGTTCCTTGGCGAGGTCAGGCAGGAGAACGTCTCCGACGACTTCATGGCGATGGTTCCGTTCTACGTCGACTACGGGAAGGGGGCCTACGGCATGCTCGGCAAGGCGCCGTTCATCGGGAACCAGACG
>WVWW01000149.1:0-152 GCA_011773795.1 Acidobacteriota bacterium
CCCACACCCGACTTCGAGGGTGGTAAGAGCAACCGCAAGTTTTATACGGGCGACGACTACGGCGCGCACTGCCCCTCCGGGACGTCGATCGAAGTGCCGGTCGTGGGCGTGCTGGGTAACAACGAAGAGCTCGATGCGGAGGCCGGTGTCGA
>WVWW01000149.1:272-3092 GCA_011773795.1 Acidobacteriota bacterium
CGAGGTCATCGGCGACGAGACGACGCCGGATTCGAGCCTCGGGGTCCCCGGCTCACCGAAGGCCGTGTTCATCGACGGCGACTACGACATCTCGGGCTCCGGCTCCTACGCCGGTCTTCTGTGGGTCACCGGAGACCTGAACCTGTCCGGCGCCGTCAGCTGGCAGGGTCCGATCTGGGTCGTGGGCACCGGTGAGTTCCTGCGCTCCGGCGCGGGGAACGGGGACATCTCGGGCGGCCTCGTGGTCGCCGACGTCGCCGGACCGGACCGCATCCTGTTCACCGACGACGACTGTAGCGGCGAGGACGGCACCCCGGGCACGACGGACGACGGTGTGGCGTCGAGCACGTACCACGTCGACGGTGCGGGGAACAGCGTGACGGGTTACTGCAGCGAGTACTTCGATGCCTATCGATCCCTGCGCCCGCTGGAGATCGTCGACTTCCGCCAGGACTAGGAAGAACGGCGCGCCGCCGCGACGCGGCGCGGTTGGCCGTCCCGGGAATCGCGGGCGTTCTTCAGGCGCCAAGCACGATCCGTGTTGCGACCAACGCGATCAGCGCGCCGATCATCGTGTTGGCGAAGTTGACGAGGTCGTTGTCGAGCAGATCGAGCTTCTCGACGGTCGCGCCGAGATACGACTCGATCGTCGCGCCGGCGAAGCCGGCGGCCGCCACGATCCCGGCGACCGGTAGCGTGAGCAGCCCGACTTGCCAGGCGATCGCGGCCAGCGATGCCGAGGCGGCGAGCCCGGCCAGGGTGCCTTCGAGAGAGACGGCCCCGTCGGTTCCGGGCGGGACGCGACGGAAGTTCGTGATCAACAGGTGGGTCCGCCCGTAGGCCTGACCGGTCTCCGACGAGACCGTATCGCAGACCGCGGTCGCGAACGCGGCGACGAGCGCTGCCGTGAAGATCTCCGGTGTGGCGGTCGAGGCGGCCAGGAAGGCGAACAGGACACCGGTCAACGTGTTGGCGAGCGCATTCTTGACCCCACGGCGTCCGCCCTTCTCCTGGGCGATCCCCAGCTCGAGCTTGCGCCCGTACCCGAGCTTGGTCGCCAGGGTGCCGAGTGCGAAGAACAAGAACAACATCAGGAAGCCGCGCCAGCCGCCGAACGTGAACAGGGCGGTCCCCAGGACCCACCCGCCGACAGCGCCAGACACACTGACGCTCCTCAATACGTAGGCCAGCCCCGCCAGCAGAGCGTTGACCAAAGCGCCCCAGCCGAGCGCGGTGAGCAACACGTCCGCGCGAGCGCCCAGCAGCGCCGGCTGGACCAGCGTGGCCGCGAACAGCGTGCCTCCGCCGACCAGCGGCACCAGGATGTTGTCGTCGATCCCGGTCGCCAGGCTCTCGGCAAAGGCCGCCGCGAGCGCCGCGACGAAACAGGCGCTGACCAGAAAGACAAACTCCTGCGCGTCTCCCCCGACACCGAGGAATGAAAAGGAAACCGATTCAGCGGCCGGGGTGACGTCCCTGCCGGCGAGCTGGGTCCAGCGAATCAGGAACGCCGCGGCCGCTGTGCCGTTGAACACGAAGGCCAGGAACCCGGCCCACGATTTCTGCGGGTTCCACGGGAGCTTGCCGCCCTGCGCCAGCACACCGGCGACGGTCGCCATGCCGTCACCGAAGGCCAGGAAACCCCATACGGCTGCGGCCAGCTCCATGCGGTCGCGGAACACGACGATCAGGACGAGCACGGCCGCCGGGTAGAGCACGATGCCCCGCGAGTATCCCGACCCCCGCTCGCCCTCGCGCAACAGCGCGCGGCGTGTGAGCCGGTGCAGCACGAACAGGTTGAAGAGCAGCGCGATGATCGCGAGCAGCGCCGCCTGCGCGGGGGTGATCCAGCGCAACAGCAACGCGAACCCACCCATGCTGATGTGCACGACCTTGCGCATCAGCTCGCCGCGGAGTCGGCTCAACGCAGCTCCCCGCTCTCGCGGAGCCACGCGACGGTTCTCGCGATGGCCTCGGGGAACGGCGTCACGCGGTAGCCCAGCTCGGCGCTCGCCTTGTCCGAGCTGTAGGCCCACTCGTGGCGGTAGATCCCGACGACCTCGTCGGTCAGCTCGGGCTCGATGTTGAGCAATTCCGCGCGCCAGCGCTGTGCCCTGCCGATCATGCTCGCGGCCCAGAACGGGATGTGTCGTTTCGGCGGCGCGATGCCGGCGGCGCCCTCGAAGGCGGCGAACAGCTCGATCCCGGTGCGATTCTCTCCGCCGAGGATGTAGCCCTCTCCCGCCTTGCCTTGCTCGAGCGCCCGCACGATGCCTCCCGCGACGTCGTCGACAAAGGCGAAGCACTGGCGCAAGTCTCCCTTGCCGAGCATCCCGGGCAGCTTGCCGCGGGCGTGCTGCAGCAACAGTTGCACCAGGTGATTCCCGGCAGTCCGTGGTCCGGGGCCGAAGACCACGCCGGGGTACACGCGGACCAGCTCCAGGTTTTCGGGGTCGGCGTTGCGCGCGAGCTGGTCGGCCAACCACTTGGTGCGCTCGTAGTCGTTGTGGAAGTTCGTGTCGACACGTGGGCTGTCCTCGTGGAACGTGGTGCCGTCGGTCGGACCCAGGGCGATGAACGACGACATGTAGACGAGACGAGCGCCACTGTCGCGGCAGGCCTGGACGACGTAACCCAGCCCCTCCACGTTGACCCGGTCGAACTGTCGCTTGTCGCGCACCCAGGACTTGACCAGGGCCGCGGCGTGGACCACGGCGTGACATCCGTCGACGGCGCGCTCGACCGCGGCACGATCGGTCACGTCGCCGATTACGGCGCCGGCCGACTCGGGTCTCCCCTCCCAGCGCGACTCGTCGCGGC
>WVWW01000149.1:3098-14955 GCA_011773795.1 Acidobacteriota bacterium
CGACCCGGCTGCCGAGAAAACCGGTGACCCCCGTGACCAGAACTCTCATCCGTCGAGTCCGCAGACGTAGTCCCGCAAGGCATCCTGCCAGGGGCGCATCGATCGGCCGGTGAGCTCGCGATATCGCGAGGTGTCGAGGACGGAGTAGTCCGGGCGTTCGAGATCGTCCGGCGGTGCGGCGCGCTCCCCCACCTCGAAATCGAACCCGGCGAGACGCACGGCCTCGGCGGCCAGCTCGAGCCGGCTTGCGGCGCCGTCGTTGACGACGTGCACGACGCCTCGCGCCTGCGCGTCGAGCAGGTGGATCAGCCCCGCGGCGATGTCGACGGTGTAGCTCGGCGACGAGACGGGCGGCCGCACGACCTCCAGGGCCCCGTGCTCGCGCGCCTGGGCGAGAATCGCATCGACGTAGTGCGGCGGACCCTCCGGCCGATCGCCGTAGACCGTCGACGTCCGCGCGATCAACGACTCCGGGTAAACACGGAGCACCTCCCGCTCGCCATCGAGCTTCGACATGCCGTACGCCTGTAACGGTCCGGTGGGGGCGTCTTCCTTGTAAGGCTGGTCGGCCTGCCCGTCGAAGACGTAGTCCGTCGAGACGTGAACCAGCGGGACGCCGAGCTCGGCGCAGCACTCCGCGAGGCGGCGCGGGCCGTGGCAGTTGACCTCCCAGACCAGCTGACGATTGGTGGCTTGCTCGGCGGCGCGCACATCGGTCCACGCCGCGGCGTTGATCACCGCGGTCGGCTCGAGCCCGGCGATCCGGTCGCCCACGTCGAATGCGGTCAGGTCCAGGTCGTGGGGACCGAGTGCCACGGCGGAGCGCTGGTCGAGGTCAAGCTGACGCCGCAGGGCCAGGCCGAGCTGGCCCGTGGCACCGACGATGAGGATGCGTTCACTCACCTCAGAACCCGGAGTAGTCGAACAGTTTACCGATTCCCGCGAGATCGACGCGGAACGACAGGTCGCGGCGGTCGACGCCGGCGGAAAAGTCTCGCGTGTAGCGCTCGAGAACGAAGGTGCAGCACTGCGTGGCGTAGGCGACCCGCCAGTGCTGGTCGGGCAGATGACTCTGGCCGGCCGGCGGCCGCGCCGTGTACAAGGTCGAATAGTTCACCTGCAGCTTGCGCCCGAACAGGTTCAGCCCGGTGTCGAACCGCAACTGCGTATCGTCGCGGACAGGCTCGAACACCGGCATCGTGCTCGTCCCGGTGTTCCGCACCCCCAGCCCGTTGCGGAAGATGATCGAGAAACCGGTCCGCGAGACGCGGTTCCGGATGGCGCCGGACAACGTCACGTCGCGAAGGTCCTCGTAGAGGATGTGGTAGCTCCCCCGCACGTCGATGCTGGTCTTCTGTGAAGGGTTGAAGCGCCCGATCATCTGCAGGTCCGAATACGGGCTGCTTGCTTCGTCGATGCCGTCCCCGTCGCGGTCGGCAAAACTGAGGTCGTTGTTGAACGAGCGCATTTGACGGAATTCCAGCGAAGCGATCTCGAGCGGTTCGACAGGCGCGTCGGACGGTGGCGTGGGCGCGAACCCCACGGCGCTGTCGACCGGTGACACGCCCTCGGCGAGTGGATCGCTCGTGGTGCCGTCGGCCATCACGACCGGTTGCATCGCCTCACGGGCCGGTTGCGGCATCGTGCGCGGACGCTTGGCGAACAGGCGCTGCACGAGAGAGTAGTTGAGGTTGGCACCGCTGCCGTTGAACTGATCGACGTCGTCATACAGCAGGAGCTCGTTTGTGCGGTCGAAACGATCGAGGTAGCCGTACGAGATCCGCGGTTCCACCGTGTGCTTGAAGCGAGCACCGTCCTTGCGGTCGAACAGCCGGTAGAGCTTGGGACCCACGATCGACAGATTCGCCCCGAAGAGGCCGCGCGTGATGGCCGAGTCCACGGCCACGCGCGTCACATCGCCGGTGGTGAGCGTGATCTCCTCGGTACGCTGGCTCCAGTACGTCGAGCGGTACCTCACGCTGGGTGTGATGTCGAGCCACGGGGCCGGCGTCAGGGGCATCGAAAAGGTGGGGAACACGTCGATCCGGCCGTAGTCGGCATCGAGCGGCGCGAGCTGGCTGGGCGTGCAGGGCGGGGCGAGGCAGGGCGTCGGCTCCTCACGCTGCTGGATCGCCGCCACCGAGGACTGGTAGTCGAAATAGACCGGGCTCTTGCCGAGACGTTTGGTGCGGCCGCGCCATTCGATTTCGGGCAACGTCTGCTGGATCAGCTCGGACCCGTCGACTCGGAGTTGTTCGCGGCGCAACTCGCGGACGTTCAACGAGGCCCAGGGACCGTTGCGCGAGAACTCGATGCGCGCCAGGACGGTCGGGGAGGAGACGACGTTCAGGTTACGGGCAAAATCGGAGTAGTAATTGAAATCGCTGATCTGGTTGATGTCGGCGACCATCCGGAAGCCGTTGTTGAACTGCTGCTCCTGCTTGTATTCGAAGTTCCAGCGTTCGGCGTCGGTGACCTGGTCGTTGATGTAGAAGCCCTTGAACGAGGCGGACCCCCGGCGGCTGGGCAACCAGCGGGCCTCGAGTCCGCCGCCGAGACCCGCGTCGGTGTAGTAGGTCCCCAGCAGCGTGACATCCGCGCTCTGGCCCAGCGGGATGAACAACTGCTGGGTAACGGCGCTTCCCAACTTCTGGTTCGCAAGAAACTCGGGGATCAGCAGTCCGGCGGCACGCCGGTCTTTCACGGGCCAGACGATGTACGGCAGGTAAAACACCGGGATCTTGGAGGCGACCAGTCGCGGGTTCCACATCCTCGCGTACTTGTCCAAGCGGATGGTCGCGCTCGACACGTTGAACGACCAGTAGGGCGTCGGCTGGGTACAGGTGGTGAACGTCGCGTTCTTCAGCTTGATCAGGTCGACACCGATCTTCTCGGCGCGCTTGGCCCAGAAGAGGTATTGGTCCCGCGCCTGACCGGAGGCGTCATCCATGATCCCGTGACCGGTCTTGAGGTCATAGACGAGGCGGCTACCGAAGATGCGGTTGGATTGCCAGACCAGCAGGACGTTGCCCTCGGCGGTGACATAACGTTCCTCGCGGTAGATCACGCGATCGGCCTGGATACGGGTGTCGCCGCTGCGGATCGTGACCGGACCGGTGAGGATCACGCCGTCGTCGCTGTGGATCATCTGGTCGAAGTCGATCTTGCCGCCCTCGGCCAGATCCAACGCGAAGCGATCCTCCGCCGGGGGCGAGTCGCTTTGAGCGATGACCGGGGGCGCGGCGAGTATCAGCCAGATGGCGATCAGTGGCGGAAGTCGCATCGGAACAGCAGTTTACCAGTAGGATCGGCGACGATCAGAACTGATCCTGGTACGGGATGTAGGCCGCGCCGGGCACCTGCAGGGCGGGGAACTCCGCCATGCCGTCGAGAGCTGCGATCATCGGCACCGCGCCGCGACGAGAGCTCGATCTGATTCTCCAGCCGGACAGATGGGCCACCAACTCGCGCGGCAACCATGCGTAGAACCGGCGCAGACCCGACCTGGCCGCTTCGACGGCGGCCACGCGAAGGACGTCGGCCATGCCCTCGAAATCCCCCCCGAGTGCCCCGACCTCGCGGACGTTCCACTCTCCCCGACCCTCGACGGTGATCAGGTAACCGACGACGCGGCCGTCACACTCGGCGACGCGCCAGCGTTGCCGCACCTGGGCGCTGCCCAGCCGCCGGAAGAAACCGAACGCACGCGTACGGACAAACTCCCAATGGGCCGGGTCGCGGAGGACCGCGAACGGGCGCGCGGCGCAGAACGCGTCGTGCATTGCGATGACCGTGGACAGGTCCTCGTCCCGCATGTCCCGCAGCGTCCAACCCGCGGGGGTGTCATCCGTCCCGGCGGACAGGGGACCCCACTGTTCCTCCGCCGGGATCTCGCGAAACCCGAACGTGTCGTAGTAGCGCGTCCCGATATCGGAGAACAGCAGCGCGACGTTGCTCCCATCTTCGCGACCCACGTCGAGTGCGGCACGAACCGCGGCAGCGGCGTGGCCGCGCCTGCGCCGGGCTCGGGGGGTGAAGATCGCGCCCAGGACGATCGCCCTTCCGCACTCGCCGAGTAGCTGAAGTTTGGGTCGGTAGGCCTTGAGGCTCGAAAGGACCTCCCCGCCCGGTCCGAGCCAGACGTAGAACCTCGCGTTCTCCCGGGCCCAGGCGGTGGAACTGATCTCGTTCCAGAGTCCGAGGTAGTCCCGACGCGTCAGGCCGGCGCCCCACAGGGCGTAGGACTCTCGATAAATGCTCTTGATGTGCGAGGGATCGGCGACAACGAGACGCGACATGGATGCGGAGTCTAGCAGGCCCAGGGCAACGAGATTGCGATCAGTCGTTGGGGCACTCGCAGCGTTCGATCGGCCGGTTGCAGGCGAAGCAGTGACCGTTGCGCTCGAAGAACTCGACCATCTCCTGCTGCCAGGCGTCCAGGATCGACAGCCGGTCCAGGACGGTCAGGCGACCGGAGAGCGCCGAGTCGCCGAGCCAACCGCGCATGTTGGACAGGGAATCGTGATAAGCCTTGCGTAGGTCGAAGATCGTCATGGGGTTTTCTCGGCCCGTCCTTGTCGCAATCTACCGGTTTTGGTCGAGTCCGGCCGTGATCGATGGCGAAACCGCGGTGAATCTACCGCGAGGGAGGGACGTGTGTGGAAAAGCTGTGGACGGCTCGCCGCGGTGGCGATCAAGCGGGTCTCCCCGGGACCCGAAACAGGCGTGATGAACTCATCTCAACCGCTTTTTTATCAGTGGTTTAACCGCAACCACACCCTTTTTCCCCGAGGTTTCGCGCGGCAGCGCACGCGTTTTCCACAGCCCTTGGAGGTCGGACGCGCCAAATAGCTGGAACGACTGGACTTGTTGAATGGCAAAAGAGAGCCGGGGCACGATGCCCCGGCTCGAATGTTCGCTGGACGAGGACGATCAGGCGCTCAGGAACTCACGCAGGTCGCGACATTCCTCTGCGGCCTGAATCTTCTTCAGCGCGGCCGCTTCGATCTGCCGCACGCGCTCGCGGGAGAGGCCCATGACACGGCCGATCTCCTCGAGCGTGTAGGGCATGTCCCGGCCGATGCCGAAACGCAGGCGGATGATCTCCTCCTCACGGTTGCTCAGCACCTGCAGGGTTCCGGCGACCTTCTCCTTCAACTCGCGATCCACCGTACGCTCCAGCGGGCACGGCGCGTTGACGTCGGCGATGAACCGCATCAGGCCCGGGCTGTCGTCGTCGCCCGACATGTCCTCGAGCGCCTGCGGCTCGGGGACCACGCCGAGGATCTCCTCGACCTTGGCCACCGGCATGTGCAGTTTGTTCGCCACCTCGACCGGCGTCGGCTTGCGACCCAGGTGCTCCGCCAACTCCTTCGAAATACGAGCGATCTTCTTGATCTTCTCGTTGACGTGCACCGGAATCCGGATCACCCGGGCCTTGTCGGCGATCGCGCGCTCGATGGCCTGCTTGATCCACCAGTAGGCGTAGGTCGAGAACTTGTTGCCGCGCTCGTACTCGAACTTCTCGACCGCCTTCATCAGCCCGATGTTGCCTTCCTGGATCAGGTCCATGAAGGAGATGCCGTGGTTCAGGTACTTCTTGGCGATGTGCACGACGAGGCGCAGGTTGGCCAGGATCAGCGCGTCACGCGCGTGGTTCACGTGCTGCTTCTGCTGCCGCGCCTGCTTGGCCAGTTGAGCGGTCTTCGCTTCCGTCTTGCGCTCGCGGGAGTACCGCAGGAGTTTGCCGTAGAACTCTTCGAGGTCGTCGAGCGGCCATTCGCGCCCGCGCTTCGGACCGGAGAGATCGTTGTTGAGGCAGGCCTCGCGGGCCGATGCGGGAAGCTTGATGGCGATCTTTGCCAGCGCCGTACGGGCGTCCTGAAGCTCCCGTGCAAGGGCGACTTCCTGGTTTTCCTTGATCAGCGGAGTCGAACCCATCTCGCGCAGGTAGATCGGCAGGATGGCCGCCGTCGGCTTTTCCGGCTCTGACTTGCGCTTGAGACGCGCTCGGGTCACCGCCGGGGCGTCGATCTCGCCAGGGTTCTGGCGAACCACGACCTCCGCGGTCTCCTCGATCTCGGTTTTACGGTTCATCACGTTGCTGGACATCGTTCTACCCATCCCGGTGCCTGCGCTCGATCGTGTCGCCCCCATCGCTGCCGGACCCCCTTGGTCCGTTCCCGTTCGTAGGATCGTGGCACGGCACTCCTTACCCTATGAAAAATCCGCGCCAATCCGGAGGGTTCAGTCACGATTCAGGCAAATCTGGCATTTGAGTTTAGTAGTTGTAATTAAATCCTTGACCTTTTGATATGAATAACGCGATTTCTTGGACCGATATTCCCTCGGTAGCACAACGGCGAAAAGCTGGCCAGTTTTAACCGGGTCACTTTGGCAGCATAAAGGACCCGGGCAGCCCAGGTGCGCCGAAACGACACGGAAACGCCATGGGGCCTCTGTCCAAAGATAACGGTCAAAACGGCTGAAGCGTTTCAACGGTCTGGCTAGAATGAAGCCATGCGTGACATCCGCGTGGCCCTGGGCCAGATTGCCCCCCGTTTGGGCGATATCGAGGCGAACCTGGAGATCCATCGGCGGGCGGCCGCGGAGGCCGCTCGAGACGGTGCGGACCTGATCGCCTTCCCCGAGCTCTCTTTGACCGGGTACCAGCTGGCCGATCTCGTCCCCGAGCTGGCGGTCCCGGTCGACGACCCGCGGCTGGCCCCGCTGTTCGAGGCTTCGGATGAGATCGATCTCGTCTTCGGCTTTGTCGAGGAAGGCCCGGGCCACCGCTTCTACAACTCGGCGGTTTACCTCTCCGCAGGCCGCGTGGTCCACGTGCACCGCAAGCTCTACCTCCCGACTTACGGGATGTTCCAGGAAGGGCGGGAGTTCGCTCGGGGGTACCGGGCGAAGTATTTCGAATCGCCCTGGGGGCCCGCCGGCCTACTGGTCTGCGAGGATCTCTGGCACATGCCCTGTGCGTGGTTGCTCGCGCATCAGGGCGCGGAGGTCATCTTCGTCCTGTCGAACGGCCCCACGCGCGGCGCGACGCCCGGCCGTGAGGTCACCTCGGTGTCGGTCTGGCGGGAGCTGTTGCAGACAACGGCACGGTTTCAGACCACCTGGATGGTCTACGTCAACCGGACCGGGTGTGAGGACGGCGTAACCTTCGGCGGCGGCTCTCTGGTCGTCGATCCGTTCGGCCGCGTCGTTGCCGAGGCACCTGCACTCGATGAGGCGCTTCCGCTCGTCGATCTGAAGACGGAGGTCTTGAGGCGCGCGCGAACCGTCTACCCGCTGTTGCGAGACGAGAACCTGGAGCTGGTGGAGGGCGAGCTTGCCCGGTTGCGACGGCTCAGGTATGACCTACCCGATCCGACGGCGGCAACCGAAAAAGACGGAGTGGTATGACGGACGCGCCGGCCCCCCTCGACGGCTCTCTCGAACTCGATCCCGAGTGGACGGCCAGAATCCTCACCCGATTCATCGACCAGGAGCTGCATCGCACCGGGTTGACCGATCTCGTCCTGGGGCTGTCGGGAGGCATCGATTCCGCAGTCGTGGCCTACCTGGCGGCGCGTGCCATCGAGCCACGGCGGGTCCACGCCTGTCTGATGCCCTATCGTGCGAGTAGCGAGGATTCGTTGAGCGATGCGCGCAAGGTCGTCGCGGAGCTCGGGATCGACGCCGAGACCATCGACATCACCCCGCTCGTCGACGGGTTCGAGAAGACGGCCGGAAGCGTGGGTCGTACGCGTCTGGGCAACGTGATGGCGCGAGCCCGGATGACGTTGCTCTACGATCGTTCGGTCGAGCACGGCGCCCTGGTGCTGGGGACGAGCAACAAGACCGAGCTGCTGCTGGGCTACGGGACGCTCCACGGCGACCTGGCCTCGGCGATCAACCCGATCGGCGATCTGTACAAGACGCAGGTGCGTCACCTGGCGGGCCATCTCGGGGTCCCGGATTCGATCCGCAGGAAACCCCCGTCCGCGGATCTCTGGCCCGACCAGAACGACGAAGAAGAGCTGGGGTTCAGCTATGCCGAGGTCGATCGGCTGCTCGCGTTGCTGATCGATGCACGTGCGTCGAGAGCGACGGCGATCGAAGCGGGATTTACCCCGGAGTTGGTCGACGGCGTCACCCGCCGGATCGTACGCTCGCAATTCAAGCGGGTCCCCCCTGTCATCGCCAAGATCTCGACGCGGTCGATCGGTTCTGATTTTCGCTATCCGCGGGACTGGATGACTTGAGCTTTCAGGGAACCGGGACGGGGGGACCGAACCCCGCCTCGCGACTCGCGCGGTGGCACCCCACGCACGAGCGCATCACCCATTCGTACTGTATCCCCGAATCGTCCCATTCACCCCTCGCGGCCAACGCCCGGACGCGGTCGAGTGCTCGGTGGAAACTGCGATCGTAGTCCAGCACGAGTGAGCCGTAGCGCTCGCGCTCCTCGACCTTCATCTCACTACAAGCGTCCCGGAGCTTGCGCAGGTCGGCGCGGATCGTCTCGTAGTCCTCCGCGAGAAACTTGCTGTAGATCGACACCGCGAGCTCGTCGAGCTCCGGATCATGGATCCGCGGCTCTTCGTCCTGACCGAGCAATAGACCCGCCGGGAGGAGCAGGCACAACCACAACAAGCGTCTCATCGATCCGACCTCATGCCGTCCTCATTCTAAGAACAGACCCCGTCCCGCGCCACAAACCGCGTGCTATCCTCGCGCCGTGCCGGGCAAATTGGTCGTCATCGCAACTCCCCTGGGTCACCTCGACGACCTGTCGCCACGGGCCCTCGACGCGCTGAAGAACGCCGATTGCATCGCGTGCGAAGATACGCGCCGGACGTCGGGATTGCTCGCACGTTTCGGGATCGCGACACCCCTCGTGTCGTGTCACAAGTTCAACGAGAGAGCCCGGTTGCAGCCGTTGCTCGACCGGCTCGCCGAGGGCCTGACGGTCGCGCTCGTCTCCGATGCCGGGACCCCGGGTGTGGCCGACCCCGGTGCGCTGCTCGTTCGCGCCGCCCTCGATGCGGGTCACGCCGTGTCGCCCGTGCCGGGTCCCTCCGCCGTGACGGCGCTGCTGTCGGTGTCCGGTCTGCCGGCGGACAGGTTTCGGTTCGAGGGCTTCCTGCCGTCCCGTGCGGGCGAGCGGAGGCGCGTCCTACGGGGGCTTTCCACACTGGATGTGCCGCTGGTCCTGTACGAGGCGCCGCACCGGATTCGGGAGTCCCTGGAGGATATCCGGTCCGTGCTCGGCGAACGGCCCCTTGTCCTCGGACGCGAGTTGACCAAGTTGCACGAGACGATCCTCCACGGTTCGGCCGGCGAGATACTGGAAGCGCTGGGCCCCACGCCGAAAGGCGAGATCGTGCTGGCCATCGCCCCCGGAGGCGGCCACGAGTCGAGCGATGCCGACGCCGAGGAGACACGCGCCGTGTGGCGGGAGGAACTCGCGGCCGGCGGTGGAGATCGCCGCACCGCGCTCAGGCGAACCGCCGGACGCATGGGCATGAAACGGGCCGCGCTGTACCGGCTGCTTGCCGAGCTCGGAGAAAACCCCTAAAAGGTACACGTCCCCGATGGAGGCACCGTGGCCAAGAAGAAAAAGGGCGGCGGCGACTCGCCTATCCTGGCCAGTAACCGTTCCGCATCCCACGTGTACCACCTCGAGCACCGGATCGAGGCGGGCATCGTGCTGCTCGGCTCGGAAGTCAAGAGCGTGCGCGCCGGGAAGATCAACCTCAAGGAAGCGTACGCTCGAATCTCCGGCGGCGAGCTGTTCCTGATCGGTGCCCACATCAGCCCGTACAGCCACGCCCGCAGCGAGGAGATCGACCCCGTGCGCCGGCGCAAGCTGCTGCTTCACGCCGCCGAGATCCGCAAGCTCGCCCGCGAGTTGGAGGGTACGGGGATGACGCTCGTTCCGACGAAGGCTTATCTCAAGAACGGGCGCGTCAAGATCGAGATCGCCGTCGGCCGCGGGAAGAAGCTGCACGACAAGCGCGAAGCGCGGCGCAAGCGGGAGACCGAGCGCGAGATCGCCCGCGCGTCGTCCCTGAAACGCTAGAGCACCCTCAGACCGTCTCGGCGAGCCGCGAGATCGGCTGGCGCAGCTCGGTGACGGAGTCACCGACGCGGGCCTCACACATCAAAGCGAGATCGCCCGGATGATCCTTGCCGTCGGGCAACGTGAACATCGCGTCGACGTAGCCCTCGGCATCGGTCGAGGCCGCAAACAGCGGGTGCGGGTCACCCAGCTCGGTCGCCAGGCTGAGCCGGACCTGGGCCCCTTCGGCAGGCGACCCGTCTTCCTGAAGGATCACGCGCAGCCGGATCTTGGATTTGGTCCCGGCAAGCAGGTCCAGCTCATCGGGCAACTCGAGTTGGATCGGATCCGGGTTGCGGTTCTCGACGAGGAAGCGCAGCACGACCTCGTCGAGGCTGCGGTTCGAGATGATGTTGTGGCCGAACGGCCGAGGGCCGTCGGACTCGAACTTCCCGTTGAGGATCTCCCGGATCAGCACCTGATGCTGCCGCTCCATGCGGTCCATGACTTCGTCTTCGCTGTACTCGTCGGACGCGTTGAACTCCGCGTACGAGGTGTTCCGGGCGGCGATGATCTCCCCGCGAGAATAGACCAACGACTCGATGATCGGGTTGTCCCGGCCCTTGTCCTCGGTCTGGACGTGGAAAATGCGTCCGTCGTAATCGACATCGGTGTTGAATCCGGTAATCATCCTGAAGGCAAAGTTAAAGCGGCCGTCCGGCGTGTCAAGCGGCGCCTCCAGGGCCATGGTTCGGGCCGTCCGGGCGGGGGTTTCGACCGCTTGAGGCCGCCGGGACGGCGGTCCCGCCGGACGCCTCGTATGATGCCCGCAGCCCCAAAACGCCGCCTCGCGGGGAGGAGATCGGAATGGACGTGGCCGTTACGTTGAACGACATCCGCAAGACCTTCGGGACTCACCGGGCCGTGGACGGCCTGTCGTTCGAGATCCCGCGAGGCACCGTGTTCGGCCTTCTCGGCCGCAACGGCGCCGGCAAGTCGACGACGATTCGCATGATCATGGACATCATCCGCCCCGATTCCGGTTCGATCGAGATCCTCGGTCGGCCGATGGACGGTTTGATCAAAGATCGTCTGGGGTACCTCCCCGAGGAGCGTGGCCTGTATCCGAAGATGAAGGTGCTCGACATGCTCGAGTTCTTCGGTTCGGTCAAGGGCCTCAAGCCGGCCGAAGCGCGCCGCCGAGGGCTGCCCTGGCTCGAACGGCTCGAGTTGGCCGAGTGGAAGGACAAGAAAGTCGAGGAGTTGTCGAAGGGCATGCAGCAGAAGGCGCAGTTCATCACCACGATTCTCAACGAGCCCGATGTTCTGATCCTGGACGAACCGTTCTCGGGAATGGACCCGGTGAATCAGGAGATCTTCCGCAACCTGTTGCTCGAGATCACGCAGTCGGGAACGACGTTGATCTTTTCCACTCATGTGATGGAATCTGCCGAACGGCTTTGCAATCAGATCGCCCTGATCGATCACGGTCGTGCCGTGCTGTCGGGCTCATTGGCCTCGATCAAGCGCAAGTTCGGCAGCAATACCGTGCAGCTCGAATTCGACGGGGACGGCAGATTTCTGGAGACGCTCCCCGGCGTGGCCAAGGTGCATCGCTCCAAGCGGTTCGTCGAGGTCAACATGAACGACGGCGAAGACCCACAAGGGGTGCTCGAGGCCGCTGCGGGACGCCTCGCGGTGCGCCGCTTCGAGGTCATGGAGCCGACGCTCCACAACATCTTCATCGATCAGGTCGGCCCCGAATCCGAGCAACCGACCGACGGCGGCGAGAAGGAGTAC
>WVWW01000149.1:14982-15194 GCA_011773795.1 Acidobacteriota bacterium
AGAAAGCCTTCTGGATCGGAACGCTGATCTTTCCGGTCTTCATCGTGGGCATCTTCGGGATCCAGATCCTGGCCACGCTCGTGACACCCGATGTTCAAAAGCCCATCGCGGTGATCGACGCGACCGGCCGTATCGCCGGCCCTTTCGCGGAGGATCTCTCCGAGCACACACTGAAGGACGGATCGCCGAAGTTTCCCGTCGAGATCATCGAC
>WVWW01000149.1:15267-30386 GCA_011773795.1 Acidobacteriota bacterium
AATCCACCGAGAGCTCGCTCGAGCGCGCGCTCCAGGATCACGTCCGGAGCATCCGTCTCGAGCGCAGCGAGCTGGACATCGATCCGAAAAAGCTCGGCGAGCTGACCGAGTGGGTCTCGCTGAACACGTTCCAGGTCACGAAGGGCGGAGAGACGAAGGAGAAGGACTTCGTCGACGCGTTCCTGCCGACGATGGTTTTCGTGATGATGCTGTACTTCCTGATCTACTTCCACGGCTACGCCATGACCCGTGGAATCATCCAGGAGAAAACGAGCCGAGTGATGGAGGTGCTGCTGGGGTCGGTCTCGCCGAACGAGCTGATGGCCGGCAAGATCCTCGGGATCGGTCTGGTCGGGCTGACGCAGGTCTCGATCTATATCGTCACGGGTTGGCTGGCGCGCACCGCCGCGCTGTTCTGGCTGAACCTCGGCGACATGGAGCGGTTGGCCGACGTGATCGCGCCCGGCAAGCTCCTCGCCTTCGGCGTGTTCTACGTGTTCGGTTATTTCATCTTCGTGTCGATCTTCGCCATCGTGGGCGCGGCGTGCAACAGCGATCAGGAGGCCCAGCAACTGCAGCTACCCATCGTCGGCTGCCTGATGCTGCCGATGATGACGACGATCTTCTTCGTCTCCAACCCCGACTCGATCGGTGCGGTCGTTCTGTCGCTGGTCCCGATCTTCACGCCGATGGTGATGTTCATGCGGATCAGCGTGATCAGCCCGCCGGCATGGCAGATCGTTCTGTCGATTCTGTTGATGAGCGGGACGATCTACCTGTTCTTCCGGGCCGCCGCCAAGGTATTCCGGATCGGTACCCTGATGTACGGCAAGCGCCCGACGGTGGGCGAGATCTGGCGCTGGGCCTGGAGCTAGCGTTTGCGCTGCAGAAGCCCGATCATCTTGTAGGCCAACCGGGCGGCGCTGAAATCGCAGTGGTGCAGCCCGGCGCTGGGCGCCAGCTCGACGATGTCGGCGGCGACGACGTTGGAACGCAGGAAGATCTCCTCGAGTAGCTCCAGCGTGGCGTACCACTCCCCGCCCCCTGGTTCCGGGGTCCCGGTCGCCGGCATGAACGAGGGGTCGAAATAGTCGACGTCGAACGTGATGTAGACGGGCTTGTCGTCGATCCCGACCAGCAACTCGGCCAGCTTCTTCTCGGTCATCTCCCACGCGTGGACGATCCTGTAGCCGGGAATACCCGCCGCGATACGGTCGGCCTCCTCACGCGTGTAGCTTCGGATACCCACCGAACGCAGTTCCGCGACGTGGTCGAGGCAGCGCGCCATCGCGCAGGCGTGGCTCCACGGGTTCCCCTCGTAGGCCTCGCGCAGGTCGGCGTGGGCGTCGAGCTGGACCAGGATCAGGCCTTCGTGGCGCGCCGCCGCCGCACGCACGCCGCCGGGAGTGATCGAGTGCTCCCCGCCGAGCATCAGCACCCACTTGCCCGCGTCCATGTGGGCGCCGAAGCGGGACTCGATGCGATCCAACACCGCGGCGGCGCCCCCACCCACATCGAGGGGTCGATCGGTCCAGACGCCGATCTTGTAAGGCTCGGCGTCGAGTTGCTCGTCGTAGAACTCGAGGTGTGGAGAGGCGCGGAAGATGGCCTCCGGGCCACGCGCGGTTCCACCGACCCAACAGACCGTTTCTTCGTGAGGCACCGGGAGCACGGCCACCGACGCGGCGTCGAAGTCTCGCTCGGCCTCGGGATCGCCCAGGAAGCGTGAGATCGGCTCTCTCATCGTCAGGGATGATAATTCAGGTGGAGGACCGAAGCCGCCTCCTCAAAAGACTCCGGCCTCCACCCGGCGGCAACACAACCATCGCTCGCGAGGGTCCCGTTCTCGTTCGCGATGGGCGGGAACCGTCGGCTCCCTCCGCACCCGCCGGTATTGCAAGCGGCACGCCAGCACGCGACGCTCCACGATCCGACAAAAAGCCGGACCCGCGGCCGGGTCCGGCTCCGTTTTTCGGACAGCCTTGTCCGCGGGCGGACAACCGTTCTAGTCGGCGCTGCCGCCTTCGGGTGTGGGCGGCGCGGCCGGTGCGGGAGGCTGTTGCTTGAACACGGCGCCGCCGATCAGTCCGCCGACCGTGCAGAACACCGCGCCGAGGAGCAACGAAAAGCCGAACCCGATGATGAACAGCAGCCCGCCTCCGGACTCCGCAAGGAAACTGGAAACCTGGTCCAGCGAATCGAGCATCTCGGGCGGCATGCTTCCGCTCGACTCCATTTGCTCGCGGATCAGCTCGAACTGTTCCGCCGGCGAAACGTCGATGATCATCCGAGTGATGGCGCTCGCGAAGGCGCTTCCCACGGCGTAGAAACCGCCTGTGACGAGACCGACGGCGGCGCCGTTCCCGACGGCGAACGTGCCGCCCGCCGCAGCCACGTCGCGCGAATAGATGAACGAGGCCAGCAAGCCGCCCCCGATCAGCAGCGAGCAACACGCCAGGTTCAGGCAACCGACGATCGGGATCGCGGATAGGACGGCGGCCGACAGGCCCCCGATCACGGTCGCCTTGACCATCGAAGGGTTCTTATCCATCTCCAACCTCCACGGAACGATCGAAGGACGCGTCGGCCGACGCCAGCACGGCCACGCCGAGCGCGACAAACCACCCGGCGGCAAAGCCGGCGGGCCAGGCTACGAAGTGTCTGGGCACGAGTGAGAGCTGCGGCAGCCCGACCCACGGCAGCATCGCGTCGACGGCTGTCGGCAGGAGCGCCGCGAAGAACCAGGTCTTGTGGGGCCACCACAGGCGCCGGGGCATCAGCAGGGCCAGCAGGACGGCCAGGGTCGCGCCGAAGTACAGCCCCGAGCAGCGCGAGCAGACCGCCATCACCTCACCGAAGAGGTTCAGGCTGCGTTCCGCTTTCTGATGACAGATCGGGGCGTACAACAGCCGCACCTGCCAGGGTGGAGCCACCGGAAGAAATGCGAAGACCGTTGTCGCCGCCGCGGTTGCGAGCAGGGCCCATCGGGTGCGCGCACGGATGACGACGGGGGAGGGCATGGCGCGAGCATCTTAACCGATCCCGTGGGGCAGGCGAACCCTTGGTACAATGCCGCCGATGGCGAAGACTCGAGCGAAGAAGAAAACCGCGCGCAAGAAAAAGAAGTCGACTCGGGCCGCCAAGCCGGCCAGGAAGCCCGCGCCGAAGAAGAAACCCACCGGGAAACCCGCGCGGAAGAAACGATCCACGCGCGAGGACGCGAAGACGATGGCCGCACGCCAGCGTGAGATCTCGGTCTCGGAGTTCTTCACGAAGAACCGGCACCTGCTCGGCTTCGACAATCCACACAAGGCGCTGCTCACCACGGTCAAGGAGGCCGTCGACAACTCGCTCGACGCCTGCGAGGAGGCCGGGATCCTCCCCGATCTGATGGTCGAGATCCACGAGGTCGGCGAGAACCGCTACCGCGTCGCCGTCCAGGACAACGGCCCGGGGATCGTGCGCGGCCAGATCCCCAAGATCTTCGGCAAGCTGCTCTACGGCTCGAAGTTCCACCGGCTCAAGCAGCAGCGCGGCCAGCAGGGCATCGGCATCTCGGCCGCCGGGATGTACGGCCAGCTGACGACCGGCCGCCCGGTCCAGATCGTCAGCCGCACGTCCAAACGCAAGCCGGCGCACAAGTTCCGCATCGCCATCGACACGAAGAAGAACGCGCCGGTGATCCAGACCGACCGCGAGGTCGAGTGGGACGCCGCGCGCGGCACGCGCGTCGAGATCGAGCTGGAGGCCGTGTACAAGAAGGGCCGGCGATCCGTGGACGACTACATCGAACAGACGGCGCTGGCCAATCCGCACGTGGCCATCCACTACGCTCCACCGAAAGACGAGCCGGTCATCTACGAACGCGTCACCAAGGAACCGCCGGAGGAAGCGTCGGAGATCCAACCTCACCCGCTCGGTGTCGAGCTGGGGATCCTGCTGCGTATGATGAAAGAGACCCGCTCGCGACACCTTCGCGGGATGCTCACCTCGGAGTTCTGCCGCGTCAGCGCGGCCGTGGCCAACAAGATCTGCGAGATCGCCGGAGTCTCACCGGAGTCGAAGCCGTCACGGCTCAGCGGCGGTCAGGTCGAATCGATCTTCCAGGCCATCCCCAAGGTCAGGATCATGGCCCCGCCCACGTCGTGTCTGGCGCCGATCCGCGAAGACCTGTTGTTGAGCTGTCTCAAGAAACGAGTCGATGCCGACTTCGTGACCGCCGTCACCCGCTCGCCTACCGTCTATCGCGGCAATCCGTTCCAGATCGAGGTCGGGCTGGCTTACGGTGGCGGCCTCGGCGCGGAGGACACGGTCCACCTCTACCGCTACGCCAACCGCGTTCCGCTGCAGTACCAGCAGTCGGCCTGCGCGATCACCAAGGCCGTCGTCTCGACCGACTGGAAGAAGTACGGGCTGCAGCAGGCCCGCGGTGCACTCCCCGTCGGCCCGATGATCGTGCTCGTGCACATCGCATCGGTCTGGGTGCCCTTCACCTCGGAGTCGAAGGAGGCCGTCGCCTCCTACCCGGAGATCATCAAGGAGATCCGGCTCGCGCTCCAGGAGGCGGGCCGTCGCGTCGGGGTGTTCGTGCGCAAGCGGCGGCGGCAGGCGGACGAGTACAAGAAGCGAAGCTACATCGAGAAGTACATCCCGCACATCGGCGACGCGCTGCAGGAGATCCTGGGGCAAACCAACCGCAAGCGTGACAAGAACGTGAGCAACCTCAAGACGATCCTCGAGCGCAGCCGCAAGATGTGACGCCCGATGCCTATCTACGAGTTCTACTGCGCGGACTGCCACATGCTGTTCAACTTTCTCTCGCGGAAGGTCAATACGCGAAAGCGTCCCGCTTGCCCCCGTTGTGGCCGGTCGCGTCTCGAACGACGGGCGTCCACATTCGCGGTCACTAGCGGTCAAGCCGAGACGGATACCACGGAGGCGCCGTCGGGAATCGATGCCGCCCGGATGGAGCGCGCGATGGAGGGTCTCGCGCGGGAGGCCGAAGGCGTCCAGGAAGACGATCCCAAGGCGATGGCCGGCTTGATGCGACGCTTCTACGAGGCCAGCGGCGCCCCGATGGGTGAAGGGATGAACGAAGCGCTGGCCCGCTTCGAGGCAGGAGAGGACCCGGAGACGATCGAGGCCGACATGGGCGATGTCCTCGAAGCGGAGGATCCGTTCGGTGGGCAGGGCCCCGCGCTACGCCGGCTCCGTCGCTGTCCGCGCCCCGCGGTCGATCCCGAGCTCTACGAGCTGTAGCGACGATCCGCTAGGCACCCTGCCAGAGGCGGCCGAAGAGAAACACCGAACCCGGGGCATAGCCCGCGTAGTGGTTGTTGAAGAAGGTCACGACGCGTTTGCCGGCCGACGCTCGCTCGCGAAGCGGCTCGACCCACTCGCGCATCTCGTCACGACGGTCGAGCGCGAGCTCACTCCACTCTCCCGCGCGCTTCCCCTCGGCCTGCAATCGCGCAACCCGTGCGTCCATCTCGCGGTGGTGCCCCAGGAAGCGCACGTAGATCAGGTCACTCGTCACCGGGTCCTCACCCGCGAACAGCTCGGACGGTCCGGGCATCGTGTAGTACGCGGGAAGCACGAGGCCGACGCCGTTGTCGCGCAGCAAGTCCAGCAGCGGGCCGGCGATCCATTTCCTGTTGCGCACCTCCACCGCGAGCTCCAGCTCGCGCGGCCACGACTCGAGGAATGCCGCCAGCCGGGAGCGAAACTCGTCCCCGGTCGCATGCTCGTGAGCGTCGCGCCCACGCGGCACGTAGGCGAACTGCGCGACGATCGGTCCGAGACGAGAACCCAGCGCACGCATCACCCGGAGGTGATCGCGCAGCACGTCGGCGCAATCGACCATCCCGCGATCGTGGGTGATCTCGCGGGGAAGCTTGCTGGCCAGCAAGAAACCCTCGGGCGTCTTCGCGCGCCAACCCTCGACCGTTCGCGACGCGGGCGTGGCGTAGAACGTCGCATCGCACTCGACCGCATCGAAGTGCTCGGCGTAATGCCTCAGGAAGTCGCCGGGCCGTGCCCGTGGTGGGTAGAACGGTCCCTTCCAGTCCGCTGCCGACCAGGACGAGGTGCCCAGGCGAATCGGCGGGTCGAGCGTGCCCAGACGCTCCCCCGGCCCGTCAAAAAGACCAGGAATCAAGCGATTTGTCCCTCCCCGTCTCGGGAATTATATTCCGGACCAGACGTCCGTACGGTCGAAAGGTAAGGGTGTGGAGCGATTGAAACGGAACCGGGTCCGCATGGGGTGGCTGGCGCTGACTTGCCTCGTGCTGGCCGGCGGCACCGTGTGTGCGGAGCAGAAGCTCTACAGCCTGGAGATTCCCGAGGGGCAGGCGGCGCATTTCGAGGTGCCCNNGAGGTGCCCTTCTGGGTCCCGCACCCCGGGGAGATCTCCGTCGTGGCGGAATGGTCCGGCAACCGGCCGCTGGCGTTCCGCATCGAGCCGCCGGGAGGGGCCGGCGTCGCAAAACGGCGCAGCGGACCCTCGCCCATCAACATGAAGATGGTCGTCGATCCCAACCAGTTGAAGCAGGGTCCATGGACGCTGGTCATCCACGCCTTGCCGTTGAGCGGGGCGGGTCAAGGTCGGCTGACGATCAACATCCCTGAGGAACCGACGACAAACCACGCGAGCTCGAAACCGACGAGCCTGTTCCCGCCCGAACCCGAGAAACCGATCGAGACGTGGCAAGAGCCACGCGTCGTGCGCGGCGAGCTGGAACCGCGGCAGCGGCGCATCGTCCAGTCGACCGAATCGTTCCGCGAGTTGCTCGTCGAATCGAGTAACCGCCCGCCCGACACGTGCCGCTGGCAAGACGATCTGCTGCAGTGGCTGGCCACCCAGAGGGATCGAATCCTCGACGAGGATACGCGGCCGGACGCCGCAACGGGCAAGCTGATGACACGCATGGTCGATGTGATTCGCGTGGTTGACGGGGTGCGTACCTCGGAGGATCCGGTCCTGATCGGACCGCCGCCTACCGACCGGCGCAAACGCGCGGGTTGGGAGCGGCTACGTGACAATCACCTGCTCCCCGTCGAGCGCGGCCTGGACGAACTGCTGAGCGCCGTTCAGCGAAACCACGCCCCCGAGCTCCAAGGTGAGGATTGGCCGCTGCGGATGGTCTCCTGCCTGACCGCGGCGGAACGCTATTTCGAGCAGCGCTGGATCGCCGGCCCGGACCGGGCGCCGAACCGCGAGCTCGCCGAGGCGCAGTGGCGGCCTCTGAATCGTGCGGCCAACGCGCTCGAGGCGCTGGCCAAGCTGGCGCCCGAAGACAAGATCCGCCTGCGCACCCGTAACTAGCCCCGAACCCGCCCGGGTACAATGGACGCAGCGACGGGATGCGGGGGGTGTGCGTGGGCAAGACACGAGTCAGGCTGCTCGCGATGGCGATGTTTGCCCTCGCTCCGGCACCGTACGCGGCTGAAGCGCAGACGCCCTCGGGCGAGGCGTCCCGAACCTTCCCGGCATCGATCCGCGGTGTCACGATCTCGACGCATCGCTCGGGTCAGGAATGGGCCACGGACCGCATGCGACCCACGATGGAGCAGCTCCGCGATCTCGGCACCGAGTGGGTCGCGATCCACCCGTATGCCGGCGTCCGCAGCGACGGCACGGTGCGGGTCTACCGCTCCGTCGACCCCGAGTCACCGTCGGAGGAACTCACCCGGCCGATCCGCGAGGCGCACGCACTGGGTCTGAAGATCCTGATCAAGCCGCACCTGGCCTACTGGGGATCCTTCGAGTGGCGCGGTGAGATCGGGTTCGACGACGCAGCGGCGTGGGAGCGTTTCTGGGCGGGCTACCGGGACTGGGTCGTCGCGGTGGCTGAGATCACGCGCGACGCCGACGGCTTCGTCGTTGGAACCGAGCTGGCCAGGACACTCGGCCACGAGCAGCGTTGGCGTGACCTGATTGCGGCGGTCCGGGAGGTAACCGCCGCACCTCTGACCTACGCGGCCAACTGGGATCGCTACGAAGCGGTTCCGTTCTGGAACGCTCTGGACGCGATCGGGATCCAGGGCTACTTCCCGCTGGTCGAAGGGGACGCACCCGCGACGGCGGACGCCGTGCGTGCGGGCTGGTCCCGCNNGCTGGTCCCGCTGGGCGACCCGGCTGTCCGACTTCAGCGAGACCCACGGGCGCCCGGTGCTGCTTACCGAACTGGGCTACAACCACTCTTCCGACACCGCGCACGAGCCGTGGTCCGGCGAGACCGACGACGGCGGCTTCGCCCTCCAGGCGCTGTGCACGCGGGTCGCACTCGAGACCATCGAGCGCGAAGCGGCGATCGTCGGGGCGTTCCTCTGGAAATGGTTTCCCGAACCTCGTCCGGCCGGCCGGAACTTCCGGCTCGCGACGCCGGAGATGCGCGAGGTGATTCGCGAGGCGTGGAGCTCGCGCGACGCACCGTGACCGCCCCTACGGTGTTTTCTCGTCGATCCCGAGCAGCTTCATGAGCTTGCTCTTTTGGATGGGCCGGCTGTAGAGGTAGCCCTGGACCTCGTCGCAGCCCTGCTCGCGCAGGACGCGCGCCTGCTCCTCGGTCTCGACGCCCTCGGCCAGCACCTTGAGCCCCAACGCGTGGCCCATGGTGACGATCGCCGTGAGGATCGATGCGTCGGCCTTGCGCTTGGCACAGTTCTCGACAAAGGATCGGTCGATCTTGAGGAACGAGATCGGCAGGACGGAGACGTGGTTGAGCGAGGAATGTCCGGTACCGAAGTCATCCATCGCGATGCCGACCCCCATCTGCTTGAGCTGCTCCATGGCGTAGGAACCCTGCTCCGGGTTGGCCATCAGCGCGCTCTCGGTCAGCTCCACGACGAGCTTTTTCGGCGGCAGATCGGCGCTCTGAAGGATCTCCGAGACCTCGTTGGCGAAGTTGGGTCGCTGGATTTGAAGCGCGGAGACGTTCACGCAGACACGCAGGGACAGCACGCTCTTCGCGTTGATCTCGGCGCAGGTGCGCGCGGCCTGCTCGAGCACCCAGCGACCGAGCGGCACGATGAGGCCGCACTCCTCGGCGATCCCGATGAACTTCGCCGGGGGGACGACCTCCTTGCCCTGCTTCCACCGCACGAGGGCCTCGACGCCGCGCATCTCGCCGCTCTTCAAGTCGTATTGCGGCTGGTAGTGCACGATGAATTCCTCGTCGTGGATCGCGCGCTTGAGATCGTTCTCCAGCACGAGCCGCTCCATGGCGCGCTCGTTGAGCTTCTTCTCGAACACCTGGTAGTTGTCCCGGCCGAGCTCCTTGGCCCGGTACAGGGCCATGTCAGCGCTCTTCAGTAGCCCGGCGCTCTCCTCCCCGTCATCGGGGAAGATCGCGACACCGATACTCGCGGACACCCGGAGATCGTGGGTCTCGATCTGAATCGGGGGTTTGAGAACTTCGATGAGCTGCTCGGCGACGATCACGGCGTCTTCCTTGTGCCGCAGCTCCGACAGAATGAGAACGAACTCGTCGCCCCCGAGCCGCGCGATCGTGTCGCCCTCGCGCTTCCTCGACAACAGCCGCTTGCCAACCTCGATCAAGAGGTCGTCACCGGCCGCGTGTCCCAGCGTGTCGTTGATCGTCTTGAAACGGTCCAGATCGAGCAGCAGAACCGCAGCGTTGAGTCCCGAGCGGCGCGCGCGCCCGACGACCTGGTCCAGACGATCGCGGAACAGGGCACGGTTGGGCAAACCCGTCAAAGTGTCGTGGTAGGCGTCGTGCCTGGTCTGTGCTTCCGCCCGCACGCGATCGGTGATATCGCGAAAGCTCCACACGCGACCGACCACGCGCTCCCCGATCATTTGGGGCATGGAGATGCACTCGAAGTGGCGGTCGTCCTTGAAACGCATGATGTCCACGCTCCGCCCGCGACGAGTGGTCTGGATTTCCTTGACTTTTTCCAGTAACGCTTTCGGATCATGAACGAGCGAGAGGGCGAACTTGGCGACGACTCTTTCCTGGCCGCGGTACAGCATGTACCGAGGGATCCGCCACAGTTCGTGGAAGACGTGGTTGGATGCCACGTAGTTGCCGTCAAGATCGACGATCAGGATGCCCTCGGCGGTCGCATCGAACGCGGCCTTCCACATCGAGACCGCGTTGCCGACATCGAGTTCCTCGACCCTCGGCGCGAAGTCCTGCGGGCCGCGGGTCGTGTTGCGGACCACGGCCAGGAAGCCGACTTGCGGCGCGCGAGAGATCCGTGCCTCGAACGCGGCGGGACCCGTCTCACAGAACAGTGTGTATTCGATCGAAACCGGGCCCCTGCCCTTCTCGGCGGCGCGAAGCGCCGCCTCGAACAGCGGCCCGATGCCGAACGGGCAACGTGCGATGTCCTTCCCGATCAGGCCTTCGCGAGACAGGGTCAGATCGCTTGCCTTGCCCCCGACGCACTCGAGAATGGTCCCTTGCGGATCGAGGACGAACAGGATATCGGGGAGCGTCTGCAGCTGTTGCTGGAGATCAAACTGGACTTTGGTCGCGGTCGCCATGCTGTCGTCGCACTAGTTCCCTGGCCGAGCGCCGGAACACCGCCACTCGGGACGTCTTTCCGGGTCTTTGACCCAGGGTTCAATCTGGGGAGTCGGCAGGGTGATTTCCAGCAGCCCGGCCGTGGGCCCGAATCAGGGGTTTTGTGCCACTTTCCGGCCCGAATTGGAAGACGACCAGCCCTGAGGGCCCGCTGTCCGGGTGCGCGTACGCGGCCACCGAGACCGAACCGGCTACGTGCTACGCTTCGGCGCGCCGAGGAGGGAAGGGATGGCCGACAAGGGAGAGCATCGTCGGACGACGCGACGGCGGTTCCTGCACGGCGCGGCGGTGGGCGCCGCCGGGGCGACGCTGGCCGGCTGCACGGGAAGCGCACCGGCCGACGGATCGGCCCCCGCCGTGCAAGGGAACAAGCGCGTGACCTGGCGGTTGGCGTCGAGCTTCCCACGCAGCCTGGACACGCTGTTCGGTTGCGCCGAGACGCTGGCCGAGAGTCTCGAGTCGATGTCGGGCGGAATGTTCCGCGTACGTCCGTACCCCGCCGGCGAGCTCGTGCCCGCCTTCAACGTGCTGGACGCCGTCCAGCAAGGCACGGCGCAGGTCGGGCACAGTGCGAGCTACTACTACATCGGGAAGAATCCCGCGCTGGCGTTCGATGCCGGTTTGCCGTTCGGCCTGACGGCGCGCCAGCAACACAGCTGGCTCTACGAAGGCGGCGGCGCCGACACCCTCGCTCCGGTGTTCGCCGACTTCAACGTGCGCTCCTTCCCCGCCGGCTCCACCGGCGTGCAGATGGGCGGCTGGTTCCGCCGCGAGGTCAACTCGTTGTCCGATCTCAGTGGCCTGCGCATGCGGATCCCCGGTCTGGGCGGCCAGGTGATGGACCGGCTGGGCGTCAACGTGCAACAGATCCCCGGAGGCGAGATCTTCCCCGCGCTCGAGCGCGGCGCGATCGACGCGACCGAGTGGGTCGGCCCGTACGACGACGAGCGTTTGGGTTTTCACAAGATCGCGAAGCACTACTACTACCCCGGTTGGTGGGAACCGGGTCCGACGTTGTCGTTCTACGTCAACGAGAAGGCCTGGAGCTCGTTGTCGGTGGAACAGCAGCGCATGTTCCGCGCCGCCTCGACCGAGGCCTCGATGCGCATGACGGCACAGTACGACGCGGTCAACCCGCCGGCATTGAAGCGGCTGCTGGACGGCGGGGCAAGACTCGCGCCCTTTCCCGAGGACGTGATGCGCGCCGCCGAGAAGGCGTCGTTCGAGCTGTTCGAGGAGCAAGCCGCGGCCGACGCGGGTTACCGGAACGTCTACGAACCCTGGAAGAAGGTGCGTGAGGGGGCCTACCGCTGGTCCTCGATCAGCGAGGTCGCCTACTCGTCGTTCGCCATCCGGCCGTGATCGGGCATGCGGCGGATCTTCCTTCCCCGCTATCATGCCTCGGATGGGAAGCTCGACCGACAGGAACCAGGCGCTGCGTCTGCTCAACGGACTCGAGATGGGCGGCCTGGACCCGTCCGAGGGCCGGGTCCTCGCCGAGGACCTCGACCCCGTTCTCGTCCACGTGATCGTGCGCTTCCTGCGCGAGGCCTATCCGGCGACGGAGCCCGCGGCGCGGCCGGTGCTCGAACGGGTCGTGGCGCTGACCAACGCCTATCCGGGGATCGTCGCGCAGGCGCGCGAGGGCGAGGCGGACCCGATCACATCCTGGTTCACCAGCGAGCACACGTTCGCGGAGTTCCGGCACCGCGGCGACGTGCTGATCGACCTGATCGTCGCCAAGCTGGAGAGCTGATCAGGCCGGGCGTCGGGAGTGCAGCCAGCGCGGTAGGACCGTTGCGGCATCGATCTCGCGCTCCTTGTCGAATTCGATCCCCGCATTGTCCAGGCGCGACTGCAGCTTGCCGTTTTTGAATTCGATCAGCGTCTCTTCGCAGCCACCCACGAACTCGCCACCGATGAACACCTGCGGCATCGTCACGCTGCCGGAGCGCGTGGACAGCGCGTAGCGGATCTTGCCCCCCCGGTCGTCGACCTGCATCTCGGTGGAGTCCAGGTTGACTTTCTCGAACGGGATCCCCGCGGCCTTGAACAACTTCGATACGGCCCAGCAGAACTCGCAATAGGTCAGCGCGAACATCGCGACTCGGTCGGTCGCTTCCGCGATCGTCCGGTCGACGAACTCGACGGCCTCCGGGGAGATCTCGGTGGGCGCCCCCTCCGGGACCATCTCCGGCGGCATCCGAATCGGGCGGTCGAAACGGTGGTTCGGGGTGGACACGGAGATCTCCAGCTCTCCCGGGGTCATCTCCTCGTCGATGTCGGCGAACAACGGCGTGCTCAGGTAGCGCTCGCCCGTATCGGGGAGTAGACACAGCACCGTGGAGCCCTCGGGCGCCTCGCGGCAAAGCCTCAACGCGGCGGCCAGCGTCGCGCCCCCGCTGATCCCGGTGAAGATCCCCTCCTTGCGGGCCAGCTCGATCGACGTCTCGATCGCCTCCGCGCCGTCGATCGGCACGAAGGCATCGACCTGATCGCGCGCATCCTCGGCGAGCTTGGGGATGAAGTCCGGCGCCCAACCCTGCATCAGGTGCGTGCGAAACATCGGGTGCGTCGACGTCGGAACGCCGTCGTCCGAAAACGGTTGTCGCACCCCGCTGGCCATCATCTGCGAGTTTTCCGGTTCGCACGCCGCGATACGCACCTCGGGCCGCTCGGCCTTGAGCACGCGGGCCACGCCCTTGAGCGTCCCGCCGGTGCCGAAACCGGTGACGAAATAGTCCAGCCGCTCGCCGTCGAAATCGGCGAGGATCTCACGCGCCGTCGTCCTCGAGTGGATCTCCGCGTTGGCCTCGTTGTCGAATTGGCGGCACAGGAACCAGCCGTGAGCATCGGCCAGTTCCTTGGCCTTGCCCAGCATGCCCATGCCGCGTTCCCCGGCCGGCGTCAGCACCACCTTGGCGCCGAGAAAACGCATCAGCTTGCGCCGCTCCACGCTGAACACCTCGCTCATCACCAGCACGAGCGGGTAGCCCTTACGTGCGCAGACCATCGCGAGCCCGATCCCCGTGTTCCCGCTGGTGGCCTCGATGACCGTCTGTCCCGGCCTCAGAGCTCCGCGTTTTTCCGCATCCTCGATGATGCCCAGCGCCAGGCGGTCCTTGACCGAACCCAGGGGGTTGAAGGCCTCGACCTTGGCGAACAGCCGGCGTCCCTCGGGCTCGAGCCGGCCGAGCCGGACCACGGGGGTGCGGCCGACGGTGTCCAGGATGTGTTCGTATTTCATCGTCGTCCTAGCCCGGGCTGGCCCGGGCGCGCGCTTCGGCTGCCTCGGCCTCGCGGTTGCGCACGAACTGCAGCGAGGCGTAACGCCACATGGAGTCCTCCCCTACCGGGTCCCGATTGTACCGCGAGCCTCAGCGCGGGACGAGCCAGGTCACGATCTGCGGGAACTGCAGGATCAGCAACAGGCCGATCAACTGGATCGCGATGAACGGGACGGCGCCGCGGTAGATCTGCACCGTGGTCACCTCCGGCGGGGCGACGCCGCGCAGGTAGAACAGCGAGAAGCCGAACGGCGGCGTCAGGAACGACGTCTGCAGGTTCATCCCGACCATCACCCCGAACCAGACCAGGTCGATGCCCAGCAGCTCGGCCGCCGGCACCAGCAGCGGCAGGATGATGAACGCGATCTCGAAGAAGTCGATGAAGAAGCCGAGCACGAAGATCGCCAGGTTGGCGACGATGAGGAAGCCGATGATCCCGCCGGGGAGGTTCGTCAGCAGATCCTCGATCCAAATATCCCCGTACAGGCCGCGGAAGACCAGCGCGAACGCGGTGGAGCCGATCAGCAGGAAGACGACCATCGTCGTGAGCCGGGCCGTCGCGTCGAGCGCCTCGCTCAGTGTTTTGCGGTTCAACCGCCGGTTCGCCGCGGCGAGCACCATCGCGCCGACCGCGCCGAGCGCCCCGGCCTCGGTCGGCGTCGCGACGCCCGCGAAGATACTCCCCAACACCAGCAGGATCAGCGCCAGCGGCGGCACCAGGACGATAGCCACCTGTCGTCCCAACCCGCGGGTGTCGCGCTCGCGCTCCTCCTTCGGTAGCGCGGGGGCGGCGGCCGGGCGCACCATCGCGACCCCGAAGGCGAACAGCCCGTACATGCCGGCGAGTACGAGGCCGGGCGTCAACCCGCCGAGGAACAGGTCGCCGACCGACACGCCGAGCTGATCGGCCAGCACGACGAGCACGATGCTCGGCGGGATGATCTGGCCCAGCGTCCCGGAGGCCACGATCACACCAGAGGAGAGGGACGGCGAGTAGCCGTAGCGCAGCATCACGGGCAGCGAGATCATGCCCATCGCCACCACCGACGCGCCGACCACGCCGGTCGCCGCGGCGAGCAGGGTCCCGACGAACACGACCGCGAGCGCCAACCCGCCCCGCACGGAACCGAACAGCTTCCCGATCGTCGTGAGCAGGTCCTCCGCGAGGCGCGAGCGCTCGAGCATCGTACCCATGAAGATGAAGAACGGGACGGCGAGCAGGACGTAGTTCGACATCACGCCGAAGACGCGCTCGGGAAAGGCGAACATGAGCGCCCAGTCG
>WVWW01000149.1:30465-41603 GCA_011773795.1 Acidobacteriota bacterium
CTTCGAAACGGCCGCTGCGGATCTGCCCGGCGCGACGCAGGATCCACGCGACGCCCTGCAGGAACAGCAGACCGAAGGCGATCAGGATGACCGTCTTGATCGGGTAACGGGGGAGCCCGCCCGGATCGGGCGAGCCTTCACGCAGGCTCCAGGAGTTGCGCACGGATGGCCACGTCATCACGACGCCGAACACGCAAAAAGGCAGCAACAAAAACACGGAACCGGCCAGGTCGATCCAGGCCCGGGTGCGCGGGGCGAGCTTCTCGTAGATCACGTCGACACGGACGTGCCCCCTGCGTTTGAGCGTGTACCCCGCGCCGAGCAGGAAGATCAGGCTGAACAGGTACCACTGGAGCTCGATGAAGGCGTTGGAGCTCAGTTGGACTCCGATCGAACGCCCGAGATAACGCGCCACGGCGTTGAACGCCCCCAGCACGACCATCACGAGCACGAGCCAGCGGATCAGCGCACCCGCGCCGTCGGCCAGGCGGTCGATCGCGTCTGCTAGCCGAGCGGCCATGCGGGCGGATCGATCTTCCTGCGTGAGGTGACATCGGAGTAGGCGAGCGGGACCCGGTCGGTCGGCTCGGGGGATTGCGCCCCGCACTTCCCGCCCTGCGCGACGTTGACCACCAACCAGCCGCCGCGTTCTTCGATCATCTCCGTCCTCCCCTGCTCCCCCTGGGGGCCGATTCTGCCACAGTGGGAGCCCGTCGAGGGCATCAGGCGTCGGGGAAGACGAGACAGGCGACGCCGCGTTCGACACGCATTCGCAGCGACCGGCCGGAGCGATTGCTCAATCCCCGCGACCCCGGCGCGAGCCAGGCGCCGTCGAGATCCCAGTGTGCGCCGCGCAGGTGGATGCGTGCCCGCCCGGCCAGGGCAAGCACGGAGAAGGGCCGGCCGGGCTTGGTCTCGACGGTCGCGCCGTGTGTGGTCACGACGACCCATCCGCGGGGAGTCGGCGCCAGCAGTCCGTCGAAGTCGCTTGCGTGTGCCGCCAGCTCGTGCAAGTTGACCCACTCGTGATCGAGCCGACCGCCGGTCAGACCCGCGACGGCGACGACCTTGATCCGGCGTGCGGCGAGCTCGTCGAGCGCCCCGGACAGATCGCTGAACGATTTGTCGCGGTCGTAAACAACCGCCTCGACGCCCTCGGGCGGCGGCGACGAATCGGCATCGCCCACGTAGAGCGCACACGGTTTTCCGAGTGCACGCCACGCACGAAGCCCGCCGTCGACGGCCACATTCAGCACGGCGGCTCCGTCTCCGCGGCTCCACGACCATGCCTTGCGAAGCTCCGCGGTGCGGGCGCCGTTGAGTGCAAGCACGGCCGTCCGTCCGCGGCGGCCTACGAATCGGATGCGTGGGGTCCGGTGAAGAGCGCTCATCGACCCGAGTATGCCACCGGGCACAGCGGTGTTGCCCCCCAACAACCCTGGGGCGTCCACCGGATTGCCCGGCGCTGCGGGCGAACCCACACTGTCCGCGTGTCCCAGGTGCGACGAACCCGGTGGCCGCCGGCCAGGGTTCGAAGGAGGATGCGATGCCCTCGATGACGTCCCGGATGTTGCTGGTCTTGTCCCTGCTCGCCGCCGGACCCGCGCTCGCGAACGAGCCGGATTCCGGGCAGTGTTCCATCGAGCTCAACTACCACGACTGCCGTACGTGTTGCGAGATCAGCCAGGAGATTGGCGAGGTGCTTGTTTCCCTGTGCGGCGCAGCCACGAGGACCAGCGGGGCGCTGGTCGGGGGTTGGGCCGGAAGCATCACCGGCGGGATGATCGGGGATCTCGTCTGCGAGCCGATGGTGCAGGACGCGACCTGCTACGACCGTTGCATCGGTAAGGACGGTGATCCGACGCCCATCATCTGCTTCGACCCGATCGACCCGGACGAGCTCGGGGTCTGCCGCCAGGTCTGCGAGCAGGGCCAGCACAACATCGGCAGCGCGAATTGCCCGGTCAACACGTCGATCGCCCTGACCTGCTGTGTCAACGAGTACGACCCGCCGGACGAATGCCCTCGCGACCTGTGCCCGGGACCGCTGTGCCCGTCGGGTTGCGTCGAGGTCCCGTAGGAAAAGCAGCCGTCAGTTCTTGATCACGTCGGAATCGGCAACGCTGTCGTCGGGCTGGTTGCCGATCACGAAGGGCACCGATTCCTCCGAGGTCTCTTCGCCCTCGTCGGTGTCCACGCTCTCGACGACCGGACGGTTCTTGAGCCCATCGCTGAAGACCAGCTCGAGGACCTGGTCGATGTCGTCGACGAAGCGGAACGACAGCGCTTGCTTCACCGATTCCGACACGTCGTCGAGATCCTTCTCGTTTCGGGTGGGCAGGATCACCTGCTTGATGCCCGCGGACTTCGCGGCGATCACCTTCTCCTTGATGCCGCCGACGGGCAGGACCTTGCCGCGCAGCGTGATCTCGCCGGTCATCGCCAGCTCGGGTGACACGGGAAGCCCGGTCAACAGCGAGACCAGCGAGCAGGCCAGCGTGATGCCGGCGGAGGGGCCGTCCTTCGGGATCGCCCCGGCCGGGATGTGGATGTGGAAATCGGTGCGCTCGAACATCTTCTCGTCGAGTTTGAGCTGCTCGCTGTTGGAACGGATCCAGGTCAACGCGGCCAGCGCCGATTCCTTCATCACGTCGCCGAGCCGGCCGGTGATCGAGACCTTGCCCTTGCCGCGCATCATCGACGACTCGACGAAAAGGATCTCGCCCCCGAATTGCGTCCAGGCGAGGCCGATGACGACGCCGCTGCGATCGGTGCGTTCGGACAGCTCACGGTAGAACCTCACCGGCCCGAGCAGCTCTTCGACCTTCTCGGGGTTGACGACGGTTTCGCCTTCGTGCCCCTCGACGATCGAGCGGGCCACCTTCCGGCACAGGTTGGCGATCTCGCGGTCGAGGTTCCGCACGCCCGCCTCGCGGGTGTACTCGTTGACGATCGAGCGGATGGCGTCATCCGCGAACACGATCTGTTCGTCTTTGAGACCGTGCTCCTCGCGTTGGCGCGGCACGAGGTGCTGTTTGGCGATCTCGACCTTTTCTTCCTCGGTGTAGCCGGGGATGCGCAGCACCTCCATGCGGTCGCGCAGCGCCGGAGGGATCGTGTCCAGGACGTTCGCCGTGCAGATGAACAGGACCTTGCTCAGGTCGAACGGCACCTCGAGGTAGTGATCGGAGAACGAGTCGTTCTGCTCCGGGTCGAGGACCTCGAGCAGGGCGGACGACGGGTCGCCGCGGAAATCGGTCCCGACCTTGTCGATCTCGTCGAGGACGAATACCGGATTGTTGGTCCCCGCGCGCTTGATGGCTTGCAGGATCCGGCCCGGCAGCGACCCGATGTAGGTGCGCCGGTGGCCGCGGATCTCGGCCTCGTCGCGCACGCCGCCCAGCGAGACGCGCACGAACTTGCGCCCCATGGCGCGCGCGATCGACTTGCCCAGCGAGGTCTTGCCCACGCCGGGAGGCCCCGACAGGCAGAGAATCGGGCCCTTCAGGTCGGTTTTGAGGGCGCGCACCGCCAGGTATTCGAGGATGCGGTCCTTGACCTTTTCGAGATCGTAGTGATCCTCGTCGAGGATCTCCTTGGCCTGGATGACGTCCAGCTTGTCCTCGCTGGACACCGACCACGGCAGCGTGATCAACCAGTCGAGGTAAGTGCGTGCGACGGTGTACTCGGCCGCCTGGGGGGGCATCTTGGCCAAACGGTCGAGCTCTTTTTCGGCCGCCTTGCGTGCCTCCTGCGACATCCCGGCCTCTTCGATCTTCTTCTTGAGCTCGTCGATCTCTTGCTGGCGTTCGTCTTCCTCGCCGAGCTCCTTCTGGATCGCCTTCATCTGCTCGCGCAGGTAGTACTGACGCTGCGTCTTGCCGACCTCGTCGGCGACCTGCGACTGGATGCGGCTGGAGATCTCCTGCAGCTCGAGCTCGCGGGTGACGATCTCGACGAGCTTCTGCACCCGGTCCTTGACGTTGTTGCGCTCGAGCAGGCCGATCTTCTCCTCGGCCGAGACGTTCAGCACGGAGGCGGCGAGATCCGACAACCGTGCCGGGTCGCCGGAGCCCGCGGACAGCACCATCTCGCCGAGATCGCTCGAGATGTTCGGCGAGACCTGGACGAGCTGCTGGAACTGGTCGACGAGGCTGCGCACGAGCGCTTCCATCTCGACGGTCTGGTCCTGGACGTCCTCGACCGCGGTGACCGATGCCTGGACAAACGGTTCGGTGGACACGAAGCGATCCACACGGACTCGCTGGATCCCCTGGATGATCAGGTTGACGTTGTTGCCGCTGAGCTTGACGACCTTGAGGATCCGCGCGACGGTACCGACGCGGTACATGGCGCCGGGCTCCGGGTCGTCGTCGGCCGGGTTGCGCTGCGAGACGACGGCGATCAGCTTGCTGTCGCGCACGACGTCGTCGAGCAGGTTGAGCGTCTTCCGCCGGCCGACCGAGATCGGCATGATCGCGTGCGGGAACAGCACGCTGTTGCGCAGCGGCAGGACGCCGATTTCGCCGGGTACTTCCAGTGCTTCGACCTGACTCTCGTCGCTCATGCCATCTCCCATCAAAGCGCTTGAGCGGCGCGCTTTTTGTCCCTCACAAGTATAATGCCGTGAAAAAGGAAACGCCCGGAGCCGCGAGCAGCGGCCCCGGGCACTGCAATGGATCGAGTCAGGCGACCTTGATGTCGATCTTCCGCGGCTTCGCTTCCTCGGCCTTCGGAATCGTGACCTCGAGCACGCCGTTCTTGTACTCCGCCGTGATTCGAGCCGCATCAACCGTCTTCGGCAGGGTGAAGCTCCGCACGAAGCTCCCGTAGACGCGCTCGCGGCGGTACGCTTGCGTGTCGTCGGTTTCGGCTTCCCGCAGGCGCTCACCCGACAGAATCAGTGTGTTGTCCTCGACCTTGACGTCGATGGCGTTGCGCTCTACCCCGGGCACCTCGGCACGGATGACCAGATTGTCGCCCGTCTCCAAGATGTCCACTGCCGGGGCCCAAGCGCTGTCCGTCCCGGTTAGCGCCTGGAATCGCCGGCTCATCGGAAACAGGTCTTGAAACGGNNAAACGGATCCCAGTGAACCAACCTCATCTCAACCTCCTTGCAATCTTTGAGGGTCTTGTCAGGGGCGGTCTTCTTCGCCGCCCGACCGGTTTGTTAAGACCGCTCCAAGGGGTTGTCAAGGTCGCCGAAAAAGACCGTTACATCACGTAGCTTCCGCCGTCCGGATCGGGGTCGCTGAGCGGATCGGGGCGATCCGGCTGGTTGGCCTGTCGCGCGCGCTCGTCTTCGATCGCCTGCAGGATCTCGTCTTCTTCGGGGATCGTCACATTGTGGATCGCCCCGACCAGCAACAGCCCCTGGCCGACCATCACGGGATCCTCCTCGAGCCAGTCTCTCAGCGGATCGATCGTCTCCTCGACCCCGAACAGGCTGATCCACTCGGCCGTCGTACCGGGCCCGACGGCGTCCATGAACCAGTCGAAGTGACGCATCACCGCCTCGTAGGCGCCGTGCGTTCCGAGATCGCAGAGCAGCACCAGCAGGCTGTGCGCGGCATCCGGTTCGAGATCCCCACCCTCGATAGACTGGATGGCCGGCATCACGATGGCCTCGCCCATCTTGCCCAGCGCGCGCTCGGCCGCACCATAGACATAGGAGTTCTCGTCCCCGAGGTACTCGACGACCTCCGGGATGAAGTGCACCGCGCGCAACTCACCGAGGATCTCCAGCGCCATCACCTTGGGGAAGAACGGGCCGTGCGCCTCGAGCATCCTCAGGCACCACTCCTGCGCACGCCGTGCGGCGGCTTCGTCCTCGCGACAGACCAGGGCCACGGCCGCCGGCAACTCACCGACCAGATGCGCGCACTCGACGGTGGCGAGCTCCAGCAACCGGTCGAGATCACCCCGAGCGCGGCGCAACGCGGCACGAGCGTCGAACCCGCGCGCCACCGCGAAGGCCACGGAGAAGTAGAAGCCCAGCAGCGCTTCCTGGAACGCCTGACCGTAGCGTGCCGCGTCTTCGAGCAGCCCCTCCTCGGAGAGCGCCGCGACGATCGCGGCGATCCTCTCGCCGAACGCCGGGTCCGCGTCTCCCGGCAGCTCCCCTGCCGCATGGCCGATCCACTCGGCGATCGCACGGATCACCTCGGCACGGTTGCCCGCGCGGAGTTTGGCCGCAATACGCTGAATCGTCGGTTCGCCCATCACGGCGAAGATGTCGCAGTCGTAGCCGGACTCGACGGCCTTGATCGTCTTGCGCAGCTCGATGTGGCCCGACGGCCCGGTGCGGAAGCACCAGCACGCGTCGTCGACACCGAGGCCGTCCATCAACGTGCGGAACACGTCGGTGGACCGGTGAGCCCCGCGCCACCGGACCGCGACCATCATTTGGCTGACCAGCTGCTGAATCTCTTCGGTGGGGGTGGCGAGGAGGGCTCCGCGCAACGCGGCCGGCTCGACCAGCAGCTCGACTCGCCGATCGAGGTAATCGCGGAGGACTTCCCCGGCCTCGGGGGTGTTGAGTTCGGACAGCGCCTCGACGATCAACGCCATCGTCGAGTCGGTCATCTCGCCGCCCTTGAGCGCCTCCGCGGCCAGCATCGGGATGTCCTTGTACCCCAACCGGGCCAACGCCTGGAGGCAGTACCCTGGGGTCAGGCCGCGAAGCACGCGGAAACCCCGAAGCAGCAGCGTGTGATGGCTCGAAGTGCCGTGCTCACCGAGGTGGCGCGCCACGGTCAGCGGGGTCTCGTCGTGCTCGTCGAGCAGGAACTCCGCGATGGCGTCGCAGCACTCGGCGGGAAAATGCCGCACGAGCCGGTCGACCGCCCAGTACCGGACTTCCTTGTCATCGGACTTGGTGATCTCGACCAGGTCCTCGTAGTTCCAGATGAGATGCGACATGTTTCCTCGCGGCCGGGAACGGCGGAGGCGCCATTCTAACGCGAGGAGGCGAGGACCGCCCGTCAGAAGCCGATCTTGAACCCGGTGACGATCGTGCGCGGCGGCCCGGCCAGCGTGATCCCCTTGCCGAAGTTTTCGGACACGATGCGGCCGTCGATCAGGCCGATGTTCTCGCGGTCGAACAAGTTGTTGACCTGGAGGAAGGCGTCGGCCGTGCCGCGACCCTCGTTGAACAGGAACGGCCGATGGACCCGCAGGTCGACCTGCATGAACTCGGGCTCGGATGGAACACGCGGGATCGGGATCCTGGTGTTCGGGTTGGGGTTGTCGTCGCTGATCCGGAACGCGTTGATCGCGGCCAGGCTCGTATCCTCGCCCGCGTTTCGCGCGACGCCGGGGGGCCGGTCGGTCAGGATGCCGTCCACGTTGATGTCGGTGCCCGAGGTCACGTTGTAGACCAGACCGGAGGACCAGGTCGCCACGGCGGAGACACGGAAGCCCTTCCACACCGGGAAATCGCCTGAGACGACGACGCGATGCTCGCGGTCGCCGTCCGCGCGACCGCGCTCGGTGACGACGAAGTTCGTCGAGTCCTGTGGAATCGAGACCCCGCCTTTGAGTGGGTCGAACCCCGTGTCCTCGGCACGGGACAGCGTGTAGGAGGCATCAAACCAGGCGGAAGGCCCCTGGTAACGGAAGCCGACGTCGAGGCCCGTGTACCAGCTGCGCCCTTCCGTCGCGAGCGCGGCGATCGAACCGACCGCCGGATCCGGTCCGTGGCACGGGATCCCCTCCTTGATATCGGGGTCGAGGTTGCCCGGACAGCTTCCCCCGGGACCGTAGAGCCCGATCACGGGATTCAGGTCCTTGAGCAACGGCAGGTTGTAACCGCGGTTGCGCGTCAGGTTCGTCCGGAACGCGCCGTGACGGCCGATCTGGAAGTCCGTCCCGATGTTCGTCTGCAAGGCGTACGGCGTCTCCAGCTCGGTTTCCGTCGAGAACCGCAACGTGAGCTGGGGCAAGAAGANNCTGGGGCAAGAAGAACAGCCCCGGAAGGACGTTGTCGATGCCCATCTGATCGACATCGTCCTCGGTGACCTCGTCGGCCAAACCGCGGGGGAAATAAAGCCCGATCTGGGTCCCCGACGTGACCGCCGAGACTGCCGGGAAGGCCAGGACGAGCTTGTCGTAGAACAGCCCCATCCCGCCGCGAATCACGACGCGACCGTCTGCCCCGGGGTTCCAGGTAAAGCTGAACCGCGGCGCGATGTTGTTGCCGTCGGTCCCCGCGCCGCCGTTGGGCACCGTCGAGAGAACGCGCGCCGACGCCGGCAGCTTGTAGGTGCTGTAGTCGTAGCGGAACCCGTACTCCAGGAACAGCGACGGGCTCACCCGCCAGTTGTCCTGGACGAAGAAGCCGTACTTGGTGTCGTCGAAACGATTCGAGGGTTGTCCCGAGACGAACGAGAAGACGACCGGGTAGGTCGTGATGATCGCCGGCTCGTCGATGTCTCCGTCGCCGTCGTCGTCGACGCCGGGGATCCCGTCGCAACGCACCATCGGGTAGAACGTGCTCGTGCGGGCGATCGCCACGTCGATGACGTCGATATCGCCGCAATCTCCCGGCTCGAAGGGTTCGTCCGTCTCGTACAGGAACCCACCGCTGGGGTTGAACGTCGCGTCGAGGTCGGTCCGCGACTTGGTCACGTCGAGACCGACTTTCAGCGTGTGGTCGCCGCGCGACCAGGTCAGGTTCTCGACGACCTGGAACTTGGTTTCCTCACGGAGCTGCGAGTTGAGCGGGTTGCCGCCGAACATCCCGCCCGGCCGGGTCACCCCGCTGCGATTCGAATTGGCTTGCTGATCGAACGTGGACTCGTTGTAGGCGAACCGTGTCTCGAGTACCGCCGATGAAGACGCGATGGTCGTCAAGGAGCCGGCGAAACCGATGTCCTTCTCCTTGACCAGGAAACCCGCTTCGGGCGTGAACAACCCGCCGACGTTGACACCTTCGTTCCGGTGTTCGTCATACGACGCGCGCAGCATCAGCCGGTTGTTGGGGCTGAGGTTGAAATCGGTCCGGGCGAAGAGATTGTCCCCGGTCTGCGATGCCGAGAACCGGCCACCCGGGGTCCCGTTGCGGTCGATCCCCGTGTACCCGATGAGGTTGTCGCTGTCGATGCGCTCGTAAGCGACGAAGTAGAACGACTTGTCCTTCTTGATCGGCCCGCTGACGTTGAACCCTGCGGAGAATTGCCGGGAGCGACTTTGCGGCGTGCCGGATGTCGGCAACCGCTCGACGAAGTCGCCCGCCTCGCCCCAGCTCGGAAGCGCCCCTTCGACGAACCCCTCGGCACCGCGCTTGTTGCTCCCGCGTTTGGTCACGATGTTCAGGACCCCGCCCGTTGCGCGGCCGAACTCGGGCGAGTACCGATGCGTCAGCAGGACGAACTCTTCGATCACCTGCTGGGAGAAGAAGCTGTCGAGCGAGGTGCCGCTGGTGAGGTCGTTGTTGTCCAGCCCGTCGACCAGGAACGTGTTGGAGCGCCCGGTCGCACCGTTGACGATGAAGACCGATCCGACCTCTCCGTAGTAGGCGCCCTCCGCCGCCGGACGCACCGAGGAGTCGAGCATCGCGAGATCGGTGAAGACGCGGCCCGAGATGGGCAGCACCTCGACCTTCTCCGAGCTCACGCGGAGCTTGCCCGCGGTTTCTTTCTTGTCGATGAGGCCGGCCGCCGCATTGACGGTGACTCGCTCGGTCACACCACCGCCGACGGTGAGATCTTGAACGGGAAACTCCTGCAGGCGCAGCTCGATGAGGACCGACTCGCTGACGCCACCCTCCGCCGTCCGTGCCACGACGGTCCACGTCCCGACCGGCAGCGCGGGGAGTTGATAGCGCCCCTCCTCATCGGTCGTCGTGACGCGCACCGCGCCCGTGCTCTCGTTGCGCACCTGCACGATCGCACCGACCGCTGCGTGTCCCTCCGCGGTCCGCACCTTGCCGCGCAGACTCGACCCGGCGTTCTGGGCCAGGGGGGGTGACGTCGCCAGAAGAACGAGGCCGAGGCCGGCGACCCAGAAGGCGTATCTGAATAGCCGTTTCACGCGCGCCACCTTAACAGAAACGGAGTAACCGGTTCATTATCCCTCAACGAAAAGGGCTTGTCCCGCGCACCGCGAATCGGCGGCGAAACAAGCCCCTGTTGCGTTTCGAGCGAACAGGCGTCTACATGCCGTAGTGCCCCCATGGACCGTTCCCGCCGGTACCCTCCCCGAGAATGATGAAATACGTCTCGCTGGGGTCGAACGTCTGACACGTCGAGCCAGCGGTGTCGGCGACGACGGTGGAGAAGTTCCCCGCCGCTTCCGGGGTCGCCGCACCGACGATGCTATAGGTCGCTTCGCACGCGTCTCCCGATCCGACCCAGCAGAACTCGACACTCGAGCCGATCTTGTCCGCGGTCACACAGGGAAAACCGGCCGGCTGGCACGGCGACACTTCGAGCGCCGGCGTACAGAGACCGCCGGTCGTGGTCGCGCCGAGCTCCGGCGGCAGCGGCCCCGAGCCGCCGGTCGACTTCGGTGGCAGCAAGCTCTCGTACGTGTTGGTCACGCCGGAGCTGGGGTTGGCGTAGTCGGAGAGCGTGGTCACCGTGATGAAGTAGTCGGTCCCCGCGGTCAGGCCGCTGATCGTCGCGGTCGTGCCCACGATGTTGACCTGGCCCGCGTTGTCGACGGAGTTGAACGCGTAGGGCGATGCGTTTCCCGAGTCGGTGTCCCAGTAAACCTTGTGGCCGTCGATGTGGTGGGTCACCGTGCCGGGATCCCAGGAGATGCTGATCGTCGTGTCGGTCGCACCGTCCTGCGTGATCGAGCGCGGCGGGAACACCCCGTACTTCGCGTCGATCTCCTGCAGGTCGGTAAATGTCGTCTCGCTGGTTTCTTCCTGCTCGGACATCAGACGCGCGACCGTCCCCAGGTTGGGCACGACCCACATGTGGATCACCTGGTGGACCTGGGCCACGCCGTCCCCACTGCAATCGGCGAACAAGTAGGTGCAAAAATCGACGATCTGGCGCACGACCAGCGCGTCGAACGTGTGGCCCGAGGGTAGCGTCACGGGTCCCTCGTCGATGACCACGCTGGACTGCTGGCCGTTACCGTTCAGGCCCTGGCACCCCTGGATCCAGAGGTTGCAGAACAGGCCGCAC
>WVWW01000149.1:41664-42394 GCA_011773795.1 Acidobacteriota bacterium
GTTGAACGCCGGTGTGTTCCCCCACGAGTCCCCAAGCGTCATGTAGTAGTCACCGGTTCTAGGCCCCGTCGTCTCGATGTTGGAGAAACGCCACAGCGGGACCTCTGGGCGGGCGATCCCACCGGGGTCGTCGCCCGTGTAGCAGAAGCGACTCTCGCTCTCGCCAAGCCCCCCGCCGGACCTCCCCTCGTTGCGGATTCCGGCCCGCAACCAGATCGTGTAGTCGGTCCCCCGGTCCTCGCCCTCGGTCGCGCTCAGCGTGATGAACGCGTCGCCGGGATTAGTGAAGTTCTTGTCCTCCCGACCCATCTCCGTCGTCGTCGCGAAACCACACTGCGTGTTGCTGCACGTCTCGGTCGGACCGATCGCCACCTTGGTGGACCCGATCTCGTAACGCGCGTTGGCGAGCTGGTTGGACGAAAAGTCCCACGCTGCCTGGTTGAGGAGATCGGCCATCGTCGTCGGCACCCCGGCCGCCACGTCCGCGATAGGAACCGTACATCGGTCGTCGCCGCCTGCCGTACACTCCGCGTTCTGGACACACGAGTTGAGCCCGATCGTGCACGTGCCCATGCGGTCGAAGCCGAGGTTCAACCTCTCACCGACGGCCCCATCGATCTCGTCGAAGTAAATCTTGAGGCCCACACCACCACGCATGACTTCGTCGACGATGCCGGCGCCCTCGAAATCCACGATCGACGCGCCGTCAAAACCGGCCTTGCCCCACACC
>WVWW01000149.1:42436-42692 GCA_011773795.1 Acidobacteriota bacterium
CAGCGGTAGATCACCCGATCCGGAAGCGCTGTTCCGTCACCTGAGGTTCGCCTCACCAGCGAGCGCTGCAGCGTCACCTGGCGCGAGTCCCCCGGTAGGAACACCCGGCCGCTCGAAAGCTGCTTCGTGCGGATCCACACCGTGCGCGTCTCGCCCGCGGAAGTCGTTTCGTACTCCAGGGGATCGCCCGACGGCGTGAGGGACTGGTGCGGCATCCACCAGTCGCGCGCGCCAGCCCCGTAGCGGATCGGCTCGA
>WVWW01000051.1:0-9676 GCA_011773795.1 Acidobacteriota bacterium
TCCCTCCAACGCCGCGAAATCTCCTCGGCACGGTCGCTCCCGCCGATCGTCTTGCCGCGTCCGAGCACGGTGTGCGCGACCGCATTCAGCGAGTAGCTCTCCATCTTGACGAACGCCCCGCGAAGCAGATCGATCCCGTCGAGCACGACACGGCCCGGCAGCAGGGCCTGCGCCGGCCCTCGCTGCGCGCCCGTCTGCCGGACACGCAACGGCTCGCTCCCGCGACCCAGGGTCAGGCGGACCCCGCACCCGCCGGCCATGCGCGAGAGCACCGCCAGATCGAAGCCGATCACGTTCCAGCCGGTCAGGATGTCGGGATCCAGCTCGCGGACCCTTCGCACGAAGGCGTTCAGCAACGCGCGCTCGCTGCGGAACCCGATCGCGTTCGGCGGCGCGTTGCCCTGCGGCCGGTAGAGCAGCACCTCGTTGGCCCCGCAGCCCGACAGGCCGATCGAATAGAGTGTCCCGCCGCGCGCATCGGTCTCGATGTCCAGCGACAACACCGACAGCTCGGGGACCCAGTCCCCAGGACCGACATCGGGGTTCTCGTAAACCACGTCGACGCCGTTGCCGGGATGCTCCGGTCCGTCGATCGCCACCGCGCCACGGATGCCGCGGTCGATCAGGTAGCGATAGGCGAACCGGACGTCCGCCTCGAAGCACTCGACCCCCCAGCTCGACAACCGATCGCGGATCGCGGGGGCTTGCGGAGGCGTGTCGACGATGACGCGAACCACCTCCTGCCCGTCGAGCGTTCGTCGACCGTCTCGCCGTTCGGCGAGACGCGCGCCGAGCCCCGCCGCCTGTCTTGCATCGGCCGCCCGGATCCAGAAATGAGGTCGCTCGCGATCGTCGCGGATCAGGAAAGACTCACCGGTCTCCAGCTTGCCGTACAGGTGCACGACGGGACGATCGGACTCGATCCGATACGTCGGCTGCAGGATGAAACCCGATCGCATCCCGGCATTATGCCGTCCTACCGGGCGGGCGACTCCGCGGTCCGGTCCGGGGTCACGAACAGTCCGGCAATCGAGTCGTCGGGGCCGATCAGGAAGGCGACCTCGATCAACCGCTCGTCCGCACTGAAGCGCGCCGCGCGGAAGAACGCACGGTAGCCTTCTCTCTCTTCCTTGCGTGTGGCGACGACCTCCACCTCCTCGCCGAATTCCGCCAGCATCTTGTCCCGCAGGCCGACGAGGTCCTGCATCGAAAACTCCTGCTTGTACCCCTCGGAGAAGCTCGCATACAGCGGGTCCAGCTCGCCGGCGTAGAACTGCCGCGTGAAGCCCTCGACGCGTTCCCACTCCGCCGAACGGACCTTGGCCAGCTTGGCGCCGCCGAGCAGATCGGTGGGTTCCGTGGGCTCGCTCTCCGTCGATCCGCTCGACGGGGTGGTTTCGGTCGCGCTGCCCGGGGTGGTTTCGCCGGCCGGTTCGGGCTCACCAGCGCATGCGAGGGCCAACAGGATCGTGAGGGACAACACCAACAATCGCATCGTGATCTCCTTCGAGGACTTTATAATCGAGTCACCGATTCTTGTCGAACGTTTGACGTGGAAGGGGGATCGATGGCTGCATCACCCAAGGGTTTCGTCCGACCCGCCGCGGACGCCGAGTTCACCGAGGTCCGTGCCGGCGAGGCGACGCGGACACAGGTCCTGCTGGGACCCGACGACGGGATGCCGCACTTCGCGATGCGCCGGTTCGTCATGGGGCCGGGCGGTGGGATGCCGCGCCACACCAACACGGTCGAGCACGAGCAGTTCGTGCTGCGCGGCCGCGCGCGCATCAGCATCGGAGACGAGACCTTCGAGGTGGGTCCCGAGGACGTCGTCTTCATCCCCGCGGGGACGCTCCACGACTACCGCGTATTGGAGGCGCCGTTCGAGTTTCTCTGCATGGTGCCCAACCTGCCCGACACGATCGAGCTGGAATCCACGCAAGACAGCTGAGGGGGTTGCGATGAAGAGCCGTTTTCGCCACGGCGCCGCATTGACGGTCTTGCTGGCCGTCGGGGCGGCGACGCCGTTCTCCGCGGACGACTCCGCGAGCAAGCTTCACGATCTGTTTGACCGCGAGTGGAAGGCGCGGCTCGAGGAGTCGCCGCAGCTCGCAACCGCGGTCGGCGTGAACGACGCCAACGGTCGACTGGGCTCGTCGAGCCCCGAGGCGCTCGCCCGTCGGGACACGAAAGCTCGCGGCTTCCTGTCGGAGCTCGACGGGATCCCGCTGGACGAGCTGTCCGAGGAGGACCGGATCAACGCGGCGATCTTCCGTGCCCAGCTCGAGGATCGCGTCGCCGGCTACCGTTTCGGAACCTACCAGATCCCGTTCAATGCCGACTCCAGTTTCTGGGCCGGGTTCGCGCGCATGCCCTTCAACACGCCGCTCGAGACCACGAAAGACCACGAGGACTACCTGGCACGGTTGAACCACTGGCCGCGGGTCGTCGACGAGCAGATCTCGAACATGCGGATGGGGCTCGAGCGCGGCATGACCCAACCGAAGGTGATCCTGAAGGGAATCGAGGGCAGCGCGGCCGCGCACATCGTCGACGAGCCGGAAGAGAGCGCGTTCTTTGCCCCGTTCAAGCGCTTCCCGATCGGTGTGCCCGAGGAGCACCGCGAGCGGCTCGTGCGCTCGGCCCGCGCAACGATCGCCGCCGCGATCGTTCCGTCCTACCGCAAGCTGGCCACGTTCCTGACCGACGAGTACATCCCCGGAGCGCGTGACGAGCTGGGCGCGACCTCGCTGCCCGACGGCGAGGCCTACTACGCGCAGCGGATCAAGCACTTCACGACGCTCGACCTCACGGCGAAGGAGATCCACCGGATCGGTCTCGACGAGGTCGCGCGGATTCGCGGCGAGATGCGGGCGGTGATCGAGCAGCTCGAGTTCGAGGGGACGTTCGAGGAGTTCCTGACGTTCCTGCGGACCGACCCGCGGTTCTATCCGAAGACCGCGGAGGAATTGCTCCGCGAGGCCTCGTACATCTCGAAGAAGATGGACGGCAAGCTCCCGGCGCTGTTCAAGACCTTGCCGCGGCTGCCCTACACGGTCGAGCCGGTCCCCGACTCGATCGCGCCGAAGTACACCGGCGGGCGCTACGTGCCCGGACGCGCAGGCGGGACACAGCCGGGACGCTACTGGGTCAACACCTACGCCCTCGAGACCCGTCCGCTGTACAACCTGGAGGCGCTGTCGCTCCACGAAGCGGTGCCCGGACATCACCTGCAGGGCGCGCTCAACGCGGAGCTCGAGAACGTGCCCGACTTCAGGCGCTACTCCTACATCTCGGCTTTCGGTGAAGGCTGGGGCCTGTACTCCGAATGGCTCGGGCTCGAGGCCGGCTTCTACACCGACCCCTACAGCAATTTCGGCCGCCTGACCTACGAGATGTGGCGGGCGTGCCGTCTCGTCGTCGATACCGGCATCCACGCGTTCGGCTGGTCACGCCAACAGGTCGTCGACTACCTGGCGGCCAACACGGCGCTCTCGCTTCACGAGATCAACACCGAGACGGATCGCTATATCTCCTGGCCGGCGCAGGCGCTGGCCTACAAGATCGGCGAGCTCAAGATCAGGGAGCTGCGGCGGCGTGCGGAGGAGGCGCTCGGCGCGCGCTTCGACGTGCGGGAATTCCACGATGCCGTGTTGCTCTCGGGTTCGGTCCCGCTCGGTGTACTCGAGCGGAACATCACGCGGTTCATCGAGCGGCAGAAGGGCCCGGCGGGCGCGGCCGATTAGACGTTGAAGAGCCTTTCGGCGCCGCCGCGGTACTTCCTTCAGGACCGATCCGCTCGCCAGCGGACTTGTCGTATGATCTCCCGTGGCGGAAGGGGCTCCGCGGAGGACGGAACATTGAAGAACAGGATGATTGTTGCCGGAGCGGTGTTCGTGCTGTTGCTGTCGACACCGCTGACCGTCGCCGCCGACTGGCCGCAGTTCCGCGGCGTCAAGCGCGACGGCGTTTCGCCCGAGACGGGGCTGGCCGAGGAATGGGGTGAGAACGGCCCCAAGGAGGTCTGGCGCAAGTCGATCGGCCCCGGCTACTCCGCGCTCTCCGTGGTCGGCGACCGGCTCTACACGATGTACGTGATCGAGATCGATGGCACGGACAAGGAGGTGGCCGTCGCGCTGTCGACCGAGGACGGATCCGAGGTCTGGCGCACGCCGCTGGGTGATCGGTACGACAACGAGTTCGGCGACGGCCCGCGCGCGACACCGACCGTCAACGGCGATCGCGTCTACGTGCTGGATTCGACGGGCACGCTCGCCGCGTTGAAGGCCGCGGACGGCGCGGTCGTCTGGTCGATGGATTTCAGGGAGACGTTCGGTGTCGAGACGCCGCGTTTCGGCTATTCCACGTCGGTGGTCGTGGACGGCGACCAGGTCATCGTCCAGGCCGGCGGGCCCGACGGGAAGAACTACCTCGGGCTCGACAAGGACACCGGCGAGATCCTGTGGTCGCGCGGCGACGGCCCGGCCGGCTACAACTCGGCCCTCCCGGTGCAGATCGGCGAGACCAAGCGGTTCGTCTACGTCGCCGGCAACCAGCTCGTCTGCGTCGACGAGGAGGGCGGCGAGGTCTGGGCTCACGAGTGGCCGCAGGGCGAGACCCACGCCATGCCGATCCGCATCCCACCGGACAAACTCTACGTCTCCGGCGCCGAGGGTATCGGCGCGCGCCTGTTTCGCGTCTCGGAGGCCGACGGCAAAGGCGAGATCGAGCTGATCTGGGAGCAGCCGTTCATGCGCAACCACTTCAGCTCCTCGGTGGTCCACGACGGGATCATCTACGGCTTCGACAACGCGACGCTGAAGGCGATCTCGGTCGAGGACGGCAAGATGGCCTGGGGCAAGCGCGGGCTGGGCAAGGGCTCGCTGATCTTCGCCGACGGCCACCTGTTCGTCCTTTCCGACCGCGGCAAGCTCTTGATGCTCGAGGTCAACGCGGAAGGCTATGAGGAGAAGGGCAGCGTCCAGGCGCTGGAGGGCCTGTGCTGGACCGCTCCCTCGCTCGCCGACGGCCGGTTGTACCTGAGAAACCACGACGAGATCGTCGTCTACGACTTACGCTAAGGAGGAAGCGATGCGTTTGACCCGTCGTTCAATCACAACGCTACTGCTGAGCCTGACGGTCGTCGCACCGCTCGGCGCGGCGACCCTCGAGGAGGTCATCGAGAAGCACGTCGAGGCCCGCGGCGGCCGCGAGAACTGGGACAAGATCTCGACCCTGCGCATCATGGGCGACTACACCGCCTTCAGCAAGGTGGAGCCTTTCACGTTGACCCGGGCGCGGGAAAACAGCTACGTGCTGGATACCAAGATGAACGGTCGCGTCGTGATCACCGGCTACGACGGGGCGGTCACCTGGTGGGACAATCACTGGTTCAAGGAAGGCGCCCAGCGCATGACCGGGGTCGATGCCGAGGTCGCCAAGGGCGACGCGCATTTCATCAACCCGCTGTGGAACTACGCGGAGCTGGGAATGCAGGCGGAGTATCTCGGAGAAACCGAATACGAGGGCATGCCGGCGCTGGGGATCAAGTTGACTCGACCCGACGGCCAGGAAGAGACCTGGTACCTGGATCCGCAGACTTACCTGGAGTACGCACGCACCGCACCGGGGTCCGACTTCGGCCGCCCGCTCCCGCAGCGCACGTTCTACGACGACTTCCGAGAGATCGAGGGCGTCAAGATCCCGTACCTNNAGCCCGCACCTCGTCGAGACGCAGTGGTACACGCGCGACCGTGTGATGAACGTCGCCAAGATCGAGGTCAACGTGGAGGTCGATCCGGCGTACTTCAACATGCCGGCGCCGGAGGGTATGGCCGACCTGCTCCATATGGTCGGTCGCTGGAAGGTCGCCGTCGCGCAACGCAGCCAGCCGGACGCTCCTCTTCGTGAAAGCGAGCTCGAGCTCGAGATCGGGTCCGCGATGGACGGGAAGGTGATCGAATCGCACTATTCGACCGAGGAGGGCCAGGAGATCATGTGGTCGCTCTCGTTCGACACGTTCCGCAAGGCCTACCGGCTGACCGAGTTTAGGTCAAGCAGGGGCTACATGGACATCCAGCAGGGGACATTCGACGACGCCGGCACGTTGACGCTCAGCAACGTCGCGACCGAAACGTCCTACCAGGTCGCGGACCTGACCGTCCATGGACGGTTCAACGTGTCCGAGATCACGCCGGACAGCTTCAAGATCGAGCGCGAGGCGTCGATCGACGGCGGCGAGAGCTGGTGGGTCGCCGTCACGGAGACCTACACGCGCCGACCCTGATCGACCGGGCGGCCGGGGACCGACCCGGCCGCCCGATGCGCCGGTTTTTCCTCGATCACGCGCCTGACCTATATTAAGTTCGATGGCCGACCGCGGAACCAAGCGCGAGGGCGGGGTCCTCGAGAAGACCCGCGACCAGACGAAGCGCCCGGAGCTCTACAAGGTGCTCCTGCACAACGACGACTACACCTCGATGGACTTCGTCGTCGACATCCTCGAGTCGATCTTCGCCAAGAGCCCGGCCGAGGCGTATCGCATCATGATGCTGGTCCATCGAACAGGCGTCGGCGTCGCGGGTATCTATACGCATGAGGTGGCGGAAACGAAGGTCGCCGAGGTCGGCGAGCTGGCGCGTGAGGCGGGTTACCCTTTGAAGGCGAGCCTCGAGGAAGAGTAGGGAAACGATGTTCAGCGCGAACCTGGAAATGATCCTGCACGTGGCCTATCGGGAAGCCGATAGCCGGCGGCACGCGTTCCTGACGCTCGAACACCTGCTGTTCGCGATCGCTCACGACGCCCAGGGCGAGGAGATCCTGCGCGCCTGCGGGGCCGACGTCGCCGCCCTGATCGAGCGGCTCAAGAGACACCTCGCGGAGGAGGTCGAGACGCTTCCCGACAACAACGAGGTCGAGCCGACCCAGACGATGGCGTTCCAGCGCGTCTTGCAGACGACCGCGTTGCACGTGCAGAGCTCGGGCCGCGGGGAAGCCGAGGTGGGCGACGCCCTGGCCGCATTGCTCCAGGAGACGAAGAGCCGCGCCGCAAAGCTGCTCGCCGAACAGGGGGTCAGCCGGCTGGACGTCCTGAACTTCATCTCGCACGGCATTTCGAAAGTTCCGCGTGCCGGAGGTGAAGCGGAGCTGCCCGCGGACGGCGGCGCCGACGCCGCCGGGTTCGCGGCCGCCGACCCGCTGGCGGCCTACTCGATCTGCCTCACCGACCGGGCCAAGCAGGGCGAGCTGGACCCGTTGATCGGTCGCGAGACCGAGATGCGGCGCACGCTGGAAGTGCTCTGTCGGCGGCGCAAGAACAACCCCGTCTTCGTCGGCGACGCCGGCGTCGGCAAGACCGCCCTGGCCGAGGGGCTCGCGCAACGGTTGATCGGCTCGGACCTCCCGGAGCTCCTGAAAGGCGCCGAGATCTACACGCTCGATTCCGGCGCCCTGCTGGCGGGAACGCGCTACCGCGGCGACTTCGAGGAGCGCTTCAAGGCGCTGATCGACGCGCTCGAGAAGAAGCCCAGACCGATCCTGTTCATCGACGAGCTGCACACGATGGTCGGCGCGGGTGCGACCAGCGGCGGCACGATGGACCTGGCCAACATGATCAAACCCGTGCTGGCCGGCGGACGCATCCGGTTGATCGGCTCGACGACGTTCGACGAGTTCAAGCAGCTCGAGAAGGACCGCGCGCTGCACCGCCGGCTGCAGAAGATCGTCGTCGACGAGCCGAGTGTCGAGGAGACGGTCAAGATCCTCGACGGCCTAAGACAGCGTTACGAGAAGCACCACGACGCGGTCTACACCGAGGGCGCGCTGCTCACCGCGGTGCGCCTGGCGCAGCGTCACCTGCGTGACTACAAGCTGCCGGACTCCGCGATCGACGTGATCGACGAGGCCGGTGCGATGGTGCGGCTGCGCGACCAGGGCAGCGACCCGCGGACGGTCGAGGACACCGACGTCGAGCGGGTCATCGCGCGCATGGCGCGGATCCCCGAGAAGCAGGCGACGGTCTCGGACAAGGAGCGGCTGCGCACGCTGGCGGAGTCGCTCAAGCGCGTCGTCTTCGGCCAAGACGAGGCGGTCGATCTGGTGTCCAAGGCGATCCGCCGCGCCCGCGCGGGTCTCGGCCACCCCGAACACCCGGCGGGTTGCTTCCTGTTCACCGGACCGACGGGCGTGGGCAAGACGGAGCTGGCGAAGCAGCTCGCGCGGCACCTGGGCAACGAGTTCCTCCGCTTCGACATGAGCGAGTACCTGGAGAAGCACGCGGTGGCCCGGCTGATCGGCGCGCCGCCCGGCTACGTGGGCTTCGAGCAGGGCGGTCTGCTCGTCGACGCGGTTCGTTCGCACCCCTACAGCGTCGTGCTGCTCGACGAGATCGAGAAGGCGCACCCCGACCTGTTCAACATCCTGCTGCAGGTGATGGATCACGCCACGCTGACCGACAACACGGGGCGTCGGGCCGACTTCCGGCACGTGGTGCTGATCATGACGTCCNNCATCGGGTTCGGCGGCAAGGGGGCCAAGGACGCGCGCTCGCGCGCGATGATCGCGATCGAGAAGGTCTTCAGCCCCGAGTTCCGCAATCGCCTCGACGCGATCGTGCCGTTCGATCCGCTGACGCCCGACGTCATGGAGACGATCGTCGACAAGTTCATCCTCGAGCTCGAAGCGCAGCTGCGCGAGCGCCGCGTGGCGTTCGTCCTGGAACCCGCCGCACGGCGCTGGCTGGCCGAACGCGGTTACGACGAGACCTACGGCGCGCGGCCGCTGGCGCGGCTGATCCAGGCCGAGGTGCGCGACCGGCTGACCGACGAGATCCTGTTCGGCGAGCTCGAGACCGGCGGGACCGTGACCATCGGACTCGCCGAGGAGCGGCTGGACTTCAGGGTCGATGCGCAGACGCCGCCCCAGGATCACCCACCGGCACCCGCCGACGTGGACTGATGCCGGTCTACGTCCTCGGCGACGACCTCGTGTTCCCGCCCGTCGAGGGCGCCGAGGACGGGCTCGTCGCCGTCGGCGGCGATCTCTCCACCGAGCGGCTCGTGCTGGCCTACTCCAGCGGGCTGTTCCCGTGGTTCGAGCAGGACGGCATGATCTTCTGGTACTCGACGGATCCGCGCTACGTGATCACGCCGGATTCGTTCCACGTGCCGCGGCGCATCGCGCGGTCGATGCGTTCGCGCCCCTACCGGCTCACGCTGGACGGCGCCTTCGAGCGCGTCGTCGAACAGTGCCAACGGGTCGAGCGGCCGGGGCAGGACGGCTCGTGGATCACACACGACATGCGGGCCGCCTACACGAGGCTGCACCGGGAAGGGCTGGCCCACTCCGTCGAGGCGTGGCACGACGAGGAGCTGGTCGGCGGGCTGTACGGCGTCTCGCTGGGCGCTGCCTTCTTCGGCGAGTCGATGTTCTCGTTGGAGCCCGACGCCTCCAAGGTCGCCTTCGCGCGGTTCGTTCCGCAGCTCGAGTCCTGGGGCATCACGCTGATCGACTGCCAGGTGTACACGGAACATCTCGAGCGCTTCGGAGCCCTGGCCTGGTCGCGGGCCAAGTACCTGCGGGCGTTGCGACGGGCCCTGGAACGGCCGACCCGGGAAGGGAGCTGGGGGTTCGATCCCGACGACCACTAGCCACTTTTTTGTGGCGGCCCGAATTCGCC
>WVWW01000051.1:9814-9941 GCA_011773795.1 Acidobacteriota bacterium
AGTACCGCGAGCTGCTCTATTTCCTCGTCTGGCGCGACATCAAGGTGCGCTACAAGCAGACCGTCCTCGGCGCGGCCTGGGCGATCCTCCAGCCGTTCATGACGATGGTCGTGTTCACGATCTTCTT
>WVWW01000147.1 GCA_011773795.1 Acidobacteriota bacterium
ACGGGCGCCGGCGAGGGCGAGCAGCCCGTGAACCTCGATGTACGGATCGGAAACGTCGTCGATATTCCGCAGCGCGGTCTCGCTCACGGGCTCCCAGGGCAGCTTGACGGGTCGCGGGGCCGCCAGGGACAGCCGCCAGAGCATCGCCGGAGCATCGGTGAGGGCCTCGTCCGTGTGGATCGCGGCCGGGAGGATGTGCTCGAGGAAACGTTCGTGCGCCTCGTCCCAGTAGCCCAGAGCAAGCTCGAAGACCGCCATGTGCCACTGCAGGTGGACCCAGTCGCTGCCCTCTCCCGTGCGGCCGTGGAGCCACGCGCCGAGTTGACGATGACCGTCCTCGAACTTGCCGCTGTCCAGCATCTCGTGGGCCGTCACGTGCATGGCGCCGCTGTCCCCGGCGGCGAAGACGGCGTATCCGCTGGCGTCCTGGCTGGTTTGTGTCTGAGTGGCTTGCATGGGGTGCCTCCTTTTCTCGCTGCGTCGCCGTTGGGCGTTTCCCGCTCGCGACAGAGGCATCGTCCGTCCGGGCCGTCACTTGGCCCGTCGTTCGGGCGTTTTTGAAGCGTCTATTCGTCGTCTATAATTCGCGGCCGTGGCTCCGATGATCCGATTCAACGTGCTCGGCCGCTTCGAAGCCGTCGGGCTCGACGGCGCACCGGTCGACCTGAGCGCCAAGAAACCGCAGGCATTGCTGGCTTATCTGGGTGTCGAGCACTCCCGCCCTCACACGCGGGACCGGCTGGCCGGCCTGCTGTGGAGCGAGACCGGCGACGAGCGGGCGCGCCACAACCTGCGCCAGGCCCTCTCCAAGATCCGCGGCCGCTGCGGCGAGGTCGTGAAGTCCCGAGGCGACGCGCTGCAGATCGATCTGGAGCGCTGCTCGCTGGACGTGGTGGATTTCGAACGGCTGTCCGGGAGCGACGACCCCGACGAGCTGCGTCGCGGCCTCGAGCTCTACCGCGGGGAGCTCCTGGAGGGAGTGATCCCGCGCGAACCGGTCTACGACGAGTGGCTTCCGGTGGCCCGGGCCCGACTGCGGCAGATCGCCTGCAAGACCTGCGATCGGCTGGCGACCAAGCTCGTCGAGCACGACCGTCTCGATGAAGCGATCGAGGCGCTCGACCACCGCCTCGTCATGGATCCGGCCTGCGAGCCGGCCCACCGCGACCTGATGGAATTGCTCGCGCGCGTCGGGAGGCGCTCCGATGCGTTGCGGCAGTACCAGGCATGTGCGGACGCGTTGAAGCGTGAGCTCGGTACCGAACCCGGCGCGGAAACGAAGAACTTGCGCGCTCGGATCTGTGACGCGGACCCCGAGTGCTCGCCGGGCATGGAGCCACCGGCCGTACGCGAAGCGCCGGTTCTCGAGTCCGACCCGCCGACCGTGGCCGTCCTCCCGTTCGACAACATGTGCGGCGAAGAGGACGCCTACTTCGTCGACGGGATCGCCGAGGACATCATCACCGCGCTCTCCCGCTTCAACTCGCTTCGAGTCATCGCCCGCGGATCGTCGTTCGCGTGCGGCGGCAAGGACACCCCCGAGCGGGAGATTGCGGACAAGCTGGGCGCCCAGTTCCTGGTTCGCGGAAGCGTTCAGCGAGCGGGTAAACGGGTCCGGATCGGCGTCCAGCTTCTCGACGCGCGTGCCGGCGTGCAGGTCTGGGGCGAGCGTTTCGACCGCGAGATGGAGGACGTGTTCGTCATCCAGGACGAGATCACGTCGACCATCACCTCGACGCTGGCCGGCCGTGTCGAGGCGGCGCGACTCGCGCAAGCTCGCCGCGCTCCCGCGGAGCGGCTGGATGCGTACGACTTCCTGCTGCGCGGCAAGGACCACCACCATCGCTACACGGCCGAGGACTGCAAGACCTGCATCGACATGTTCGAACGTTCCATCGAGCGCGACCCGAGCTACGCGGTGGCCCACGCCTGGCTCGCCTGTGCGCTGGGTCAGGCGATGGGGTTCAAGCTCGACGACCTGAACAAGCTCCTGGACGATTGCCAGGCCGCCGCGGAGCGCGGCCTCGAGCTCGACGAGAACGAGAGCGAGTGCCACCGGATCCTGGCGCAGGTGTTCCTGCAGCGCGGGAACTTCGAGCGCGCGTTCAAGCATCAGGAGCGCGCCCTGTTCCTCAACCCCAACGACGACCGCACGGTCTGTGCGATGGGCGAGATCCTCGCGCTGGGCGGCAAGCCGGAGGAAGCCGAGGGCTGGGTCCGCAAAGCAATGAAGCTGAACCCCTACCATCCCCTGCGCTACTGGATGCACGTGGCGCGGCCGCTGTTTCATCTCGGGCAGTACGAGGAGGCGCTGAGCGCGCTGGCCCACATCGCCCTCCCGCGCAGGGACGAGCTGGCCTATCGCGTGGCCTGCGCCGTGCGACTCGGCGATCCCGAAGTGCTCGAGCGTCACCTCGCCGAGCTACGCGCGGCCAACCCGAATTTCGATCCGCAGCGCTTCGTCGACGGNNTGATCGGAAGCGGGTGCTGGATGCGTTGAAGGACGCCGGGTTATGAGCCAGGGCTTCTATCCGAGGCGGCTCGGGGCAAGGCTCCCCGGAGGGGTTCTCCTCGTCCGGCTTGGTAGCTGGTCTGACTCTTGGTGGAGCCGAGGGGGATCGAACCCCTGACCTCCTGAATGCCATTCAGGCGCTCTCCCAGNNCGGGTGGGAAGCGCGCGCATGCTAGCACAGCGCTCCGGACGGCGGCCTCCCTGCCAAACGACGGTCATTGCGTTAGGATGCCGACGATCCCTACCGAGGAAGCGCATGGGGCCCGGTGGCCCCCCCGGTCTTCAAAACCGCGTGTCGGGCGGTAACCCCGTCCAGGGTGGGTTCGACTCCCACACGCTTCCGCCAAGAGTCCTGTACCCCGCAGTAGCCACGTCCTCAGGACAGTTTGGAGCCGCGAGGATTAAGCCCAACAGCGGGAGAGCACCGGATTGCGTTTTCAGCGCGACCGAAGTCGATCTACCCCAACGAAGCCCCAACACGATGGACCCGCATCAGATTCGTCCGCGACAACGCGGCCCCTCCGATGCGATCCCCCATCAAGACAACCACGACGTCCCCGCGCCGTGCCAGCCGGTTCTCGAGCAGCGCTCGGTCAAGAGCCCGTAGCAATGCGTGCAGGCTTCTGCGTTCAGCGAGCCGGTAAGGCCGCACGCCCCAGATCAACGCGAGTCGCCGACGGACCTCCTCCGACGGCGTGAACGCCAGGATCGGCGTGTCGGGTCGGAAGCGCGCGGTCTGGATCGCCGTCGCGCCACCGCGCGTCACGACGGCGAGCGCCTCGGCCCGGACGTCCGCTGCGGCGTAGCAGCCGGCACGGCACGTGGTGACGGTGACCGACAGGCCACCCTCCGGGGGCGAGCGACGCAGCGTGCGGCCGGACGCCTCGGCCTGCTCGATGATGCCGGCCATCGTCCGGATCACCTCGACCGGATACTCCCCCACTGCGGTCTCGGCGGTGAGCAACAGGCAGCCGCTGCCGTCGAGCACGGCGTTGGCGACGTCGGACGCCTCGGCGCGTGTCGGTCGTGCCTGGTGACGCATCGAGTCGAGCATCTGCGTCGCGGTCATCACGGGCTTGCCGCGCGCGTTGGCGCTCTCGATGATCTCTTTCTGAAGCATCGGGACACGGGCCGCGGGTAGCTCCACACCCAAATCACCACGAGCGACGATCAGGCCGTCGGCCTCGTCGAGGATCTCGTCCAGGGCGTCGATCGCCTCGGCGCGCTCGATCTTCGCCAGCACCGGGATCTCGCGCCCGGCCTTGACGAGCAAACGGCGAGCGCGTGCCACGTCCGCAGCACGACGAACGAACGAGACGGCGAGCCAGTCCGCGCCGAGATCGACGGCCGTTCGCAGATCGCGACTGTCCTTCGCGGTGACCGCCGGTACGGAGAGCGAGCTGTCGGGCAGGTTGATGCCCTTGTTGTCGCGCACCGTCCCGCCGCGAACGACCTCGCAGACCACGTCGGTGTCGCGCTTGCCCGTCACGCGCAGTTCGATGCGGCCGTCGTCGATCAACACGCGGTCGCCGCGGCGCACATCGCGCGCCAGCGCCGCGTAGGTCACGGGCAACCCACCGGGGGTGCAGCGGCGACGTCCCGCATGCAGCTTGACCCGCCCACCGGCTGTCACGGTCAGCGCCCCGCCCGGCACCTCTCCGATGCGAAAACGCGGGCCCTGGAGGTCGGCGAGCAGGGCCACCGGGCGACGTGCTTTCTTCGCCGCTTGCCGCAACGCCCTCACGAGCCCGGTGTGCGTCGGAAGGTCGCCGTGAGAGAAATTCAGCCTGGCAACGTCGAGGCCGTGCCGTACCATTTTATGAAGGGTTTGCGGGGAATTGCAGGCCGGACCGAGAGTGGCGGCGATCTTGGCCCGTCGTTCCATCGCGTGCTTATACTACAGCCACTGTTGGCCCGGGCTCCGGAGAACATCGATTGCCGCAAGCATTACTCGTCCATGGCGGTGCCTGGAACATCCCTGACGAGCTCGTCGAATCTTCGCTGAGCGGGTTGCGCCACGCGCTCGAGATCGGTCGTTCTCGGCTCGACGAAGGAGCGGATGCGCTCGACGTGGTCGAGACGGTCGTCCGCGCGCTCGAGGAGGACCCCAACTTCGACGCCGGTCGCGGCTCGCGGCTGAACCGCGCGGGCGAGGTCGAGATGGATGCCTCGATCATGCGCGGCTCGGACCTGCAGGCCGGAGCGGTGGCCGCGGTCGAGCGGGTGCGTCATCCGGTCAGCCTGGCGCGGCTGGTCATGGAACGCTCGCCTCACGTGCTGCTCGTCGGCCAGGGCGCCGGACGGTTCGCCGACGAGCAGGGGGTCGAACGCTGCCGCACCGAGGATCTGCTCGTCGGGGCCGAGCTGGAGCGCTACCGCAGGGTGCGCGCCGGGGAGACCGTGTTGATCCGCGAGGAGTTCTCGCCCGAGGGACACGGTGAGGAAGCACAGGGACCGTTGGGCACGGTGGGGGCCGTCGCCCTGGACGCACGGGGACGGTTGGCCGCCGCCACCTCGACAGGCGGTTCGCAGGACAAGTTCCCGGGCCGGGTCGGCGACAGCCCCGTTCTCGGGGCCGGTACGTGGGCCGACGACACGAGCGGTGCGGCCTCGGCGACGGGTTGGGGCGAGGGCATCCTGCGCGTGCTGCTGACGCACACGGTCGTCGACTGCATCGAGCGGGGTTCCGCGCCCGAGGACGCGGCGCGCGAGGGGCTCGCGCGCCTCGAGCGTGTCGGGGGCAAAGGCGGCGTCATCGTCGCCGACCGTCACGGGCGGCGCGGAATCGCCTTCAACACACCGCGGATGGCGCGCGGGTGGCTCGACGACGAGGGTGAGATCCACGTCGCCATCGAGGGGGAGCCGCGGTGAGGGTTCCCGTCTCGCTTGCCTGGGTCATCATGGCCCTGTTCGTCTTCACGGCGGGCCTGCTGCGTCGGTTCAACGAGCACATCCCGGAGTCTCCGTTCCTGCATCCGCTGGCGGGTAACCTGCTGTTCGCCGCCATCTTCATCCTCCTGCTCGTCGCCTCGCGCGAGCGCACGCTGGGCGCGGTCCCCGGACGCGGCGTGCGGCTGGGAAGCCTCACACCACTCCTGCTGATGCTGCTGATCGAAAAGTGGATCTCGCTGGGGTTCTACGAGCCGCTGTTCGGATGGATCTCGAATCCCGGCCTACCCGAGTCCCTGGCCGACGCGCACTTCGCCGCGTTCGCCGGCGCCGCGCTGCTGGCGACGTGCCTCTTGCTCGGCCGTTTGTCGACCCCGACGCGGCGCAAGACCTGGCGCCGGATGCGCCCGTTGCGGTTCCCCACGGCGCTGCTTCAGGTGCTCTGTGTCGCCGGCGGCACGTACCTGTTCCTCGGGGCGCTCGCGGCAGCGCTGGGCTACCCGTTGAAGCTGCGCTGGCCGACGGGTGGATCGTTGCTCTACTGGGTGATCATCGGCCAGGCCCTGGTCGCCATGGGCGAGGAAGTCTACTACCGCGGACTGCTCTACTGCGAGATCGAACGCCTCTCCCCGCGGATGGGGCTGCGCACCGCGGCAGCCAGGCGCTGGATCGCGGTCGGCCTGACTTCCACGCTGTTCGCGATGGAGCACATGGACCTGACCCAATCCTGGGAGGTCGTCGTCCGGCAGACGGTCTTCATCGCCAGCCTGGGCGCGCTGTTCGCACTGCTCGTGGCCGTCTCCGCCAACATCTACATCGCCGCCGGGATCCACGCCTGGATCAACTGGCTGCTGCTCGGTGCGGCGCCGCACTTCGTCGACGCGAGCGGGGCCCCGGCACTACCCGCCGGGACGTACATCGGTGTGACGCTGATCCTGGCCTTTATTCTCGCGTTCGCGTTCCGGCGGCATCGATCGCGCCGGTCGGCGAGAACGCGGCGAGTGCCGCTGGAACATCCTCGAACGACTCGAACACCCGATCGAGCTTGATGATCCGCATCACGCGGGCAACGTACGGTTGCGCGCGAGCGACGGCAACGCGCTGACCGCACTGTTGGATGCGTTTATAGATCCCGACCAGCACGCCCAGCCCTGCGGAGTCGACGAATTCCAGGTTGCCGAGGTCGATGACGAGATCGGCTCGCCGATCGAGCCGGCGAAAAGCCTGCGCCTTCACGTCGCTCGCCACGTAGGAGTCGAGCACCTCGCCGGCCTCGAAGCTGAGGACGGCGACCTCACCGTAATGGATCACCCGCGCTTGCATTCGACCTCCGGGCGCTCCGTGTCCAACAATCGATCGAGGGATTCCTCGCGTCCTTCCCGGACGACCGCGGACAGTTCCTTGATATAGCTCGCGATGCGTTTCGAGGATTCCTCGATCGCCTCCGAAGCCTTGACGACTGCGGGATCGCCGGCCGAGGAACGGAGCATCTGCGAGCGACCGATGAGCGTGGTCAACGGGTTGTTGATCTTGTGGCTGAGGACGCTCAACGTTCTCATCACCAGGGCGAGCCTCTCGACACGGCGCCGCTCTTCCGCCGCGACGGCCTTCTCCTTCAATGCCGCGGCCTGGCTCGCGAACATCACCAGCGCGCGCAGCTTTTTCGCCTCGGTCTCGTCGTCCGGTTCGCCGTCCAGCGTGTCGGGGCGCATGTCGCCGAGACGCGTCTGGTATTCGTCGAGGACGCGATCCAGCAAATCGTCAAGATCGTGACTGCGGTCGATCAGGTCGAGACCGATGTCGTGGATCCGGCAGAGCTCCTCCAGATCGGGAAGCAACCCCGGTGTCTGGTCGACCTGATCACGCATGGGCCACCTCGCGCTGGCGCTCTGCAGCGTCGACCCGCGCCTCGGGCAGCCGCAGGATGAAACGGCTTCCCCCGCGCTTACGTGATTCGAACTCGACCCCTCCGCCGTGCTGCCTGGCGATCGACTCGGCCTCGTAGAGCCCCATGCCCATCCCGGCGGGCTTGTCGGTCAGCGATCTCCCGCCCTGCTCGAAGGGGGCGAAGATGCGTTCTCGGTCCGCGTCGGGGACGCCGCATCCGCGATCGGACACGCTGATCGACACGCCGCTGTCGTCGAATTCGAGCTCGAGACGGACCGCCGCATCGTCGGCGGAGAACTTGACGGCGTTGTCGAGCAGGTTGCTCAGCGCCCGCGCGACGCGATCGAGGTCGAGCCGTAGCGCCTCGTCCGAGTTGGGCAATCGAACCTCGATCCGGTCGGTCTCGCACAGGCTCACCGCAGCGTCGATCAACTCCTTGCCGGTGGTCGCCGAGAGGTTCAGCGCCGCGCCCTCGTCGAGTTCGGCGAGCCTCAGCAGCTGGTCCAGGTGGTGCTGCAGCAACTCGGCCGACTCGATCATGGATTGCGTCAGCTCCTTGCGTTGCTCCGCGTTGCTGCGGTAGTCGTGCATGAACGTCGCCGCGCCGAGGATGGCGGTCAGCGGCGTACGCATCTCGTGGGACAGATTGTTCAGCAACCGGTCCTTCGTCTGCTCGGTCTCGCGGAGCTGGTCGTACGCCCGCCGCAACGCGATGGTGCGCTGCTCGACGGTCTTTTCGAGCTCGTCGCGATGCGCGGCAACCTCCTGGTGCAACCGGATCTGGTCCAGCCCGACTTCGAGGTGCGCGCCGAGCGTCTTGAGGAAGCGCACATCCTCGACGTTGAAGCAGCCGTCCGGCTGTTTCGCGTAGGCCAGCAGGTAATGTTGCGATTTCTCGCCGGTGGCGACGCAAACCGCGGCGCGCAATCCGTTGATGGGCTCGAGAGCGGACGGCGTCGTGAGCTCCGAGAGAAGCTCGTCGATCACACAGCTCCCACCCGCGGAGATCATGCGCTCGGCGAGCGCCGCGCCTTCCGCGCTGGCGATCAACGGCTCCTGCACCCGGCCCCAGCACCGCTCGACCACGGGATCCTCGAGCGGGCGACGGCGAACCAGCGAGATTGCGGATGCGTCGAGGATGGAGGCGGCCGTTTCGAGTGCCGCGTCGACGACACGCTCGGTCTCGAAGCAGGCGCCGAGCTGGATCGTGGACTCGCTGAGGCGGCGCAGCGCTTCGAGCTCCTGATGTTGTCGCCTCAGCCGCGTCCGCGTCTCGCCGAGCTCCTCGCCGAGCCGCGTCTGCGACCGCACCGCATCGGCCAGCAGGTCCTCTCCTTCGAGGACGATCTGATCGCTACTCGTGGGTTCCGCGTTTTCTTCGGAAACGACCGGCTCGATCGTGCGGCCCATGTACGGGGCGAAGGCACGCTCGAGTTGTTGCGACAGCTGCGCCGGATCCACGTCACGCTTCGAGTGTCCGTTGGTCTGGTCGTAGATCCGTTCCAGCATTCTCTGGCTGGCGGCCACGAAAGTCTCGAGGACCCCGTGGCCCTCGGTCGCCACCGCGGGGACGGCGTGCTCGACGTCCACCTTGAGCCACTTGGCGACGCGCGCCGGCTCGGCGGCGTCCTCCTTGTCCTGCTTGTTGAACTGAAACAGCAGCGGTGTCCGGTCGGGGTCCAGGCGTGCCTTGCGCAGGTTCATCCGCAGGTTCTGCAGGCTCCAGCGGTTTTGCTCCTTTCGATCGACGGTGGAATCGGCGACGAACACGACGGCGTCGGCCCCACCCAAGACGATCTGGCGCGTGGTGTCGTAACGCACCTGTCCCGGGACCGTGTAGAGCTTCATGGCCACCTGATAGCCGAGGATGTGGCCCAGATCGAACGGCAACAGGTCGAAGAACAGCGTGCGATCCCCGGCGGTCTGGAGGGACAACAGCTGTTGCTCCGCGTGTGGATCGGTCAGACGATGCAACGTCGCGAGGTTGGTCGTCTTTCCGCCGAACGCGGGACCGTAGTACACCAGCTTGGCGTACAACATCTTCTCGGCGTGGTTCCACTGCGCCATCGGAGGAGCCTCAGTTGTAGACCACGTACGGGCGCATCCGCCGCACGAAATCGGCCGGGTCGATCGGCACCGGCGCCCAGGCCCCGGCGTCGTCGTTCGAGGCACTCTCCGGCGCGAACAGTTCGGCCACGACTCGGCCGATGCGCTCGTCGAGATCCCGTTTGGTCAACGTCCTGTATTCGAGCGTCTTGCGGTTCATCTCTCCTCCCCCACCACACACGGCTCGAGCAATCCCCGAATCCGTTGCATCAGATCGGTCGGTGAATAGGGCTTGGTCATGTACTCGGCGGCGCCCAGCGCCATCCCGCGCTCGCGGTCGTGCTCGCGGCCGCGGGCCGACAGCAGCACGATAGGGATTCTTCGCAGCGCGTGATCGTCCTGCATACGCCGGCAGATCTCGAATCCGTCGAGCCCGGGCATCATGACGTCGAGGATAAGCAGGTCCGGCGGATCGGCGCGCAGCAGTTCCATACACTCGTCGCCGTCCGCCGCCGTCCGCGCATCGAAGCCCTCCTGGGAGAGGATCCACTCGAGCGGTCGACGAATGAAGGCGTCGTCGTCGGCAATCAGGATGCGGTGTCGCTTGGTCACGAGCGGTCTCCTGAGGGGTGCGCGACCACCAGGGTCACGTCGTCATCCATCCCGCGATGGTTGGTGTGGCGTTCGAGATCCTCGAGGAGGTGCGCGCGTAACGCCGGGGCGTTACGGTCCATCGCTTCGCGGGCCGTTCGGACCAGCCGTTCGAGCCCGTACATGCCGCGGTCCTCGGCTCGCGCCTCGGTGAAACCGTCGGTGTAGACGATGAGTCGATCTTCGGGCGCCAGGCGCACGGAACGAGTCGCATATTCCGTCTCGGCAAACAAACCCAGTGCCGTGGCCTCGCTTTTGAAACGGTCGACGCTTCCGTCGCCGCGGAAACAGAGCGCGGACGGATGCCCGGCGCCACAGTACGACCACTCGGCGCCGTCCGGGGATACGCGGCACAGGAAGACGGTTGCGAACATCTCCGTTTGATCGAACGTGGCGGCGAGGACCGCGTTGGCACCAGCGAGGAGCTCGGCGGGGTCGGACGTCCGCTGCGCCTCGGCATAGAGCGCACCCTTGACCGCGGCCATGTACATCGCGGCCCCCACACCATGCCCCGAGACGTCTGCGACGAGGATTCCCAAGCTGCCGTCCGCAAAATCGATGTAGTCGTAACAATCGCCACCGATCTTTTCCGCGGAGTAGCTCACGCCGGCGGTCTCGACGTTGTCGAAGGGTGTCTCGTAGGGCGGTAGTAGACTGCGGTGGATCTGGCGCGCGAGCTCGGTATCGCGACGCCGCAGGTCGGCATCGCGGGCGTTCTCGGCCAGGCGATGGTTGCGAAGAAACGCCGATGTCAGCGTCGCAAGTGCGGAGAGCAGTTTGACGTGGCCCGTCCGGTAGGGGCTGCGATCCGTTCGCTCTCGCATGACCAGCGCGCCGATCGGTTTGCCTGCCGGCGACGGCAGCGGCACGATCAACCTCGCCATCGCGGCGGCGGATGGCTCCTGAAGGTGCACCTTCGCCCCGTCGACCGCATCCTGTAAGGGGCGATCGACCGAATTGAGCGGGGGCGGCACGACGCCGACGCTCGCGACGCGCTCGATATCGTCCCCCTCGCGTAGCCACAGCTCCGCACCGCGGGCGCGCAAGACCTGAGCCGCCTCCTCGAGAACGAGACGGGACACCGCCCGGCGTCCGAGGACCGCACCGAGGCGCTCGCTCAGCCGNNTCGCCAGCTCTTCCTGAAGGGGGCCCGTTGCCACCTCGGTCGAGCGGTCGAGGGTGGCCTGCTCATACTTCATCCGGACACTCCCAGAGCAAGAGTTCCGAGAGCATCACGTCGTTCCCCGGCTCGGCGGATCCGATGACCACCGAGCCGTCGGGACGGACGGCGCGGCACAGCAGCAGCGGGGCGGTACGTTCGGGGTCGCCACCGTCGGTGAAGAGGTCGGAGTGATCGTCGCCGGGACGGGCGATCACGCTCCAGGATTCCTGGCCCCCGACGAGGAGGACATCGACGACACGACGGCGCTTCGCCCGGGGACCGGAGCCCTTCGTTTGCATGCCTTCACCCTCGCAATTTGAATATTAAATATTTGTTATTTAGATATTCATTCTGTTTCTTGTAGCAATCGACATTCCAAAAAACGAATTTGTAATTGGTGAGAGGTCCGGCCAGCCCAAATCCATGCGTCGAAAGGGGTTCGGCATCGCCCGAACGTCGGGGCGGCGGCGAGTGCCGTCCCCAGGGGTGACAATAGGGGTCGTCCGTGCCATGGAGGGTGACAAAAATCAAGACTCGTCCAGGAGCCCCGTCGAAGCGTCTAAACAGAAGTGTGGAGGCTGGGTTAGCAATGTCTTCCGTGACCGACGAGGAATTGGTCGCGGCCGTGCAGTCCGGGGACATGCAGTCCCTCGGGCAACTGGTCGTGCGCTGGGAGCGTCCGCTCTACCGCTTCGTGTCACGGATGGTGCCGCGGTCGGACGACGCGCGTGACATTTGCCAGGAGACGTTCCTGCGCATCCTGAAACGCGCGGACCGTTTCCGGGCCGGCTCCCGCTTCTCCACTTGGATGTATCAGATCGCGTTGAACCTCTGTCGCGACCGAGCACGCTGGCGGCGGCGCTGGGGCAAGATCGTCGACGACGCCAAGGAGGCGCCGACCGAGACGACCGCCTCGGCGGGACCGAGTCCCGAGGCCGGGACTCAGTCGAACGAGCTGGCGCAGGCGGTACGGCTGGGATTGCAGGAAATCCCTGCCGAGCAACGCGAGGTGTTGATTCTCAAGGAGTACGAGGGGCTCAAATTCAAAGAGATCGCCGAAGTCTTGAGTTGCCCGGAGAGCACCGTGAAGTCACGCATGTATTACGGACTGAACGGGCTCAAGAACGCACTGGCACGACAAGGGATCCGGTAGGAGTCGGTCATGGAATGCAAACAGTGGAACGAAACCTGGGTCGCGTACCTCTACGACGAGTGCTCGGCGGAAGAGCGGGACATCATCGCGGCGCACCTGGACCGGTGTGACGGTTGCCGCGAACGGATGAACGAATTGGCGGCCACCCGCGAGGTGTTGGCATCGAGTGCATCCGAGATCGCCGCGCCACCGCGTGTCATCGTGCTTCCGGCCGCTTCCCCGCGTACGCCCAGCACGTGGTCGTTCGCCGGCGGCTTCGCCGCGGCGGCGGCGATGTTCGCGATCGGCCTCTTCGTCGGGGTGACCTGGTTCACGCCCGAGCCCGTAGAGCAGACCATCCTCGAGATGGGCGAAGACCCGATCGCGGTGGACCGTGGTGGCACGCAACCCGATCCAAACTACCTCCAGATCCGCAACGAGTACGAGCAGCTCGACAACCGCCTCGGCCGCATCGAGAACTGGCTGCCGGAGAGCCAGGGAGACTCGCCGCCGGCGCTGGCCACCTGGGACCGCGTCCAGTCCGAAGTGGGCACGGTGCGCCAGCAGCTCGATCTGCGTCGCAGTGAAGACCTGCGACTCATGCTCGAGTGGATCCTGGCTGCCGATCAGGAATCGCGGCTACGCGACGCGCGCACGCTGCAGACATTGGGGATCGTCCACGCGACGACCAACCCGAACGTCCGGGAACGCTAAGACGCGCCGGGACGGACCTGAAGTCTGTCCCGGACACCTTATCTCTGTCCCAGATCGGCCAGACGGTCGCGCGCCGCCGGCGCGACCGGCGGCCCGTCGTCGGTTCCGGTGCGCGCCCGGCTCGAGGCCGCGCGTCGCAGCGCCTCGACCGCTTCCTCGTCGCGCCCCAGCGCCTGCAGCTCACGGCCGAGGTAGTAGGCCACCGTGCCCGCGCCGATGCCGTCCCGCTCGGGCCAGTCGACACGCTGCCAGGTACGCACCGCGAGCGCGTGCTCGCCACGTGCGCTGAACACGAGTGCGAGATTGGCCAGCGCCGCGGGGGCGTCCGACGCTTGCGAATCGGCGGCGACGACGGCCCACGCCGCGCGGAATGCATCGTCGATCCCGCGGGGGCCGAGCTCGCGGAGCCACGGGCCGACGGTCGCGAGCACCCGTCCCGTCGCCGTGCCCCCGTCGGGCTTCGTCCACTCGAGCTCGATCGCACCCTGAGCGGCGGCCGCCGTGAGCTGCTCCCGAAGAGCGGAAACGTCGGCCACCGGTACGCCGGCCGCCTTCAGCACCCGGCTGCCCACGTCGGGGCGCCCCGGAGTCGAATCGAGCGATTCAACGACCAACGGCCCACCGGCGTCGACCAGCGTCAGACCCCAGGTCGCGGTGCGCCACTCGGGCTTCTCGACCCCGGGAACTCCCTCGAGGTGGTCGAGCGAATGCAGGACGGGGCTGTACAGCCACCAACTCTGCGCGGCACGGCGGGGCGAATCGGGATCCGGCGCCAGCGCGAGATCGAACGGCTGGACCGTGTCGAGCGCGTTCCAGGTCGAGTCCTGCGAGAAATCGGCATTGGAGTCGGCGTCGAGCGGGAAGACGTTGACCGTAGCGGCGAGCGCCTCCAGCTCTCGCGGCAAGCGGTCGAGACCGACCAGTGCCAGGTTCGGCCGGGCGCGAATCTCGAGCGTCTGCGGAACGCCCTCGACGAGCGTGCGGCGTTCCGACCACAAGACACGATCCGCAAAGACCGCCTGAAGCTCGCGCTCGCCGGGGCACGCCTGCACGGTTTCCGTGGGCAGCGTGGCCACCGTACGACCGTCCACGCGGAACTCGGCTCCGCCGGGACCGCCGACGGGGGTCAGCAACACGTACGACTCGGCCAGACGAACGGTGTCGTAGCGTTTGGGCGCGCGGTCGAGCAGGTCGATGTTGAGCGCATCGACGATCTTCTCGGCGCGACGACACTCGGCCCGAAACTCGAACGTGTGCTCGCCGAGCGGCACGTCTTCGAGGACCAGCTGGGCCGGGGCCTGGCCCAGCCCCAAGAACTCCTCGACCCGCGCGGTGCGGCCGACCGACCGGCCGTCGAGCCAGACCTCGACGTCCTCCGGCTCGGTACGTAGGATCACGGTGCGCGCGTTCGGGATGAGCTCGATCGAAAGCTCGATGTTTTCTCCCGCCGCAACCTCGAGCGTTTGCTCGACGGGGTCATGACCGCGGCGCGCGGCCCGGATCGTGTGCCTGCCCGCGAGCAGCGGGAGCGGTTCGAGCGTGTCGACTTGCTCGCGTCCGTCGATCCACAACGTGGCGTCCGCCGGGTCGAGCGCGAAGCGCACGCGGCCGATCAACGCATCGCGCACCTTCTCGAACCGATCCATCGCTTTTTTTGGCGTGAGGCTGCGATCGGGCACCCAGCCGGGGCGCCGCATCAAAATCTGGCGGTAGTCCTCCTCCGCGGATTTGAAGTCGCCGAGCGCCGCGTGGGTCTGCGAACGCAGGACCATCGCCTCCACCCGTTCCTCCTCGGTCAGAACCGGGCTCGTCACCAGGGGCGCGAGGGCGGCCAGCGCCTTCTCGAAACGCAGCTCGACGAGGTCTTCGCGGATCGAGTCGAGGAGCTCGCGCGTCGTCGCCGGAGCGGACTCGACACTGTCCTGCGGCGGGACGTCCGTTGACGGCATGTCCTCTTCGGACGGTTCCACAGGGTCTTGCGGCGGGTCTTGCGCCGCGACGTGCGCGGTACCCAAGAAAAGGCAGAACAGCAACGCGACCCACCCGATGGCTCGAAGGTGGTTCACCGCGCCCTCCACCAGAGGCCGCTACCCTCTTCGATGAGTTGCAGTGCCCCGTCGAGACCGAACGCGAGATCGACCGCGCGTTGCATGCCCGCGCCCTCGACGGAAAACCGTCCCAGGGCCTTGCCGTCTGCGTCGAAGAAGCTCACGAGCGTTCCGCGCGCGTGCAAGACGCCGATACGCCCGGCGGGATCAACCGCCAACGCGCCGGGTCGATCGAGGCCGAGGGTGACGACGGGCTGTGACGAGCTGTCGGGATACACCGCGAGGACGCTCTTGTTTCGCGTGTCGACCGCGACGAGACGGTTCCCGTCCCAGGCCGGCGTCGCGAGACGCGCGCCGCCGCCGCTCCATACCGGAGCGGGCTCCATGCTCCCCGGCTCGATCAACCCGAGCCTCTCGCCGCGCCGGTCGAGCACCCAGACGCGCCCGAGATCGTCCGCCACGCCGGACGACAGCGCGCCGAAGGCCCCGGCCGTCGCGTGGGACTCGGTGCCACCATCGGGCTCGAGCCGCAGCACGCCGTTCGCCGTCACGGCGAAACGGAGTCCGTTGGGCGTCGCGAGCGCCGCCAGCGGCTGATCGACAGTCCAGCGATTGACCACCGCCCCGCCGGCGTCGAGCTCGATGACGAGCCCAACCTTGCGCTGCACGATCAACGCTCCCGCCGCTCCGACCGCGGCAACCCCCGTCGGTCGCGTCCCCGCGGTGATGTGCAGCGCCTCCGCGGTCTCGATCCGTGACTGGAACGCGTCCACCGCGACATCGCGAAGGGCTCGGGTCTGCGCGGCCAGCAGGTCGTCGAGCGCACCGCTGTCGAGCGCGTCCTGGAATCGCGCGGCCGCCGCCGGGAAGCCACCTTGACGAAGCCGGATGCGCCCGATCGCCGCCGTAGCGCGCGCGGACGCTTCGCTATTCGGGGTGTCGACCCGTAGTCGTTGGTAGGCATCGGTGGCGCGGCCGAACTCGCCGCGCTGCTCGGCCAACCAGGCCAACCCGTAGCGTGCGGAGGAGGCCCACTCGCTGTTGGTGCCGGCGGCGGCAAGCGCCAACCACAGCAACCGCGCCTCCTCGTCGTCAAAACTGAAGATCGGCTCCAACAGCAACACCGCCTGACGGTACGCGGCTTCCTCGGCCCGGTCACCCGTCGGGAGGTCCTTCAGGATCCTCGAGAGTAACGTGCGGGCCTCGGAGATACGCGGGGCGGCCAATCGTCCGCGCTGTTCCGGCCAGCGGGGCAGCCCGACGAGAAGTGCACGGTCGAGTAACGCATCGTCGGCCAGCGGTCCCCGCGGGTCGAGCGCGACGACGCGGTCGAGCGCCTCGCCCGCGCCGGCCGAGCCCTCGGCCGCCAACCGGCGCGCCACCCGATACTGTGCCTCGGCGTCCGATGACTGCGCCGAGGCCGCTCCGCCGGCGCTGACGGCGGCGATCGCGATCGCCGGCAAGAAGAGTCGCCTCACGAACCACCGCTGAAGGAAACGCGGATCGGGGCGTTGCTCCCCGGCGCAAGCTTCACGGTTTGATCCTTGCTTTCGCCGGTCGCGTTGAACGTCACGCGGACATCGTAGGTCCCGGCGGCGAGTTGCCGCCGTGCCGGCGTATCGTCGACGTACTTCCACTGCCCTCCGGGTTTCCGGAGATAGATCTTGCAGTTCGCGGGAAACGCCTGAACGACCAGCGTGGACAATGCCGGCGGCTTCAAATCGGGTGTCAGTGTTTGCCCGCCGGTGATGTCGACGCTCCGTGTCTCGTCGATCCAGTACGTATCGTTCTTGAACCGGATCTTGTGCCGCCCTTCAGCGAGGTCGATCTCGCGTACGCCGCGCTTCAGACGGTTGCCGTCGATGTAGTAAACGAGAGACACGTTGGTGTCGTCAAGTACCAACCGTCCCGTGGGGATCTGCTCGAAGGTCAGCGCTGCGAGCGCCGTGCGGACCTCCACGGGACGCGCCTGGGCGGGCAACTCGACGCTCGCGTCGCGATAGCCGTCGGCCGTCACGAGAAGCGTGTTCGTCTCGCACAGGTCGAGGTCCAGATCGAGCGGAGCGGTGCCGGCCCGTTTCCCGTTCAGCGTCACCGTCGCTCCGGCGATCCCGGGATCGAAGGTCCCCGTGAAACGCTCGCTTTCGACGAGCAGCACGACTTCGCCCCCGGCATCCTCGAGGGTGACCGTGTGTTCGACGGTTCGGCAACCCTGTTCGGTCGCGACGACGACCGGGTCGCCCCCGTCGGCGTAGCGCACCAGACCCGTCGCCGCGGCATCCAGCGGTTCGCCGTTGACGGAGACCGGTAAGCCCGGTGGTTCGGTCCGCACCGTCGTCTCGAGCCAGACGATCTTCGGCTCGGGTCGCAGAAAATCGAGCGGTAGCCTGTCCAGCGGAAGACGATCGCGGAAGACCCAGCCCAGGGCGCCCGCCGCGATGAGCAACAGGAACGAAACGATGTACGGCCGCGACGAACTCGTTCTTTGACGCGACGAGCGGCGCGGCGGCAGGGCGTCCTCGGTGAGCGCCGCATCGAGCTGCGACAGCGCATCGAGCGGCGCTGCCGCGACACCCGCACCGGCTTGCCGCAACGCCGCGGCGAAGGCGCCTCCCTGGGGAAAGCGATCCTCCGGGTTCTTGGCCAGCGCGCGCTTGAGGAAGCTGCGCAACGGGGCGGGGACGCGGTCCGCCAACGCGTCGATGTCGCGCGGCGGCTCGTGGACGATGCGGTAGATGATCGAGGACACGGAATCGCCGGCAAACGGCTTCTCGCCGGTGAGCAGCTCGAACAGCACGACGCCGAGCGAGAACAGATCGCTGCGGCCGTCGAGCGTGTCGCCGCGGATCTGTTCCGGCGACATGTAGCTCGGTGTGCCGAACAGGGCGCCGTCCTGGGTCACCTGGGATTCGGCCGCGCGCGCCAGTCCGAAATCCATGATCTTCGCGGAGGTTTCGGAGACCCGCATCAGGTTCGCGGGCTTGATGTCACGGTGCAGGATGCCCTGGTGGTGGGCGTACTCGAGCGCCTCGGCGATCCCCGCGACCATCTCGGCAACGATTGCGGCCGGCAACAGGGTGTCCGGTTTGCAGAACGTGTCGAGGGTCTGTCCCTCGACATGCTCCATCGCCAGGTACAGCATCCCGTCGGCCTCGCCGACGTCGAACAGCGTGACGATCCCCGGGTGCAGCAGCTTGCCCGCCGCACGCGCCTCGCGGAGGACGCGGTCGCGCGTCTCCTGCCGGTCGGCGTCGGACACGGCACTCAGGATGGTGATCGTCTTGAGCGCGACGTTGCGATCGATCTCGGGGTCGTGGGCCAGGAACACGTGGCCCATGGCCCCGCGGCCCAGTTCGTTCAACAGGCGGTATCGTCCTAGCGCGTTCGTCGACATGCTCGCGGGGCTCGATTCGGAGCTAAGTTGCTCCACCCGGGAAAGTTAACGCGGCCCCCAAACGATGTCAATTTAGCCCGTTTCTCGGCTCGCGCGGAGCGCCGCGAGGACGTCTCGGTCGTCGACGGTCGTGGTCACGCGGACTCCGGGAGACATTCGGCCGAGCGCCACGGGGAGCGCGTAGCGGGCTCGTCCGGCACGCGCCTTCTTGTCCCGGTGGGTCGCCGCGCGGAGCCTGGCCAGGGACACGTTTCTCGGAATCGCGGTCGGCAGGCCGAACGCCTGCAACGTCGCCACGATGCGCGTCGCCGTCGCCTCCGACAGGCCCGCATGCGCGACCGCCAGCCGGGCCTCGACGGCCATGCCGATCGCGACGGCGCACCCGTGGCTCATGCGGTAGTTGCTGACGATCTCGAGCGCGTGGGCGACCGTGTGGCCGAAGTTGAGGATGGCGCGCCGCCCGGATTCCCGCTCGTCGCGACGCACGATGCGCGCCTTGACGCGGACGCTCCGGACCACCGCCTCGGTGACGAGGTTCCCCCGACGGGCGAGCAACCCCTTTGCGTTGGCCTCGAGCCAACGGAACAACGGCGCGTCCGCGATCACCCCACCCTTGACGATCTCGGCGAACCCGTCGCGATAGATCGGATCGGGCAACGTATCCAGCGTGGCGATGTCGGCATAGACGGCGTGCGGCTGGTGGATGGCCCCGACGAGGTTCTTGCCGCGCTCGAGGTTGATTGCAGTCTTGCCCCCGATCGACGCGTCGACCATTGCGAGCAAGGTCGTGGGCAGTTGGATGAAGGGGACCCCGCGATGCCAGGTTGCGGCGACAAAACCGGCCAGATCGCCGGTCACCCCGCCGCCGAGCGCGAGGATCGCGCAATCGCGCCCCGCGCCGAGAGCGAGCAGCCGATCCTCGATGCGCTGTTTGGTGCGCGGGGTCTTGGCCGCCTCGCCGCGGGCGAACGTGATGCGGTCCGCACGGAGTCCCGCACGCGCCAGGGCTTGCAGGAGATCCGCCGCGTACAAGGCGCCGACCCGGGAGTCGCTGACGACGAAGTAGCGCTCCGCGATCGGCCGTTCGGCGAGGTCTGCGGCGATGCGGGCGAACAGCCGACGACCGACGTGGATACGTGTCGTCCGCGGCGGGGAGCCGGGGAACCGAAGGGCGAACTGCTTCAAGACCGGCCGGACCGGCTAGGCGCTAGGACGGCGCAGAGCCTGCGGACCGCTCGAGATCGGCCAGGTGGCGCTCGACCAGCTGGCGTTGCGCCGCGTCGTCGAGGTTCTTGTCCAGCAGTTTGCCCGCCGCGAGGATCGCCAGATCGACCGCCTCGGCGCGCAACTCGGCCTTCGCCTGGCGCAAGCCGGCCTGCACCTGGGCGTCGGTCTGGGCCAGCACCTGCTCGCGCTGCTTGCGGGCCTCGTCGAGGATCTCCGCTTTCAGCCGCTCGCCCTCTTCCTGGGCCGATGCCAACGCGCCCGCCCGCTCGCGATGCGCCTCGGCGACCAGCTGCTTGTGCTCGCCGAGGATTCGCTGCGCCTCCACGCGGTCGTTCTTCGCGGTCTCGATGCTCTCGCGAATCGACGTTTCGCGTGCGTCGAGCGCCCCCAACAGGGGCTTCCAGGCGAACCTGCCCAGCACCAACGCGAAGAGCACGAACGTCAGCATCGTCCAGAACAGCGTCCCGAAGTCCGGTTTGATCAGACTCGAGCCGTCGGCCCCGCCTTCCGCTGCAAGCAGCCCCGGCGCCCCGGCGAAAAACAGTGCCAAGGCGATGAGAACTCTTCGCATCGGACTCAGCTCGCGATCGCCATGAGGAAGCAGATCACCAGCGCGAGGAACGCGATCCCCTCGATGAAGGCGGCCGCGATCAGCATGCCCGTCTGGATCGTGCCCGCGGACTGCGGTTGACGCGCCATGCCGTGCATCGCGCCGTTGGCGAGGATACCGATCCCGATACCACCGCCGATGATCGCAAGACCGGCGCCGATTCCCGCGCCGAGATAACCGAGTGCCACTGCGTCCATTGCCGCAAACCTCCTTGAAAAAATCCGTTAAATCGTTTCTTCGTAAAGGGAGAATCCAGTATCAGTGAGCCGGGTGGGCCGACATGCCGATGAACGTCGCCGTCAGCATGGTGAAGATGTAAGCCTGCACCGTGGCCACCAGCAGCTCGAGGAAGTGCACGAACAACACGAACCCGACGGACACCGGTGAAGCGATCCACGCGGCGGTCGGCGAGAACACGTCGCCCAGGATAAAGATCAGCGTCACGAAGGCGAGGATCACCACGTGCCCCGCCATCATGTTGGCGAACAACCGTACGCACAGCGCGAACGGCTTGATGAACATACTCAGGATCTCGAGCGCGAACATCAGCGGGATCATCCACGCGGGCAGCCCATGCGGGATCAGGTTCTTGAAGTGCTGGATCACGCCGTACTCGCGCAGGCCGGCAAACTGGATCACCACAAAGGCCATCAGCGCCAGGCCTGCCGTCACGGAGATGTTGCCGGTGGCCGTGGCCATTCCCGGGACCAAACCGAGCAGGTTGCACAAGAGAATGAAGAAAAACGTCGACAGCAGGTACGGGACGTAGCGATCGGCGGTGGGGCCGATCGACTTGCGCGCCACGTCGTCGCGGATGAACAGGATCACGACCTCGAGGGCGTTGCGCAGCCCGCTCGGGACGTCCTGCTTGATGTTGCGCAGCGCGCGCCAGGCGATGAACGCCATCACGATCCCGGCGATCCACATCATCGAGATGTGCTTGGTGATCGACAGATCCACGCCCGCGATCGTCGGCAATTCCGGCAGGGGCAAGCCGACGCCGTGCATGATCTCGAACGAGTCGTGATCGAGGATGTGGCCGACGATGGACTCACCGGGGTTGAAGCTCAGCCCGCCTTCGGCGGCGTGCTCCGCGCCTTGCGCGGCTTCCTGCGTCGTCTCGGTGAGCATGGCTACCCTATCGCGTCAACGTCGCGCTCGCGGTGGCGTCGAGCCGGTTGCGGCGCCAGAACCAGACCATCTCGAAAGCTTGCATCGTTGCGAACGTCGCCAGCGAACCGGCGAGGTAAGCGACCACTTGCCCCACCCATGCGGCCAAGGCCAAGCCGCCGAGACCGAGGACCAAGCGCAGCAGGATACACGTTAAGACGGCGAGCGGAAAGGCCGGCCCGGGACGTCCGAAACGGGACACGGCCCAGGCTCCGCCGCCGACGCCGAGCAGGGCCATCGGGGCCCAGCCGAGCAGGGCAAAGCCGATCGGCGCGGCGCCGCGCAGCGCGAACAGGAGGGCCAGCAGAACGGCGAGGGCCGCGGCCACAGCGCCGGACCGGAACAGGTAGTGTCGGACGGCGCCGCTCATCGCTTCTCACCACGACGGTTACCGATGATCCCGACCCGCTTGAACATGCCGTAAAAACTCACTGCGATCCCGAGGAACGTCCCCAGGAGAACCAACCACGGCTTGCTGCCCAACCACGCATCGAGCCGGTAACCGGCGTACATAAGTAGCACAACCGGCACGACCATTTCGATGCCCAGGCCGATAAACTGTGTGCCGCTCAGGGTCGGTCTTTCCGGGCCTTTTTCGGGCGGCGTCTCCATCGCACGCCCAGGATGGCACGACCGGCGGCCGACGGTCCAACCCCGTCGTCCGGGGGCCGAAATCGGGTTGTTTTCCGTTATCATGAGCTTTTCGCGGGTAAGTTGGATGAAGCACAGCGGTAGTCTCTTCGTCGTCCTGTTCGGGGTGTGGTTGCTGTGGTCGGGGCACACGGACGCCCTGCTGCTGACCCTCGGGCTGTTCTCCTGCCTGTTCGTGTTACTGATCGTCCGCCGAATGCAGACCGTCGACCACGAGACCGTTCCGGTGGAGATCGCCTGGCGCGTGCCCCGCTACCTGCCCTGGCTGGCGTGGCAGATCGTGCTCTCCAACGTCGACGTCGCCAAACGGATCCTGCAGGGGAAGATGCCGATCCGTCCCCACGTGGTGCGGGTCCGTGCGGAACAGGAATCGGACCTCGGCCGGGTGATCCTGGCCAACTCGATCACGCTGACTCCAGGCACCGTCACGATCGGTGTGCGCGGCAACGAATTGACGATCCACGCGCTCACCGACGATGCCGCCGCCGGGCTCGCGAGCGGGGAGATGAACGAACGTGTCCGCACCGTCGAGGAGCGCCGGTGAAGTTTGCGATCGTCATGATCGCGGTCCTGGTCACGATGGTGCTGGCACTGTCGCGCGCCATCGCCGGGCCCACGGTGTTCGACCGCATCCTCGCCCTCAACATGTTCGGCACCAAGACGGTGCTGCTGATCGCCGTGGTCAGTTTCCTGGTCGGTAGACCCGATTTCCTCGATCTGGCCCTGGTTTATGCTCTGGTGAACTTCATCGGCGTGATCGCCGTCCTGCGTTACTCGCAGCACGGTCACTTCGGTGACGTTCCTGCCGATCCCGGCGACGGCGAGGACGGGGGGCCGATCTGATGGCCCTGGTCCTCGACATCCTGAGCTGGGGCCTGCTGATGGTCGGCGGCACGTTCGCGGTCATCGGCGGGGTCGGCCTGGTGCGGTTGCCCGATCTGTTCTCGCGCATGCACGGCGCCGGCATCACCGACACGCTCGGCGCCGGTTCGATCCTCGCCGGATTGATGCTGGTTTCCTGGGACTCGCTCATCACGGTCAAGTTGATCGCGATCCTGATCTTCTTGCTGCTGACCAGCCCCACGGCGACCCATGCGCTGGCCCGTTCGGCGATCGCCGAGGGCATCCGGCCCTGGACTGCCGGACAGGAGGACCCGTCATCGAGCGAGTGATCCTCATCGCCTTGCTGGCGCTGCTGGTCGCCACGGCCTGGACGGTCGTGCGTCTGCGCAGCCTGTTCGCCACCGTGATGCTGACCGGCATCTACAGCTTCCTCGGCGCCAGCTGGATGCTGCTGCTCGACGCGCCCGACGTCGCCTTCACCGAAGCCGCCGTCGGAGCCGGTATCTCCACCGTGATCATGCTGGCCACGCTGTCGTTGACGACACGGGAGGAGAAAGTCTGCCGTTTTCGGGTGTTACCGCTGCTCGTCGTCGTTGCGACGGGCGCCGCGTTGGTCTACGCCACGCTGGACATGCCGGTGCACGGCGACCCCGCGGCCCCGGCGCACCTGCACGTCGCTCCCGAATACATCGCCGACGTCGTTCCGACCCCGGATGGCGAGGTGCTGCAGGTCGGTATCCCCAACGTCGTGACCGCGGTGCTGGCGAGCTACCGCGGCTACGACACGCTGGGCGAGACCGTGGTGATCTTCACCGCCGGTGTTGCGGTCATGCTGCTCCTGCGCCGACCGCGGCGCGAGGACGAATCGTGAAACGGCAATCGATCCTCCGCGTGGTCAGCAAGCTGCTGATCCCGTACATCCTGCTGTTCGCGCTGTACGTGCAGTTCCACGGCGACTACGGCCCCGGCGGCGGCTTCCAGGCCGGCGTGATCTTCGCCGCGGCGTTCATCCTCTACGGCCTCGTGTTCGGGCTCGAGCCGGTTCGGCGAGTCGCGCCACCGGAGGTGGTCGAGAAGGTCGCCGCGCTCGGCGTCCTGGTTTACGCCGGAGTCGGCGTGGTTGCCATGCTGAAGGGCGGCAACTTCCTCGACTACAGCGCCCTCGAGCAGCACAAGGCGCACGCGCAGCACCATGGGATCCTGATCATCGAGGCCGGTGTCGGGATCACCGTTGCAGCGGTGATGATCTCGATCTTCCAGGCCTTCGCCGCGCGCAGGGCCGGGCGATGAACGGGTTGTTCGGCCTGTTCAACTACTGGGTCGTCATCGTCCTGATGATGACCGGTTTCTACATCGTCATCTCGCGCGACAACCTGATCAAGAAGGTCATCGGGCTGAACATCTTCCAGACCTCGGTGTTCCTGCTCTACATCTCGATCGGCAAGCTCGACGGCGGAACCGCACCGATCGTGAAGGAGGGGCTCGAGTCCTACAGCAACCCGCTGCCCTCGGTGTTGATCCTCACCGCGATCGTCGTCGGCGTGGCCACGACCTCCGTGGCCCTGGCCTTGATCGTGCGCATCCGCGAGGCCTTCGGAACCGTCGAAGAAGACGAGATCATCAAGATAGCTGGCACCGAATGATACGCGACCAACTTCCCGCGCTGCAGATCGTCGTGCCGCTCGTGGCGGCACCGCTTTGTGTTGTTTTGCGGCGGCGCGCCCCCGTGCTGACTTTCGCCTTGGCGGTCGTCTGGTCCACGTTCGCGATCGCGCTGGCCCTGCTTCGACAGGTGCTCGCGGACGGCCCGCTGGTCTACGCGCTGGGCGGCTGGGCCGCTCCCTGGGGCATCGAGTACCGCGTGGACGCGCTCGCGGCGTTCGTGCTGATGTTCGTCTCGCTGATGGGCGCCGTGACGCTGTCCTACGCGCCTCGGAGCCTGACGCACGAGATCCCGAAGGACCGTCTCCACCTGTTCGTCGCGGCATTCCTGCTGTGCCTGACGGGGCTGCTCGGCATCGTGATCACGGGCGACCTGTTCAACGTCTTCGTCTTCCTCGAGATCTCGGCGCTGTCGTCCTACGTGCTGATCGCGATGGGCCGCGATCGGCGCGCATTGACGGCCGCGTTTCACTACCTCGTTCTGGGGACGATCGGGGCGACGTTCATCCTGATCGGCATCGGCCTGCTGTACATGATGACCGGCACGCTGAACATGGCCGACATGGCGACGCGCATCACCGCCGTCATGGGCACGCGCACGGTCCTCGCGGCGTTCGGGTTCCTGTCCGTCGGTCTGTTCATCAAGATGGCGTTGTTCCCGTTACACGTATGGCTACCCAACGCTTACAGCTACGCGCCGTCCACGGTCACGGCATTTCTGGCGGCAACGGCAACCAAAGTTTCGGTCTACGTGATGCTGCGCTTCGTCTTCAGCGTTACCCACGTGCGGATGGATTTCGGCTACTCCGACCTGGGCGCGCTGACGATCGCCTTCTCCCTCGCGGGGATCTTCGTCGCCTCGACCGTGGCGATCTTCCAGAACGACGTCAAGCGGATGCTGGCCTACTCGAGCGTCGCGCAGATCGGCTACATGGTGCTGGGCATCAGCTTCGCCTCGGTGACCGGTCTCACGGCCGCGATCGTCCACCTGTTCAACCACGCGCTGATGAAGGGCGGGTTGTTCCTGGCCATGGGCTGTTTCGCGCTCGTCATCGGCGGCGTGCGGCTGAAGGACCTCGAGGGCGTGGGCCGGAGGATGCCGTGGACGACGTTCGCGTGGGTGCTCGGCGGGCTGAGCCTGATCGGGATCCCCGGGACCGCGGGCTTCATCAGCAAGCTGTACCTGATCCGGGCGGCGCTGGAGCTCGACGTCTGGCCCGTCGCCGCGCTGATCCTGCTGAGCTCGCTGCTCGCGCTGGTCTACGTCTGGCGCGTCGTCGAGGTGGCCTACTTCAGACCCCCGCCCGAAGGCGTCGAGCGGCGTGAGGCGCCGTGGTCGATGCTGATCCCGACGTGGGCGTTGGTCGGCGCCTCGATCGTGTTCGGCGTCTGGACGAGCGGCAGCGCCGGTGTCGCGGCGCGTGCGGCCGAGCTCTTGATTGGTATCGCACCGTGACCCTGCCGAACGCATTGCTGCTGTCCTTGATCATCCCCGCCGCGGGAGCGCTGGCGATCGCCCTGCTGCATCGTCGCCCCAACCTCCGCGAAGCGGCGACGATCGTGACGGGCGTGCTGCTGTTCGCGGACGTCGTGTATCTCGCCCAGCGGACCGGCGGAGGCAACACCACGGTCGACGTGGCCCTGCTCGAGCTCTTCCCGGGCCTGCCGTTGGCCTTCTCGATCGAGCCCCTGGGCCTGCTGTTCGGGCTGCTCGCCTCGGGCCTGTGGATCGTGACGTCGTTCTACTCGATCGGGTACATGCGCAAGCACGACGAGACGTCGCAGACGCGTTTCTTCGTCTGCTTCGCGATCGCGATCTCCGCCACGATGGGCATCGCATTTGCGCGCAACCTGCTGACCCTGTTCCTGTTCTACGAGATCCTGACGATCTCCACCTACCCGCTGGTCACGCATCACCGCACGGAACAGGCGCGGCGCTCGGGCCGCGTCTATCTCGGCGTGCTCCTCACGACGTCGATCGGGATGTTCCTGCTCGGTCTGTCGTGGACGTGGTGGCGCACCGGCACGTTGGAGTTCACCCCGGGCGGGATCCTCGCCGGTACCGTCGAGGGTCGTGAGCTCGTCGTGCTGCTGGCGCTGTTCGCGTTCGGCACCGGCAAGGCCGCGCTGATGCCGTTCCACCGCTGGCTGCCGGCCGCGATGGTCGCGCCGACGCCGGTCAGCGCGCTGCTGCACGCGGTGGCCGTGGTCAAGGCGGGCGTGTTCACGGTGCTCAAGGTCGTGGTCTACATCTTCGGCATCGACCTGCTCGCCGACACGGGTGCCAGCGTGTGGCTGATGTACGTGGCGGGCTTCACGATCATCGCCGCCTCGCTCGTCGCGCTGCCGAAGGACAACCTCAAGGCCCGGCTGGCCTACTCGACGATCAGCCAGCTCTCCTACATCGTCCTCGGGGCTGCGCTGGCCACCTCGGCGGGGATTCTCGGCGGCGGCATGCACATCGCGATGCACGCCTTCGGCAAGATCACGCTGTTCTTCTGCGCCGGCGCGATCTACGTCGCCGCGCACAAGACCGAGATCAGCGACATGCGCGGCATCGGCCGCACGATGCCGGTGACGACGTTCGCGTTCCTGATCGGCTCGCTGAGCATCATCGGCCTGCCGCCGATGGGCGGCGCCTGGAGCAAGTGGTTCCTGATGACCGGCGTGGTGGACAGCGGCCAGTGGCTGCTGATCGGCGTGCTGACGNNCTGTTGCCGGTCGTCGTCCGCGGGTTCCTCTTTGCACCGGAGGGACAGGCCGCGGGCGGGATTCGCGAGGCTCCCCTGTTCTGCCTGATCCCGCTCGGTGTCACCGCGGCTGGATGTCTCCTCTTGTTCTTCTTTGCCGAACCGGTCCACGACCTGTTGCAGCGGCTGGTGGGAGGTTGAGATGAGCGACCACTCGCAGGGTTGGTTCGACAAACCGGACAACGTGCGCTGGATCGTCCGCCTGCTGGTCGCCGTCTGCATCGTGCTGGTGGGGCTCGAGTTCTTCATCCACAAGCACGGTCACTTCGGCTTCGAGGAGTTCCCGGCGTTCCACGCCCTGTTCGGTTTCGTTGCCTTCACGATCGCGGTCTACGCCGGGAAGTTGCTGCGCGCGCTGCTCAGCCGCGACGAGGACTACTATGATCGATAGCCTGCCACCGGGGCTGCTGTTGATCGCCGGCGCGCTGCTGCTGCCGCTGTTCCGCGGCCGTCTGCAGGCCGCGCTGTTCGTCGCCCTCCCGGCTCTCTCGCTGTGGCACCTCAGCGGCTTCTTCGGCCGCGAGGGCGTCCTCGTCACACTCACACTGTTCGATCACACGCTGGTCCCGCTGCGGGTCGACAAGCTCGGCCTGATGTTCGCGCTGATCTTCCATGTGGTCGCTTTGCTCTCGGCGGTCTATGCGGTCCACGTGCGCGACACGATGCAGCACGTCTCCGCGTTGATCTACGCCGGGGCGGCGATCTGCGCGACGTTCGCCGGCGACCTGATCACGCTGTTCGTCTTCTGGGAGCTGACCGCGATCTCGTCGGTGTTCCTGATCTGGGCCAGCCGCAACGAAGCGTCCTACCGGGCCGGCATGCGCTACCTGATCATCCACGTGACGTCGGGACTGTTGCTGCTTGCCGGGGCGATCGTGCAGTTCCGCACCAGCGGCTCCCTCGCCTTCGAGCGGATGGAGCTCGGCAGCCTGGCCTCGAACCTGATCTTCGTCGCCTTCGGCATCAAGTGCGCCTTCCCGCTGCTGCACAACTGGCTGCAGGACGCCTACCCCGAGGCGACGGTCACCGGCACCGTGTTCCTCGCGTCGTTCACGACCAAGCTGGCGATCTACGTCCTCGCCCGCGGTTTCGAGGGCACTTCACCCTTGATCTGGGTCGGGGTCACGATGACGGTGTTCCCGATCTTCTTCGCCGTGATCGAGAACGACCTGCGCAAGGTGCTCGCCTACAGCCTGAACAACCAGCTCGGCTTCATGGTCGTCGGGATCGGGGTCGGCGGCCCGCTGGCGATCAACGGCGCCGCCTCCCACGCGTTCGCCCACCTGCTGTACAAGGCGCTGCTGTTCATGTCGATGGGCGCCGTGCTGTACCGCACCGGCACGATCAAGGCCTCGCGAGCTCGGCGGGCTCTACAAGTCGATGCCGCTGACCACCGTCTGCTGCATCGTCGGCGCGCTGTCGATCTCGGCGTTTCCGCTGTTCAGCGGCTTCGTCACCAAGTCGATGGTGCTGAGCGCGGCGGCCGAGCATCACATGACGATCGCCTTCATCCTGCTGCTGTTCGCCTCGGCCGGCGTGCTCGAGCACTCCGGGATCAAGATCCCGTTCTTCGCCTTCTTCGCCCACGACTCGGGGATCCGCTGCAAGGAAGCGCCGACCGAACATGCTGATCGCGATGGGGATCACGGCGGGGCTGTGCATCTTCATCGGGGTCTACCCGACGATCCTGACGCCGCTGTTGCCGAACGTCGCCGAGTACGAGGCTTATACGCCGACCCATGTGCTGACCCAGCTGCAGATGCTGCTTTTCGCCGCCCTCGCGTTCGTGGTGTTGATGCGGACGGGGCTGTATCCGAAAGAGCTCGCGGCGATCAACCTCGACTCGGACTGGATCTACCGCCGCCTCCTGCCCGGACTGTGGGCGCGCGTCGAATGGGTCGGGGGCGGGCTGACGAGTGCGGCGCGACGCGGCGGCGAACGATTGCTGGGCTGGACCCTAACCGGGGTTTACCGCCACCACGGCCCCGAGGGGCTGCTCGCCCGAAGCTGGGCTTCCGCCGGATCCGTCTTCTGGGTCTGCCTCTTGCTCCTGGTCTGCCTGATCGTCTACTACAGCTAGCTCGGGTAACGCCGGAAGCTTGACGATGTGCTCGGGGTACTCCGCCGTCTTCTCGACCTGCGACACCAACCGCTGGACGGGNNAGTCGGTCAGCGACTTGTTCTCCTCGCGGTCGAGCTTGCCGAACATCGTGCGCTGGTACAGCCACAGCATGTAGACCGCGCCGAGCACGATGCCCGTCGCGGCCAGCACCGCCCAGTACTTGTCGGCCATTCCGAAAGCGCCGACGAGGATGGCGAACTCCCCGGTGAACCCGTTGCCCGGGATCGCCGGCATGCCGATCGACGACAGCATCATGACCATGAAGAACACGGCGAACACGGGCATCACGCGCCACAGACCGCCGTACTCGGCGATCTCGCGCGTGTGCCGCCGCTCGTAGACCATGCCGACGAGCAGGAACAGCGCGCCGGTGGACAGCCCGTGGTTGACCATCTGCAGCACGCCGCCGGTCATGCCCTGCGCGTTGAGCGCGAAGATGCCGACCATCGTGAAGCCGAGGTGGCTCACCGACGAATAGGCGACCAGCTTCTTCCAGTCCTTCTGCATCAGCGCGACCATCGCGCCGTAGATCACGCCGACGATCGACAGACCCAGCGCCCAGGGTAGGAACTGCTTCGTCGCGTCGGGCAGGATCGGCAGGCTGAAGCGGATGAAGCCGTAGGTGCCCATCTTCAGCAGCACGCCGGCCAGGATCACCGAGCCCGCCGTCGGCGCCTCGACGTGGGCGTCCGGCAGCCAGGTGTGGAACGGGAACATCGGAACCTTGATCGCGAAGCCGACGAAGAACGCCAGCCAGATCCAGGACTGCAGGTGACCCCACCCCGGCCACTGCCCCATCGCCTGCAGCACGCGGACGTCGAACGTGTGGTCGCCGGTCATGCTGCCGTGGTGGAAGTACAGCGCCAGGATGCCCAGCAGCATCAGCACCGAGCCCGCCAGCGTGTAGATGAAGAACTTGACCGC
>WVWW01000286.1:0-206 GCA_011773795.1 Acidobacteriota bacterium
GAGTCCCGGACCGCTCCGTTCCTACCCTCTTTCGGGGGAACGTCGGCTCAGCGCGCACCCGGCCTCGGCGAGCACACCTCGGCGATCCTCGGGGAGTTCGTCGGCGGGGCCGACTAGGCTTCGACCACGCTGCGCGACAGGCCGACGGCTTCGGGGGAGTCCTGGGGGTCTCGCCCCTCGAGACGGTACAGCCGCAACGCCTGGAG
>WVWW01000286.1:367-12376 GCA_011773795.1 Acidobacteriota bacterium
TCACGCTCGATCGACCGCAGCCACGGCCGCTGCAGGTCGCGCGTCGCGAAGTCCCGCAGCACCTGCGCGCAGAGCGTGTTGTGCGTTCCCTCCCAGCTCTCGAAGACGATGGCGTCGCGGTACAGCCGCGGCAGCGCGGAGAAGTCCTCGATGGTGCCGTTGCCGCCGAGGATCTCGATGCCGTCCCGTGCCGCGCGCGTGCCGTGCCGGCCCGCGCCGTCCAGTACTTGTTGAGCATCACCGCGATCCTGCGCGCGGCGATCAGCTCCGGTTCGCCCTCCGTCTCGACCCGGTCGCTCATCCGCAGCACGCGAAACGTCGTCGCCAGGCCGGCCGTCAGGCGCAGCTTCATGCGGGCCAGCGTCTCGGCCACCGCGGGAAACTCGACGATCGGCCGGCCGAACGCGCGGCGGTGGCGCGCGAACCCGTGCGCCTCGACGAAGGCGCGGCGCATCAGGCCGCACGACGCCAGCGCGTTGTGAACGCGGGACGTGTCGAGCACGATCTCGACCAGGTTCTTGAAGCCGTCCTGCGGCGGGCCGATGGCCTCGCCCAGCGCGCCGTCGAACTCGATCTCTCCGGTGGCCATGGAGCGCGTTCCGAGCTTGTACTTGAGACGCTGCAATGCGAAGCCGTTGGGTGCGCCGTCGACGAGGCGCGGGACGAGGAACAGCCCCAGCCCCTTCGTGCCCGTGGAACGCTCGTCGACCCGTGCGCTGACGACGAACAACCCCGCGTCCGCGACCGAGCAGAACCACTTCTCGCCCCGGATGCGATAGCGGCCCGGCCGTTCGGGATCCGGCGTGGCGCGACAGCTGTTCGACCCGACGTCCGAGCCGCCCTGCACCTCGGTCACGAACTGCGCGGCGTGCAGGCGTTTGCCGTAGTCCGTCTCCAGCAACGCCGGCAGGTAACGCTCCCGTTGCTCGTCGCTGCCCAGCCGCTGGATCAGCTTGATCGCGCCGGCCGTGCAGGCCACCGGGCAGCCGTGCCCCGCCTCACCGTGCTGGTCGAGCACGTAGGCCAAGGCTCCGCTCAGCACGTTGCAGCCCGGCGACTCCAGCACCGCGAGCACGCCGCTGGCCCAGAACGCACGGCCCACTTCGTGGTAGGCGGGGTGGAAGATCACCTCCTCGACGCGGCGGCCGTCGGCGTCGTGCCGCCGGACCGTCGGCAGGTTCTCGTCGCGGTTGCTCTCCCGGACGAGCGTGTCGAGCTCGCGGCCCGTCTCGCGGGCGACGCGCTTCAGCCGTTCCTCTCCATTGCCGGAAGCGTCCCCCAGATGGTGCCGGAGCAGCCGGTGAAAGAAGACGTCCCCGTCGAAGCGCTCGCGCCAGACGGACTCGCGCCAGGCCTCGAGGTCCGCCCGCGCCGCGGCCGGTTCGTCGCGTTGGGTCATGGCTCACCTCCGCCGGGAACAACGTAGCACTCGGCGGCGCTGCTATCCTGGGCGCCTTCGAGGGAAGGGCATGAAGATCGAACGCATCACCGTCATCGGCGTGGGCACGATGGGGCACGGCATCGCCCAGGTCGCCGCCGCCGCCGGTGCCACCGTGCACCTGAACGACATCTCCGCGGAGGCGATCGACACCGGAATGGCCGCGGTGCGAGCCAACCTCGACAAGGGCATCGAAAAGGGCAAGGTCAGCGAGCAGCAACGTGACGAGATCCTCGGTCGCCTGGTCGCGGCGCAGGACCTGGACGCTGCCGCGGAGAAGTCCGACCTGATCGTCGAGGCCGCGCCCGAATCGCTCGAGCTCAAGCAGGAGATCTTCAAACGGATCGATGCGGCGGCGCCCCGGTCACGCGATCCTCGCCAGCAACACCTCGTCGTTGCCGGTGACCCGGATCGCGGAGGCGACGGGCCGCCCCGACAAGGTCCTCGGGATGCACTTCTTCAACCCGGTGCACATCATGAAGCTGCTCGAGATCGTCCGCGCCGACACGACGGCGCAGGAAACCGTCGATACGGTCGTCGCGTTCGGCGTGGCGATGGGCAAGGATCCGATCGTGGTGCGCGACGCGCCCGGCTTCGCGTCGAGCCGGCTGGGCCTGGTGCTCGGCCTCGAGGCGATGCGCATGCTCGAGCAGGGCGTCGCCTCGGCCGAGGACATCGACAAGGCGATGACGCTCGGCTACGGCCACCCGATGGGGCCGCTGCGGCTGACCGACCTCGTCGGGCTGGACGTCCGACTGGCGATCGCCGAGCATCTTCACGAGGAGCTCGGGTCCGAGGCCTTCCGGCCGCCGGAGATCCTGCGCAGGATGGTCGCCGAGGGCAAGCTCGGCAAGAAGAGCGGCCAGGGGTTCTACGGCTGGTAGCCCTCGGGTGGCGCCGCGGCCAATTCGAGCACGGCGGCGCGCAGTCGCGTATGTCGGTCGAACCGATCGACGAAATCGGATTCGCGTCGCCCACCCTTGGCGCGGATGACCGCCGCGGCCGCTTGGCGATCCCGCTTGGACCAGGTCTCGACACCGTCAAGAAGCAGCACCAGCGGAGCCCAGCGATCCCAGGCCAGCCGCTCGCCCTCGGAAAGCGATCTCAGCGAACGTAGGCCCAGCAGCCGCGCCACCTCACGAGAGCAAGTCTCGATGCCGCGTTCGCGATCGCCGCCGAAACGCTCGGCCAGGTAGCGCACGATCTTCAGACCGACGTTGTCGCGTGCGAACTCGCCGATCACGTCGGCTCGCGGCCCGCCGAGGTCCAGGTACATGTTCTCCGACGACAACCGGTCGAGCTTCGCGATGCTCGAGCGGTAGCCGCGTTGCTTGCGCACCCGTTTTTGTTCGTCTTCGGCCATGCCCGCGATCTTCGGGTCGCGCGGCCGGAAGCCGAGCTTGTAGTAGAACCACCAGGCGCCCGAGCGCAGCCCCTCGGGGTTGCCGTGACCCATCTGGTAGGGGTCGACCATGAAGGTGTCGGCGTGGAACAGACCCCGCACGGCGTTGAGGCACTGCGCGTAGAGGTGCGCCGCCTCGGCGCCGCGAAACGCGGGGGAGACGTTGTAAGCGACCTCGGCCGAGTCGAACAGTGCCGCGGACAGCACGTAGCCGATCGTGACGCCGTTGCGCAGCATCAGCATCCCGTAGGCCGCGTCGAGCACCTGGCGCCGCTCGGGGATCGTGCCGTAGTAGACGAGCTGGAACCCGCCCGGGTAGTCCAGCACCCGCACGTCGTTCTCGTCGGCGTTGGCAAAGGCGTCGAGGTCGCGGGTTCGCGCGACCATCAGCGTACGCGCCATGTCGATCAGCCTGCGCGCGTCGCGCCGACCCATCCGGACCGCGTCGGGCGGCTTTCGCTCGAGCTCTGTCCGGAACGATTCGCGTCCGCGCACCAGCGGCCTTTTCTGGAACACGACCGGCGACGATTCGAACCGGCCCCGCGTCGCGCACGGCGTGTCCGGCCCCGGCAAAAGCCGGAAGGGGATCTCCTGTTCCTCGAAGATCCGCTCGCGTGCCATCGAGGGCGCTTGCAGTGCCGCGTAACGCTTGACGAGGAACTCCGCGTCGGTCTCGTCGGGACCCTTCAACAGCTCGACCCACTCGCGTGTCGTCGCCGCGGCCTCTTCGAGCGCCAGCGTCTCGACGTAGGGCAGGATCATCGAGAAGCGCTCCAAGAAACGGGCGCGATATTTTCCGCGCAGCGCGGCCCAGTCGATGCGCAAACGGTCAGGCCAGCGCTCGGCGAGCCAGCGCAGCGTGAACCAGAAGAACGGGAAGTGGATCTCGGTGCCGGCGATGCCGCTGTTGACCAGCTCGCGCCGGTGGAGCCGCAGATCCTCACGCTCCTCGAAATGCGAGAGTAGCGACTCGACCTTGGCCAGCAGGCGGCGGTCGTCGGGATAGGCGCGCATGAAACAGAGGTGCTCGTGAAGCTGAAAGACGGTGTCCGCGTCGGGCATCGATTCGGTCTCGAGGCGACCCAGCAGGGCGAGCTTCTTCTTCCGGCCGACGGCGCCGAAGACGAACTTCAAGTCGAGCAGACGATCCAGCGCTGGCGTTGAACGGCGGGCCACGGGAACGGCTCCTTGGTAGACGGGGAAGCCTAACAGAAGGTGTAGTAGCCTTTCCGGCCCGTGAGCGGATTCGCACTCATCGGCCTGGTGCTCGGCGTGACCGCCGTGCTGGCCTGGATCAACGAACGCTGGCTCAAGATGCCGACGGCGATCGGCGTGATGACCGGCGCGCTCGTCCTTTCCTTCTCACTCTTCGGTCTGGAAGCCGCAGGCGTCCTCGACGACGCCTGGATGAACCGGCTGATCGAGCAGGTCGATTTCGGCGACGTGCTGATGAAGGGCATGCTCAGCTTCCTGCTGTTCGCGGGAGCGCTGCACGTCGATCTCGGCGATCTCAGGAACCGCAAGTGGTCGATCGGGATCCTGGCCACGGTCGGGGTCGTCTTCTCGACGTTTCTCGTTGGCACCCTGTTCTGGCTGCTGGCGGGCGCGTTCGGTTTCGAGCTGCCGTGGATCTGGGCGCTGGCCTTCGGGGCGTTGATCTCGCCGACGGATCCCGTCGCCGTGCTCGGTGTGATGAAGGGCGCCAAGGCACCGAAGGACCTCAGCTCGATGGTGGCGGGGGAGTCGCTGTTCAACGACGGCGTCGGTGTGGTCGTGTTCACCGTCATCGCGGGCTTGCTCGTGGGCGACCACCTCGATGCCGCGCACATCGGCGAGCTGTTCGCCGTCGAGGCGCTGGGCGGCGTGGTCGTCGGCCTGATCCTCGGCTGGCTCGCCTACCGCATGCTCAAGACGATCGACAACCACGCCGTCGAGATCCTGATCACCGTCGCGCTGGTCGGCGGCGGCTACGCGCTGGCCCTGGCGATCCACACCTCGGGGCCGATCGCGATGGTCGTCGCGGGGCTGTTCATGGGCAACCACGGCCGCTTCTTCGGCATGTCCGACGATACGCGCGAGGCGCTCGACGGCTTCTGGGAGGTGATCGACGAGATCCTCAACGCGATCCTGTTCGTGATGATGGGCCTCGAACTGCTCGTGCTCGCGTTCAGCGGGCAACGCTTGCTGCTCGGCGTCGCGACGATCCCGCTGGTGCTGATCGTGCGCTTCATCGCCGTCGGCATCCCGATCAGCGCGCTGCGGAGCATCCGCGACTACGTGCCGCACACGGTCAAGCTGATGACCTGGTGCGGCGTGCGCGGCGGGATCTCGATCGCGCTGGCGCTGGCGCTGCCGGCGTCGCCGTACCGGGAAATCATCTTGTCGGTGACCTATTCGGTGGTCGTGTTCTCGGTGTTGGTGCAGGGTCTGACGGTGGCGGCCGCGGTGAGGCGCGCGTTGCGGTAGGGGTTTCCGTCGACCACCGATCGGGAATCCACGTATCGCAGAAGAGATGCGGGCGATACCACCCGGGAGATACCATACTCCTCTGCGTACCGAATCAACCGGAGGACGACATGCGCTCTGCCGTGACACTTGCCATCGTGATCGCCGCACTCGGGTTCACGGCCCAGGCGGCCGACCAGGAAAAACTCGAGGGCACCATTCTGGAGACGCTCGACGTCTCGGGCTACACCTACGTTCGTCTGGAAACGACCGAGGGCGAGGTTTGGGCTGCCGTTCCGAGTGTCCCGCTCGAGGTGGGGAACAAGATCAGCATCGCGAACCCGCAGGCGATGGGTCGCTTCGAGAGTAAGGCCCTCGGACGAACCTTCGAGGAAATCTACTTCGGTACACTCCCTAAGAAGCGCACCTCGCCACCGCTGATGACCAGCGGGGCGAATCCGCACGGGTCGGCGTCCACCGCGGAGAAGATCGCGGTCCAAAAGGCGAGCGGGCCCACCGGCCGGACGGTCGCCGAGGTCTACGCCACGAAGGGCGATCTTGACGGCAAGGTCGTCTCGCTGCGAGGCAAGGTCGTGAAGTTCTCGGAGGACATCCTCGGTCGCAACTGGATCCACCTCCGGGACGGCAGCGGCGATGCCGCGACGGGGACTCATGACATCACGGTGACGACGTCCGCTACGGCCGCGGTCGGAGAGGTCATTCTGATCGAGGGCACCGTGGGCCTCGACCGGGACTTCGGCTCCGGATACCGCTACGCCGTCATCGTGGAAGACGCCAGGATCAAGGAAAACTCCTGAGCCGAGGACTCGGGTGAGCGCGGCGGTGGGGGGCGCTTGCCAGCGGACGGAAACGGGCACTATCCTTGCCTGGATGCGTCGACTCGGTGCCATTGCTTGTTGTCTGGCCTGCCTGGCCTTCGGCCTCGTGGCCGGGGCGCCGCATGTGCACGAGGCGGGCGATCATCACGACGAGATGCGCGGCCTGCATCTCGACCATACGCACCCGGGAGAGGCTCCTCACGGCCACCACCACGGCTTCCACGACCACGGACACGGCGAGTCGCAAACGGGCGTCCGTCACGTCGAACACAACCACGGCGACGCCGTCTACCTCACCGTCGTGGCCTCCCGCACGGTCGGATCGGGCCCGCGCGACCTGCCCGTAACGGTCTCCGTCGTCGCCACGGTCGAGGATCCCGTGTCGAGATCGGCCCGACTCTGCGAACAACAGGAATGCCTGAGAGGGCCGCCACAGAAACGTCCGACCCCCTCCAGGGCTCCCCCCGCCTGACACTCCACGGTGCGCCGTCCGGTGTGCCGGTTTCCATTTACATCGGCCGTTGACTGATCCGAGAGGAGTCCGTCCATGGAGTGTACGTGGAGGGTCCGCGCGACCCTCGTTCTAACAGCCCTGTCCGTTTTGATCGCTCCCGCGTCCGCCGGAGTGACCGAGGAAGAAGCGCTTCGCGTCTTCCTCGAGCAGAGCCCGCAGGCCCGACGTCCGCCGGTGATCGAGCGGGCCGTCGATGCGGCGCTGCGTGCCGAGACCCGCATCGCGAATCCCGAACTTTCCTACCAGGTCGAGGACGCGGCCGGCGTCCGTGACGAGTTCCTGACGTTCCAGCAGGAGCTGCCGATTACCGGTCGCCAAGGGCTACTCAACGAGCGCGCAAGAGTCGCTGCCACCGTCGCTGCCATGGACGGACAGCAGGCCTTGCTGGGCGATGTCTATGGGTTGAAGCAGGCGTTCTACGAGGTCCTGTACCGTCAACACGTTCTGGAGCAGTTGCGGGAGAGCGGCGAGCTGCTCGATCGAACGGTCGAGATTCTCGACAAACGAGAGCGCGAAGGAGAGGGGTCGGGATACGACGTCCTCCGGGCCGAGCAGGAGCTGGCGCAGCTTCGGATGGATGTTTCCGAGGCCAACGCGGCTCTTGCCGCCGCGCGAGCGCTCTTCGGATCGTTCTTCGATTCCGGATCGAGCATCGCCACGTCGACCCTGGAAGGCGACCTCCAACCGACCGGGACGGTTCCCGATGTCGGCAATGCGACGCGAGCCGCGCTCGAACAACGCCTCGATCTGCGCTCGCTGTCCGCACAAGAGAAACGGTTGGATCTCGAGCGCAGGGCGGCGAATCGGCGCCGGATCCCCGAGCCGGTTCTCACGGCGGGCTGGAAGCAGACCGAGACTCTCGGCCTCTCGGACTCCGGCTACGTCGCCGCCGTAACCGTACCCCTTCCGGTTTTCAATCGTGGGCGTCTCTCCTCGGCCCGCGCGGCGGCGGAAGGCGAGCGCGTCGAGCTCGACAGGGAGATCCTGACGCGCCGGATACGGGCGGAGGTCGAGACGGCGATCGCGCGGGAACGGGCCCTTCGTGAAGCCGCCGAGCAGTACGGCGCCGATGTCGAGCGACGTGCTCGTGATCTGAACCGGATCGCTCAACTCAAATACGACGCGGGCGAGGGCGGGATCCTCGATCTGCTCGACGCCCATCGCACCTCCCTGACGTCGCAACTCCGCGCACTCGCCACCCGGCACGCGGCGAAGGTCGCCGAGATCGAAAGAAACCGCGTCATTGGAAACGAGGTCACGCCATGAGCCGCAAGCCAACACTTCTACTCCTGGCGATCCTGCTCGGTCTGATGCCGGCATGTCGGGATCGCGGGCAAAGCGACGACGGCCACGGGCACACGCACGAAGCATCCGGCGGGCATTCGCAAGCCGTTCCGGCGGGGGAGCGCCCCACGGTCGCGGTGACGCACTGGACCGACCGCTCCGAGCTGTTCATGGAGTACCCGGTCTTCGTCGCGGGCGAGAGCGGACGCTCGGCGATCCACATCACGGACCTCATCGACTTCTCGCCGTTATCCGAGGGCGAGGCGATCGTGGTGCTGCGGGCGGACGAAGGCCGTGTCCTGCTGGAGTTCCGTGACGGGCCGTCGAGCCCCGGATTCTTCGGCGTCGACCTGAAAGTGGCTCAACCGGGTGTCTACGACATGTCGTTGCGCGTCGAAGCGCCGGGCTTGCAGGACCTTCACCAGCTCGGCCCGCTGACGGTCCACCCGCCCGGGGATCGGCTTCCCGCCGACGAGCAAGAGGACGAGGCGATCTCCTTTCTCAAAGAGCAACAGTGGACGCTGGAGTTCGGGACGGAGAGCGTGGCCGAGAGGGCGATTCGACGGGGATTCGCCGTCCCAGGGACGATCCGGCCCCGCTCCGGGGGCGACGCGCTGCTGACGGCGCCGGTTCCCGGCCGGGTCGATCCCGGTGCTGCCGTTCCGGTACGCGGCACACGGGTCCGCTCCGGAACGGTGCTTGCCCGGATCGTCCCACGATCCGAAGACCTGAGTGACGGAGCCGGTTTGCGCGCCGCGCTCGTCGAGGCCGAACAGGCTCACCTGCTTGCGGTCCAGGATCGCGATCGGGCCAAGCGTTTATTCGAGGCGCGCGCGGTTCCGGAACGACGCCTGGATGAGGCGACGGCCGCGGCCGTTGCCTCCGAAGCCCGGCTCGACGCCGCGCGCGAGCGCTTCGACCGGTTCGAGGCACTCACCGGCAAGGGGGCGTCATCCGCGGTATTCACCTTGCGCGCACCGTTCGACGGCGTGGTTTCCGAGGTGCGATTCACCGCAGGCGTGAGCGTCGAGGCGAACGAACCGCTTCTGCGGGTCGTGGATCCCGAGCACGTTGACGTCGTCGGCGCGGTTCCGGAAGCGTCCGCGGCCAACCTGGGTGGTGTCGCTTCCGCCGAGCTCGAGCTCGGCCGCGGGCCAACGCTGAGCCTGGGCGAGCCCCTCGCGGTCAACCCGGTGATCGATCCGGTCGCGAGGACGGCCGAGGTCCGCTTCGCGCTCGACAACCGAGACTTGCGGCTGCGCATCGGCCAGGCCGTGCGCCTCAGGCTCCTCGTCGGCGAGGAAACGTCCGGGGTCGCGATCCCCGAGTCGGCGATTGTCGATGACGGCGGCCGTCCCGTGGTCTTCGTCCAAACCGGTGGCGAGTCTTTCGAACGCCGTCCCGTACAGCTCGGGAGCGCTGCGGCCGGTTACGTCCATGTTCTGGCCGGTGTCGAGCCGGGAGAACGGGTCGTCCATCGCGGCGCCTATCTCGTCAGGCTCGCGGCCATGTCGACCCAGGTTCCGGCCCACGGCCACGTGCACTGAGGAGCGGTCATGATCGATGCACTGATTCGCTGGTCGCTCCACAACAGGCTGATCGTCCTCAGCATGGCCGCCATCCTGCTCGGCTGGGGCGGCTGGCAGGCGTTCCGGCTTCCGGTCGACGTGCTGCCCGATCTGACGGCGCCGACCGTGACGATCCTCGTCGAGGGTCACGGCATCGCGCCCGAGGAGATGGAGTCGCTCGTCACCTTCCCGATCGAGGCCGCGCTGAACGGCGCGGCCGGCGTGCGGCGGGTCCGCTCCGTCACCGCGGTCGGCGCCGCGATCGTCTGGGTCGAGTTCGACTGGGGCGAGGACATCTACCGCGCCCGGCAGACGGTCAACGAGAAGCTCAGTCTGGTCGCCGGGTCGCTACCCGACACCGTCGAGCCGCCGGTGCTCGCGCCGGTCTCGTCGATCATGGGCGAGATCCTCTTCCTCGCCCTGGAATCGGACGACCATTCGATGCTCGACGTACGCACCCTGGCGGACACGACGGTGCGCCGCCGGGTCCTGGCCGTACCGGGCGTCTCCCAGGTGAGCACCATCGGAGGCGCCGAGCGGCAGTACCAGGTGCTCGTCTCACCCGAGCGCCTCGACGCCTACCGTGTCACGCTGGCCGAGCTCGAGCACGCGCTGCGCGAGGCCAACCGCAACACCTCGGCGGGCTTCCGCGTCGCGGGAGGCCAGGAGTACCTGATCCTCGGAATCGGGCGCCCGGAAAGCGTGGAGGAGATCGGCGAGACCGTGGTTGCGGCCCGCGACGGACGCCCGATCCTCGTCCGCGATCTTGGAGACGTGACGATCGGCCCCGCGTTGCGGCGCGGCGAAGGGTCCCACGGAGGCAGGCCCGCGGTCGTGATCGGCATCCAGAAGCAGCCGGGGGCCAATACGCTGGATCTCACCCGTCGCCTGGACACCGTCCTGGACGAGTTGCAGGCGACTCTGCCGGCAGGAATGGAGATCCAACGCGACATCTTCCGCCAGGCCGACTTCATCGAGACCGCGATCGACAACCTGACCCGCGCGCTGCGCGACGGCGGCATCCTGGTGGTGGTGATCGTGTTCCTGTTCCTGGCCAACTTCAGGGCCGCGTCGATCACGCTCCTGGCGATGCCGCTGTCGCTGCTCGCGGCGGTGCTGGCGATGAAGCTGACCGGAGCGACGATCAACAGCATGACGCTCGGCGGGATGGCGATCGCCGTCGGCGCGATCGTCGACGACGCGATCATCGACGTCGAGAACGTCTTCCGCCGGCTGCGCGAGAACGCCGCGAAGCCGGAAGCCGACCGGCGCCCCGTGCTGGACGTCGTCTATCGCGGCAGCAGCGAGATCCGCGGCTCGATCGTCTTCGCGACCCTCGTCATCGGCCTGGTCTTCATGCCGCTGTTCTTCCTCCACGGCGTCGAGGGGCGGTTGCTGCGGCCGCTCGGCTTCGCCTACCTGGTCGCGCTGTTCGCCTCGCTGCTCGTCGCCTTGACGGTCACTCCGGTGCTTTGTGCGCTGCTGCTGCCGAAATCGAAGGCGGTGCGGTCGGGCCACGAGCCGCGTTGGATCGGCGGGCTCAAAGCTCTTTATCAACGACAGCTCGAATGGTGCCTGCCGCGAGGACGGTGGTTTCTGGCGGGCGCCGCTGTGCTGCTGGCGTTGTCCCTCGGGTCGTTCCTCTGGATGGGCCGGGCGTTCCTGCCCGAGTTCAACGAGGGAACGCTGACGATCAGCGCCGTGACGCTGCCCGGCACGAGCCTCGACGAGTCCGACAAGCTCGGGACGGCGGTCGAGCGGTTGCTGCTCGAGGTTCCCGAGGTGACCGCGACGGCGAGGCGCACGGGTCGCGCCCAGCTCGACGAGCACTTGCAGGGGGTCGAGTCGGCCGAGATCGATGTCAGCCTGACGATGCGCGAGCGCTCGAAGGAGGAACTCCTCGAGGAGATCCGCGAGCGTCTCTTGCTCGTACCGGGCACGAACACAACGATCGGGCAACCGATCTCGCACCGGATCGATCACATGCTGTCCGGCACGCGGGCCAACATCGCGGTCAAGATCTTCGGCCCCGACCTCAGCGTGCTTCGCGATCTGGCCCGGGCCGTCGAGACCGTGGCCCGAGACGTTCCGGGCGCCGTCGACGTGGCCGTCGAGGCGCAGGCGAACATCCCGACGGTGCGCGTGCACTTCGACCGCGCGGAGCTCGCGCGCTTCGGCCTGCCGGCAGGAGCCGCGGCCGAGGCGATGCGGACCGCGTTCGTCGGCCGCGAGGTCGGCCAGGTCTTCGAGGGACAGGTCGCCTTCCCGCTGGTCGTGCGCTACCCGGCCGAGGTCCAGCAGGACCTCGAATCGATCCGCCGGACACGGATCGATACGCCGTCCGGAGCCCGTGTGCCGCTGGGGGCGGTTGCCGCCATCCGCGACGACCGCGGCCCCAACTTCATCAGCCGCGAGAACGGCCAGCGCAAGATCGTGGTGTCGGCCAACGTCGCGGGGCGGGACCTGCGTTCCGTGGTCGACGGTATCCGACAGGCGGTGGCGGCGAACGTCGTGCTGCC
>WVWW01000178.1:0-3010 GCA_011773795.1 Acidobacteriota bacterium
TCAACGACAACCCGACGCGCTGGTTCAAGGCGTCGCATCCGATCCGCGAGGCCGATCGAGTGCTGAACGAGCACTTCGGCGGCACCTACATGGCGTACCTCGCGCTGACGCCGCCCGGTGGCCTCGCGGAAGCGGAGGAACCGGTAGAGCCCGAGATCACGCCTGTCGCCGTTGAAACGTCCGAGCCGTCGCTTCCCGCGGGGCTCGGCGGCCTCGAGATCGAGGCCGAACCGGCCGTCCGGGAGCCCGCTCCACAGCGAGACGAGCCGTTCAAGCGGCCCGAGCTGCTGCACTACGTCGAGGAGCTCCAGCAGCACCTGGCGACGGTCGACGTCGTCGGCAAGTCCAACTCGCTGGCCGACATCGTCAAGACCGTGCACCGCGAGCTGATCGACGGCAGCGAGGAGCAGTTCCGCATCCCCGACAGGCCGGCCGCGGTCGCGCAGACGCTGCTGCAGTATCAGAGCAGCCACCGTCCCGACGATCTGTGGCACTTCGTCACGCCGGACTACGACGCGACCAGCGTCTGGATCCAGCTCAAGAGCGGCGACAACCGGGACATGGAACGCGTGGTCGCGGCGATGGATGCGTTCTTCGCCGAGAACCCTCCTCCCGGCGGTCTCGAGCCGCACTGGTTCGGCCTGACCTACATCAACGTCGTCTGGCAGGANNGCGTTCCTCGGCGGGTTCGTCGTCGTCCTCGTGATGATGACCCTGCTGCTTCGTTCGCCCGTCTGGGGCCTCCTCTCGATGATTCCGCTGACCCTGACGATCGGATTGATCTACGGCGTGACGGGTCTGATCGGGAAGGACTACGACATGCCCGTGGCGGTGCTCTCGGCGCTGACGCTGGGGCTGGCCGTCGACTTCGCGATCCACTTCCTGGTGCGCGCCCGTGAGATTCATGCCGAGCAGGGTGACTGGGCCGCGACGACGAAACTCGTTTTCGCCGAGCCGGCGCGCGCGATCTCGCGCAACGTCATCGTGATCGCCCTCGGGTTCACGCCGTTGCTGGCGGCGCCGCTCGTCCCCTACAACACGGTCGGCGTGTTCCTCGCCGCGATCCTCGCATTCTCGGGGCTGGCGACGTTGTTGATCCTGCCCGCGCTGATCCGCGTGTTCGAGAAGTTCCTGTTTCGATCCAACCGTTCAAGGAGACGTGTCATGCGACGCAGAACCGCCCTCTTCCTGACGTTCCTTCTCGGCGGAGCGTGGCTCGGCGCGAATCCGGTGGCGGCCGCCGAGCCACCGGACGTCGATCGCATCGTTCAGGAAACCAACCGCGTCGCCTACTACCAGGGCGACGACGGCCGGGCGCGCGTCAAGATGACCATCCGCGACGCCAAGGGCCGCGAGCGCGTCAAGGAGTTCACCATCCTGCGCCGCGACGAGCCGGGCGAGGATCGCGACCAGCAGTTCTACGTCTACTTTCACGCGCCGTCCGACGAGCGCGGCACGACGTTCATGGTCTGGAAGCACCTGGACCGCGACGACGACCGCTGGCTCTACCTGCCGGCGCTCGACGTGCAGAAGCGCATCGCGGCCACCGACAAGCGAACCAGCTTCGTCGGCTCGCACTTCTTCTACGAGGACGTCTCGGGGCGGCGGTTGACCGACGACCGTCACGAGCTGATCGAGGAGACGGACACCTATTACGTCCTGAAGAACACGCCGAAGGATCCGAGCCTCGTCGAGTTCGACTCGTACACGATGTGGATCCACAAGGCGACCTTCATCCCCGTCGAGGTGAAGTACGAGAAGGGCGGGGAGGTCTACCGCGTCGCCAAGGTCCTCGGTGTGGAGGAGATCCAGGGCCACGTCACCGTCGTCAAATCGCAGATGACGGACCTCCGGACCGGCGGTTCGACCACGGTGGAGTACGCCGACGTGGCCTACGACATCGGGCTCACCGACGATCTCTTCACCGAGCGCTACCTGCGGACACCACCTGCGAAGTACATCCGGTGAAGTCACGATGCGTCTTACCATCGCCGCACTCCTGCTGATCCTGTTCGCGCCTGCCGGTGTGGCGCAGGATCCGGCGTTGCCGCCGGGACTCGGCGAGGAGCGATCGGAACAGGCCGAGGAAGAAAAGAAGGAGCACTGGACCGATCGGCTGCCGAACGGGCTCGGCGGTTTCTTCGAGACGCGCGTCGGTCCCCGGATCGGGACCGACCGTGCGCAGTCCGAGGACTTCACGCTGGCCGAGGCGCGGCTACAGGCGAGCTACGAGCGCGCGTTTCGCCACGTGACGCTGGATACCAAGGCGGACCTGATCCTCGACGGGGTGCTCGACCGGATCGACACGGACCTGCGCACCCTGCGTCTGTCGTTCCGACCCGCGAGATCTCTCGACCTCGGCATCGGCCGCCAGGTCGCGACCTGGGGCACCGGCGACCTGCTGTTCATCAACGACCTGTTTCCCAAGGACTGGCAGTCGTTCTTCATCGGCCGTGACGAGGAGTACCTGAAGGCTCCCTCCGACGCGCTCCGGCTGGGTTGGTTTCCGGGCCGGGTCAGCGTCGATCTCGTCTACACGCCCGAGTTCGATCCGGATCGGTTCATCCGCGGCGAGCGGATCAGCTTCTGGGACCCGGCCACGGGAGGCTTCCGTGGAGATGCCTCGCCGATCGTCGCGGACACCCCGGACGAGGGCGAGATCGCGCTGCGCGTCTACGGGAGCATCGGTTCCTACGAGATCTCGGCCTACGGCTACCACGGCTTCTGGAAGAGCCCCGGCGGGATGGATCCGGCGACGATGACGGCGTTGTTCCCGGCGTTGAACGTCTGGGGCGCCAGCGCGCGCGGCCCGCTGGGGCGGGGGATCGGCAACGTCGAGATCGGCCTGTTCGATTCCAGGGACGATCCCGACGGCACCGATCCCTTCATCAACAACGGCGAGCTGCGATTCCTCGCCGGCTACGAACGGGAGCTGGGGACCGACCTGACCGGCGGCTTCCAGTACTACCTGGAGAAGCTGGGCGACTATGATGCCTACCGCGCGAGCCTC
>WVWW01000178.1:3042-17820 GCA_011773795.1 Acidobacteriota bacterium
TACAGCCCATCCGACAACGACGGTTACCTGCGCCCCGGGATCGTCTGGAAACGAAGCGATCGGCAGATCCTCGAGCTCGGCGCGAACCTGTTCTTCGGCCGGCGGGACCACACCTTCTTCGGCCAGTTCGCGAACAACTCGAACGTCTACGTCTCGCTTCGCCTGCAGCCCTGACTCACTCTCCCGATCCGACGGCGGCCATCGCTCAGGAACGCAAGCGGTCGCAAGCCCGCAGACGGCCGGAGATTTCCTCGGCAGACAGGCCGTGCTCCCCGGAGCGAAGGGCTTCGATCTGGGCCGACGTGCAGCCGTGCGGGTAGAGAAAGAACTCCGTGGCCCGCGAGTTCCTCGCCGCGGCGACGCCGGCCCGTGCGTCCCGGAGCACCGTGGACTCCGCGTAGGACCTCAGCGCCCGGTTCTCGTCGGTGATCCGGGCGAGCGTCGTCTCGTCGGCGTCGAGCCAATCAAGGTCCGCCTGCGGAACATCGAGCAGCGGGGCGATGTCGGCATCGTCCATGTTTCCACCCTGGTGCAGGAAGAACTCCATCCACGGATGCTCGTCCGTGATCACCGGGGCGTCGCCGACCCAGGTCTCGATGCCGCCACGATCGAGCAGGAAGGTGGCCATCAACGCTTCGGGATTCTCGAGGTAGGCGGCGGTCAGGTTCGCGCGCGTTTCCGGTGTCGCATAGGCCTCGCGCAAGCGGGAAACATCGAGCTCGAGCGGCTCCAGCGAGCCGATCAGCACCGCATCGCGCACCGACGGGAGCCACAGCATCGCGTGGGGGTAGGCCTCCAGGAACGTCCGCGCGGTCATGCGCGCGGAGGCCTCGCTCTGGGCGTGTAACGGCAGCCACTGCGCGACCACGCCGCCTTCCGCGAGCCGCCGGTTGCAGAGCCGGTAGAAGTCGAGCGAGTACAGGTGGACCGACCCGGCGACGATCGGCGGCGGCGGCTCGAGCGTGATCACGTCGAACGTCTCGTCGTTCAGCTCCATCCAGTGGCGTCCGTCGTCCTGCACCATCCGGACGCGGGGATCGCCCGGGCTGTCGCCGTTCTCGTACTCGAAGAGCTCGAGCCCTCCGGCGACCGCGTCGCTCAGCTCGATGGCGACGATCGACTCGAGGCGTGGGTGCGACGCGAGCGCATTCAGCGTGATCCCCGTGCCCACGCCGACGGCCAGCGCCCGCCGCGGATCGCGGCTCAACAGGACCGGAAGGTGACCCTCCGCGCTCATGTAGCGCCAGACCGGTTTGACGGTGGCGGTCATCGCGATCCCGTTGGTGATCAGACTCTTTGCGCGGACGTCGAAGAATCCGTACTCGCGTTTGACGATCGCGACCGTGTCGGTCACGCCCTCCCTGTAATAAAGGACCTCGCCCAACGTTTGCGCCCCGGGGCTCGCCTCGAGGAAGGCCCGAACGAAGGGGCTCGAGCCGCGGGCCATCGGTAGCAAACAGGCCAGCGCGACGACGGCGGCGACGCCGACACGCAGGGCGCCCGCGCGTGTGATCGCGAGCACCGCGACGCCGGCCAAAGCGTTGAACGCCGCCAGCAGGACGAGCGAGCGGCTGACGCCGAGGGCGGGAAGCAGGACCAGACCCGCACCTAGTGCGCCGACGATGGCGCCGACCGTGTTGAACGCGTAGACGCGCCCCACGTCGGCGCCCAACCGGCCGAGAGCAGCGGCGAAACCGCGCACGGCGATGGGCAGGGCCATCCCGGACAGCACCGTCGGCGGCAGCACGATCCAGGCCGCGCGCAAGCCGGCCTGGACCAGGAAGTCGGCAAAGCCGGTCGATGCGATGCGACCGAGCCGGTCGGGCATCCAGATCACGCTTGCCGCGACCCACAGACCCATCCCCGACAGCAGCACCGCGAGCCACGACACCGGGGAACGGATCCGCGAGGAAAGCGCCGCCAGCAGGATCGCTCCGAGACAGAGCCCGAGCAGGAACAGCGAGAGCATCAGGCTGAACGAGTAGGAGAACGAGCGCATGAACAGGCTGAGCAGCCGGGTCCACAGCACCTCGTAGCCGAGCATCGCCGCGCCGCCTGCCGCCGCGGCGACGAGACACGCGGCACGCACCCGGTCGGGAGAGAGCGGGCCCGGCGCTACGGCGCTCACCTCGCCCGTCCGAGCAGCGGACTCGCCGCCCCGCTCCCGTCCGGCCAGAACGATCGCCACGATCCCGACGACCGCCTGCGTGCCGGCCGCGGCGAACGCGCTTCCCATCACGCCGAGTCGCTCGAACAGCACGAAACCGGCGAGGAAGACACCCGCCGCCGCACCGAGCGTGTTCATCCCGTACAGCAGCCCCAGCGAGCCCACGAGGTGCGACAGGTTGCGGACGACCGCCCGGGTCAGCGCCGGGAGCGTCCCGCCCATCAGCATCGACGGCACGAGGACGAGGACGAACGCGAGCAGGAGCTCGACGCCGCGTTGAAGCCCGCTCGCTTCGAAGAGCCGGACCGGGGCCAGGAACAACTGCCGCCCGGGTCCGAGCCCGAGGACGAGCAGCGAGCCGCTGGCGGCCGCCGCGAGCTCCAGCAGGCCGAACATCCTCAACGGGTGAGGCGTTCGATCGGCGATTCGCCCGAACACCGTCGCGCCCAACGCCAGTCCGGCCATGAACGACGAGAGCACCAGCGCGGTCGCCGTCGCGCTGTTGCCGAACAACCACGCCAGCTGTCTCAGGAAGACGGTCTCGAAGACCAACGCCGCCGCGCCCGACACGACGAACAGCAGGAACGGCAAGAGACGCCTCACCTGAGCCTCAGGACGAATTCCTCGACGACCGGTTGGCCTTTCTCGCACGGGGCGAGCGACTCTCCGTGGACTTCGAATCCGCATTTCTCCGCGACACGCAGCGAAGCCACGTTGTGCTTGGCCACGAAGGCGTACAGCGGGCGTTCCCGCACGTGGTGCAGGAACTCGCCGAGCCCGCGTGAGGCGATCCCGCGCCCCCAGAACTCCTTGCCGATCCAGTACCCGACCTGGCGTTTCCCACCACGCACGAAACAGCAGAAGTAGCCGGCCAGCTTCCCGTCGACGAGGATCGCTTTTCGCCGGACCTTCCGGTCGCCCAGAATCTCCTGCCAGTGCTTCATGAACGCGTCGCGGTCGCGCGGGGGAAAGGCCGCCATCGCGCAGGCCTCCGGATCCCTCTGTTGTTCGTAGAGAGTCGGGAGATCTTTCTCCGAGACGTCACGTAGCTCAAAACGTTCGGCCATGGCTCCTCGAGCTCGAACCGGCGGGTCATCCTCGAGCCATGATTGTGATACGGAACGGTCTCGGCTACCAACACCCGCGTTATAGTGGGAAACCGACCATGTCCTTACCCCGCAAATACGATCGCCGGATCCGCCGAGTGCTGGGTCTGCGCGCCGTCTGGCAACCCGGCGCGGTGATCGATCTCGGGGACGTGGTCACTCTCCGGCGCGGCATCTTCGTACCCGTCGAGGCGCTGTCCGATTTCGGCGTCCGCTTCAGGCGAAAGCGCGCCAAGACCGCCGAGCTGACGCTCAATTCGCAGGGCGTGTCGGAGACCCTGTTCCAGGCCGGCCGCGAGGTCGACGGAGCCGGCGATCTCGAGCCGAACGTCAAGGCGGCTCTGGAGATCCGCTTCGAGCGCGACAATGCCTACTACCTGCGCACGCCGAGGTTGGTATCCACGGCGATGGACAACGTGGGTGCGGTCGGTCGCGCGGTCGCCCGTCTTCCCGAATGGGATTTCAGCCGCAACTACGTCGTCTGGAAGGTCTTGCTTGCGGAGCAGTTCACGTTCATCGGGAGCCGCCGTCGAAACCGCACGATCGAGTTCTCCGGTAGCGGCAAGGCGGTCGGTCGGCTGCTGACGTCGGGTCTGTCGACCGGCGTGACACGTTCCTCGAGCCGCAAACTGGACCTCGAGATCATCGGCACGGGGGGGCCGATCGCGATCGGGGTCACCCGGGTCCGTCGCGACGGGAAACTGCGCGACGTCTAGACCGGCCGAGGGCGCCCCCGCTCGGGTCTGAATCGGTGAACTGAGCTCCCGAAAGTTCCCTTTTTGGCCGGTTTGCACCTGCATCGGCCCGAAACTAAATTCAAAATTACGGAAATTAAGAGATTCTCAGAGTGACGGTGGCGATTCATGCCCCCGGGGAGACGGAGCATGCAAAGAGAACTTGACGGAGCCAGTGCGCGGCGCTTGCGGCTGGTTACCGTCCACGGCTATGTCGAGGGGCTGATCCGGACCAACCCCAACGTGTCGACACTGCACTACCTCAACGTCGCCGCTATGTCGCGGAGCTTCGTGGTGGTGCACCCTCCGATCGAGACATCGAAAGGTTGGAACGTTGCCGGGGGGTCGCTCGCGCTGTCGATCAGCTCCGTGCTGTTTGCGCAGGAGATCTCCGAGTACACGCCCGTCCCCGGTGATCTGGCGGCTGCCGCGCAATACGAGCGCTGCCCCATTCGCTTGAACGTAGGAGATTACGCGGCCGAGGGTTTCCTGCATCTTCCGCCCGGGGCGAACCCGATGGATCGGTTGAATCAGGACCGGCACGAGTTCTTCGCGCTCAGCTCGGTGTCGGTGATCGGGCCCGAGCTGCAGTTCGCGGCTCCTTTTCTCGCCATCCGTCGATCCCAGGTGATCGCAACCCAGGCCATCGACGAAAACACGTCGCTCGAATCCGAGGTTGAACGGGAGATGGCCACGACTTGTTAGAAGCGCCCCCCAAGGTCGTCTCGATCGTCCCGCCCAAGAAGAAGGCGGTACGAGCGGAACTGCGCGTGCTCGACGCGTACGTCAGCCAGATCTCGCTCTGGTCGTCGATGCCCATGAAGAGCGACGCGATTCAATTCGACGACGTGGAGGTCCCCGTGAGCCCCTGGGTCGCCCGGGTGCTCCAACGCTTCTGCAACTCGGAGATCACCGTCGGCGAGCTCGAGGATCTCGTCGCCCGTAGCGTCGCGGTGACCGCCAAGTGCCGCACCGATCTGCTTGCACGAACCGACGACACCGAAGACCTCAACCTTGTTTACACCCATCAAGCCGAGATGATGCTCGCCGCCGCGGTCGGCATGGTGGTCGTTCGCGAGTTGCAGGACATGTGCAACGCGCGGCTCAAGGACGGTCTCAACGAGGAAGTCCGCGAGCTGAACCGGCTGGCACACGACACGCGTAACGCCGTCCAGGACGTGCGCAACTCGTTGGACGAGGCCGAGAAGGAACGGGTCGCCCACCTGGCGAGCAGCCTGTTGCTGCAGGACGAGCAACAGCCCTCCGCGGAGGACCAGCCGGTCCAGCAACCCGACTCCACCGAGGAGTTGCCCATTCGTGCGGACCGTCAACGCCGGCACATCAAGCTGGCGTCCGCCGGCCGCAGGGCGGTCACGCTGGCCCGACAGGCCCGCGAGCACTCCCGAGAGTTCTACGGGTTCGCGCTCCGCGCCATTGCCGCCGTGGCCCTCCTCGCGGCGGTGATCTATGGCGTGACCTACGAGAAAGCGCCGGTCGAAGAGGTCGAGCCGCTTGCCACGGTGATGCTCGGTCTGTCCGGGGTCGAACAGGTGCGCGACCGTAATCCCCGCATCGTCTTGACCGTCGCGGATGGTTTCTGGAACGCGTCCAGCGAGCGCCGCCGCCAGGGATGGTTGAAAGACCTGAGCTTGCTGGCCGAGAGATACGACTACTCGGGCCTGGAGGTCCAATCAGAGCGCGGGAAGACGCTCGCGAAATGGGCCAAGGGCCAAGGCGTCGAGTTCACCGAAGGATCCTGACACAGCACGCCGCGTCTTCAGTCGGGATAGCGGCGGAAGACGCTCAGCCCCAAGCCGTCGAACCCGTCGAGCTCGGCGACACGCTCATAACGCGGCGCGAATTCGGGGTTGTCGAGGATCGGCAGGATGAATCGGCTGCGCTCGAGGGAGACCAGGTACTCCGGCTCGAGCTCCCAGAAACCGGAGGTGAAGTCCCGTGCCGCCACGCGCGACGTGATCTCGGGCGTCACCAGGCCGACGAGATCGACGATTCCGAGATCGGTGTAGTACCCGAGGTAGCCGATCTCCATGTAAGCGATCCGCTCGCCCTCGGTGCCGTGCGTGTCGAACCACTCGGCCATCTTCAAATAGGCACGGTCCTTGTCGTGGACCGGCGGCCGTCGAATGTCCTCGAGCGAACCACCCAGAGCCAGCACGACGATCGCGACGGCCCCGGGAACGAAGGCGGCCCGCCGCCGCCACGCCTGCGTGTGGTCCGCGCCGCAGAGCGCGGCGAGTCCACCGAGTCCGATGCCGACCAGCACGATCAGGACGAACTCGATCGGCAGCCGATACCACGGGTAGCCGGGCACCCCCAGCAGGGCATAACCGGCGCCGTAGGCCAATCCCCAGACCGGGAGGATCAGCAACCTCGGGTGCTCCCGCGCCGCGCGCACGAGGCCCGCGATCGCCAGCAGAAAGAAGACGTTGAACAGTGCCGGTCCGAGCGAAGGCCCGATCTTCCAGCCGGGAACCCAATCGCCGATCAGCCGCGTCTGGAACGCGGGCCACAACCCCGAATCGACCTGGGCGATCTTCGCGGCGAGCGTGTTCGGAAAGATGTTGCCGAACGTCGGCATGGCGTACAGCGACCACAGGCCCAGGGGAATCAGGAAACCGGCCGCCATGAGGAACGGCGGCATTCGCAGCAGGGAGGTCGAGTCCTCTCGGTCGTCCCGCCACCAGATCCAGGTCCCCGCAGCGGCCGCCAGCCCGAACAGGAGGATCCCCTCGCCGCGCGTCAGGAACAACAGACCGCCCAGCACGCCGGCGAGCAACGGTCGGCCCCCGTAGACCGCGCCGAGCGTCGCCACGAGCAACAGGGCGAACGGGTACGCCTCCATGCCCAGATGGGCGACCCAACCCGATGCCGTTATCGTCGCGCCGATCCACGCAGCCAGCCCGGCCGGGATCCGGAACGCGTCTCGGCAGACGTACAGGCTCCAGATCAGCCCCACCCAGCACAGGGCGCTGAGCCAGACGGCAATGGCCGTGCCGGGCACCGGTAGGACCGCCATCAACAGTCCGACGACAAGGGCGAACAACGGGGTCGTCGTGCCGAGGACGGGATCGCCCTGGTTGAACACGAAGCCGTTCCCGACCGAGATGTTCTTGGCATAGGTCAGGGTGATCAGCGGATCGTCCCCGAGGAGCCGGTGCTCGACGCTCAACGCCGCCACGATCGGAACGAGGCTGCACAGGCAAAGCACGGTGACGACGACCGGGTGGCGCATGAGGGGGCTCCGCTGCGAATCATGGGTTGCCCCGGCGACAAGGTCAATCACGCCTGGATCGTCCTTCCTCGTTCACCGTTCTTGAGGTAGGGTCGGCGCGATGGCCGTCCTGGAGACCCGGAAACTCGGCAAGCGCTACGGCGCCAAGGTCGGCGTGGAAGACATCGACCTGACGATCGATGCCGGGACGATCTTCGGCTTCCTCGGGCCCAACGGAGCGGGAAAGACGACGGCGATCCGTCTGCTCCTGGGGTTCCTCAAGCCGACGGCGGGCGACGCGCGCATCCTCGGGATGGACTGCTGGCGCGACAGCCATCGGATCAAACGCGACGTCGGGTACCTGGCCGGCGACGTGCGCCTGTACCCGTGGCTCACCGTGCGCAACGCGTTGGCGATCCTCTCCGGCGCGCGTGGGCGGGACCTGCGCGCAGCCGGTCTGGTGTTGGCCGAGCAGTTCGCGCTCGACCCCGACAAACCGGTACGCAAGATGTCGCGTGGGATGCGCCAGAAGCTCGGGCTGATCCTGGCCCTGGCGCACGACTCCAGGCTGATCGTGCTGGACGAGCCGACCAGCGGCCTGGACCCGTTGATGCAGCTCAGCCTGGCCGACCTGTTGCGCGAGCGCGCCGCAGCAGGATCGACGGTGTTTTTTTCCAGTCACACGTTGAGCGAGGTCGAACAACTCTGCGACCGTGTGGCGATCGTCCGTAGCGGTCGCGTCGTGACCGACGAAGCGCTGGACGAGATGCGACGTCGCGCGCGCCGCCGTGTGGAGATCACTTTCGACAGTGAAGCCGCGGCGGCCGCAACCGCTCCTCCGGACCGGCTCGAGATCGTCGAGCGCGAGGGCAAGCGCTGGTACGCCGAGCTCGACGGCGAAGCCGGTGACTTGACGCGCTGGCTGGCAGCTCAACCGATCCGCGACTTCACGATCGGCGCCCCCGACCTCGAGACGATCTTCCGCGCGTTCTACCGGCGCAAACGGGAAACAGCCTGATGCGCGGCGTCCTGACCAAGATTTTGCACGAGACGCTTCTCGGCATGGTGTTGTTCAGCCTCGCGTTGCTGCTCGTCGAGGTGCTGCTCGGCCTCGTGCTGCCGCAGATCCTCGATCAAATGGACGAGATGATGGCGCGGATGCCGTTCGTACGAGATCTTCTCGGCGCGCTGCTCGGTATCGATATCGAGGGCGAGATCACGGCGCAACTGATGCAGGCCTTCGTGTGGGTCCACCCGACCGTCCTGACGTTGCTGTGGGCCAACGAGATCATGTTCTGCACCCGCTTCCCCGCCGGTGAGATCGATCGCGGCACGATCGATATCCTGCTCGCGTTGCCGCTTTCGCGGCGGCGCATCTACCTCTGCGAGACGATCGCCTTCCTGCTCGGTGGGATGATGATGCTCGGCGCGGGCGCGATCGGGTACGCGATCGGATCGCAGTCGTTGGCGGTCGAGAATCGCCCCGGTTGGTCGGTCGTTGCTCTGATCCTCTTCAACCTGTTCTGCCTGTACGTTTCGATCGGCGGGGTCGCCTTCCTCGTTTCCTCGATCAGCGAACGGCGCGGCCGCGCGGTCTTCGCGGTCTTCTCGGTCGTCGTGGCCTCGTTCCTGATCAACTTCCTCGCACAGTTCTGGACGCCGGCCGAACCGTTCGCGTTTCTCAGCGTCGTCGAGTACTACCAACCGGCAAACATCATCAGGAACGGGACGCTGCCGGCCGGGGACATCGCGGTTCTACTGGGTATCGGTCTCGTCGCCTGGCTCGTCGGCCGCGAGATCGTCGCGCGCCGCAGCATCTGCACGACGTGAATCCCGGTTCGTCTTACGCACCTGTTATCCTTTTCCGCTCATGCGTATCTGTCTGTTGACATCCCAAGATCTCGATGCCGATCCGTTCCCCGAGGACGACTGGCCCTGCGACCCGCGTCCGTTCCTCCGCGAGGCCGAGTGGGACGTCGCGACGTTGAAGAAACGCACGGCGGTCCGCGACTTGACGCGCTTGGCGCGGAACGGATACGACCTGTTCTTCAACCTGTGCGACGGCGCTGCGGACGAGAAAACACCGGGGATCGAGGTCGTCCAGGCATTGGAACGCATGGGCGTTCCGTTCACCGGTGCCACGTCGGAGTTCTACGAGCCGTCGCGCGAGCGGATGAAGCAGGCTTGCCTTGAGCAGGGGATTGCCACGCCTGCCTACGTCATCGCCTACTCGGACGAGGATGTCGAACGGGCGGCGAGCACGCTCAGGTTTCCGCTGTTCGTGAAGCACTACAGCAGCTACGCCAGTGTCGCGTTGAGCCGTCGTTCACGGGTCCGCACGCCGGCGGGTCTGAGACAGCAGGCGCGCAAAATCATCAAACGGTTCAAGGCCGCGCTGATCGAGGAGTACATCGAGGGGATCGAGTGCACCGTGCTCGTCGCGGAGAATCCCGACGATCCCCGGCATCCGAGAACCTACACGCCGATGCAGTACCGTTTTCCCAAGGGCGAGTCGTTCAAGCACGCCGACATGAAGTGGGTCGACTACGGCGCGCTCTCGTCGTTCCCGGTGGAGGACCCCGTGCTCGACGCCCGGCTTCGCGACGTCTCCGCCCGCTTCTTCGTCGCCCTCGACGGCGCCAGCTTCGGCCGCTGCGACCTGCGCGTCGATCCCGAGGGCACGCCCTACATGCTCGAGATCAACCCCAACTGCGGCGTGTACTACCCGCCGACGGACCCCGGCAGCGCCGACCTGTGTCTCGCCCGCGATCCCGAAGGGCACGAGGGCTTCACGCGTCAGCTCGTGGAGGCCGCGTTGCGCCGGCATGCGCGCAGGATCGAGGCGTCGAGCTAGTCCCCCTCAGCTCGATCAGCGCGTTCACCCGCGACGCTCCGAAGGAGGCTTGCCTCTTGATCAGAACGCCCCGTGCCCGGTCAGCTCGCGGCCGACGGAAAGCTCGTGGATCGTCTCGGTCCCCTCGTAGGTGATCACGCTCTCCAGGTTGAGCATGTGCCGGATCGAGACGAACTCGATGCTGATGCCGCCGGCGCCGAGGATGTCGCGGGCGTCGCGCGCGATGTCCAGCGCGGCGCGGACGTTGTTCCACTTGGCCAACGACACCTGAGAGTGGTGCATCGTGCCTTCATCCTTCAGCCGTCCGAGCTGCAGCGAGAGCAGCCGGGCCGTGGTGATCCGCCGGGCCATGTCCGCCAGACGTCGCTGGATCGTCTGCGTCTCCGCGAGCGTCCTGCCGAACAACCGTCGCTTGGCGGTGAAATCGAGCGCCTCGGTGTAGCAGGCGATCGCCGCGCCGATCGCGCCCCAGGTGATGCCGTAGCGCGCCTGGGTCAGGCAGCTCAGCGGGGCGCCGAGCCCCTTGGCACCGGGAAGCCGGTTCGCCTCGGGAACACGAACGCCGTCGAAAAACAGCTCCGAAGTGATTGAGGCCCGCAGCGAGTACTTCTTGAGGATGTCGCGCGCGGTGTACCCCGGCGTGCCCTTCTCGACCACGAAGCCGAGGACGCCCTCCTCGGAATCGGCCCACACGACCGCAAGGTCCGCGATCGTCCCGTTGGTAATCCACATCTTCGCGCCGTTGAGGATCCAGTCGTCTCCGTCGCGCACCGCCCGCGTCCGCATCGTCCCCGGATCGGAGCCGCCGTCCGGCTCGGTCAGACCGAAGCAGCCGATGATCTCGCCCCGCGCCATCCCCGGCAGCCAGCGCTGCTTCTGCTCCTCGCTGCCGTAGGTGTGGATCGGCCACATGCACAGGCTGCCCTGGACCGAGACGAAGCTGCGCAGCCCGCTGTCGCCGCGCTCGAGCTCCTGACAGACGAGGCCGTAGGCAACGTTGTTCAGGCCGGCACACTCGTAGCCCTCGAGGTTACAGCCCAGCAAGCCGAGATCGGCCAGCTCGCGGATCAGCTCCGAGGGGAACCGGTGCTCGTCGAAGGCGTCCGCAATGATCGGGAGCACGCGCTCGTCGACGAACCGCGCGGTCGCGTCCTGGATCTGGCGCTCCTCCTCATCGAGGAGTCCGCGAACGTCGTAGAAATCCACCGCGTCGGGTGTGGCCTTGGTCGTCGTGCTCATCGGTTTCTCCGTAGCTCAATCCTACCGAAGCGACAATCTAAGCACCAAAAAGCCTAGCGTGGCGTGTCCCAGCCGAAACCGTCCAGGTGCACGACCAGATCGGAGCTGGTGTGGAACCGGTCCAGGATCAGCGAGTGTTTCATCCCGCGGCAGATCGTCTTGATCTCCGGCGGTTGCCTAGCGTACCACTTGCGTCCGCCGACCATCCCGTAGAGCAAACCGGCGAGGTCGATGACGTCGTCCTGTTGCCGGTGCCGTGTCGACGATTTGTCCGAGGACAGGTCGAGAAGCTTGACCTCGAAGTGGATCCCGCGTCGTCGCACCAGGACATTGCGATCGTGAAGGTCGCCGTGGTATTCGCCAAACTGGTGAATCTGCGCGACGCCCCGGGCGACTGCGCGAAGCAAGTGCAGCGCTTCGAACCCGGTCAACCGTCCACCGCGCTGCCGTTTGACGAAGTCCTCCAGGATCTCGCCCCGAACGAGCTCGCTGAGCACGAACGAGATCGGTTGCCCCGAACGCCGGAACGAGTCCGTGTGGTGGTAGCGGATCAGGGCCGAGCAACCGGACAGCTTCTCCAGCTTGCGCGCGTAGGCGCGCAACGCCCGATCCCCCCTGTTCCTCTGCGGATAAAAGACCTTGGCGGCGCGTTGCACCCCGGTCTTGACCTCGGTGACCTGGTAGGCTTCGCCCTCCCAGCCACGGCCGAGAAGCCGCTCGATCCGGTACTTCCCTGCCAGCACGCGCCCGATGGTGAAATTGAAGCTGTCGATAACCTTACTCATGGCCACGCGTCCATGACATACTCTCGCCGGAATGCCCGCCGACGAGAAGCCGCGATCTTTCCGGATCGACCCGTCGATGGAAGAGGCGACATCCGAACTCCTTGCGTTCGGTGAAGTCGCGTTCTTCTCCACGCCATCGCCGGACCACCCGGAGCGCAACGAAGACGCTGCCGTTGTCGTCGTCCGAGATAACTGGAGCGTTCTTGTCGTATCCGACGGAGCCGGAGGAACCTCGGGCGGCGCGCAGGCGGCCTCGATGACGACGAAGATTTTACAGCAGGCGTTGCTCCAGATCGAGGAGACAGTGGACGTTCGTCCGGCGGTGCTGGATGCGATCGAGACCGCCGGGACCCGGATCCGAGAGACGCTCTCCGGTGCGCTGGCGACGATCGCTGTCGTCATCCTCGACTCGAAATCGGCACGCTCGATCACGGTCGGCGATTCGATCTGTCTGGTGATCGGGGGGCGGGGCAAGCTGAAATATCGCAGCATCGCCCACGGGCCCACGGGGTTCGCCGAGGAGGCCGGCCTGCTCCGCGCGCGTGAGGCGATGGAGCACGAGGAGCGCCACCTGGTGAGCAACATGCTCGGCCTCGAGAAGATGCGGATCGAGCTCGGCGTGCCCGTCCGGCTCGCCGTCCGCGACACGGTGGTCGTCGCGTCCGACGGGTTGTTCGACAACGTGCGCGTCGACGAGATCGCCGAACGGGCACGAATCCGGCCACTCGGCCGAGCGGTCGACCGGCTGGCCTCCTTGGCCCGCGACCGCATGGCCGGAAACGGCCCGCACGGCCACGCCGACGACCTGACGATCGTCGCCTTCCGGCCCGCCTCCAAGCGCTAAAAAGCCGACTTCGCCGATCTTTCTTGACCCGGCTTGACCGGCCCGATCGTGGGGATCAGGTATTACGTAGCCGGCGTGGAGCAGGGGGCCCCGCGCCCGGGGCTTACAGGGAGTCGGGTCGATGAGGCAGCGTCAGCGTCAATCCGGTTTCACTTTGGTGGAGCTGATGGTCGTCGTGCTGATCATCGGCCTGGTCGCCACGATCGCGATTCCCGTTTTCGACCGCGCCCTCAAGAAGTCCAAGCGAACCGCCCTCGGCGCTTCCCTGACCGAGTTGCACAAGGGAATGGCGCGTTATTACGCGGACAACGGAGACTTCCCGACGCTGGATCCCGAAACGTTCGAGCCGCTGATCTCGGGCGGCTACCTGGACAGCGCGGAGCCGATCCTGTCGAAGGCGCAGGGACGCGAGCCGTGGATCTACCTCGACATGGGGACGATCGGCTGGTGGCTGATCTTCCACCCCGAGGGCGACCCCGATTCCCGCCTCTTTGTGGGCAGCGTCTCGCTGGGTTTGGCCAGTACGGTCCACTACGACGGCGTCTACTGGTACAACCCGACAGAAACCCCCTCCGGCCTCGCCAGGCTCGATGGAACACGCGTATGGTAACGGTCGCCGCTCCCACGAGAATCGATCGGCTCGTCGACATGCTGGAACTGCTGTCGATCCAGATCGACACCATGCTCCGGGAGATCGCCGGCAGCAGCCTGCTCGAGGCGCGTCGGCAAATCACGCGCGACTTGCACTTCGAGCCGCGGGCCGAAGAATTGCAGACCATCGTCGGGATGGCCGCCGACGAGGCGACCGAGGGACCGCGCCACGAGCTGCCGCGCAAATTCCTTCGCCTGCGTCTGCTCGCCGATCGCCAACTCAAGCACGTCATCGACACGCGGACGCTCAACGTCGACACGATGCGCGCCTCCGGCGAGATCCTGGGGGATATCGTCGGGGCGGCCCTGAGACTCGAGGCCGAGCTCGACCGGGCGGTCACGATGGATGAGTCGCTGAACCAGAACGACCGCGACTACCTGCTCAAGATCGGCGACGTGTTGTCTTGCCAGCAGGACGAGCTCGTGGCCGGCTCGGTTCTCGCGCTGCGTCTTGCCGAACTGGCCGAGTCGTTGACCCAGGGTAATCTCGAGGACATGGAACCCTCGCTCACCGCCGCGGAGCGCGAGCACCTGGAGGCCTTCGCCGCCGAGAACATCACCCAGGAATCGTGCCGGGCGACGATCGACGCGATCGCCATCCGCTCCTCGCTCGAGAGGTTGTTCACCGCCTGGCGCGAGCTCGGCAAACCCTCCGAGGACAGCGAAGCGCTCCGCAAGCAGCGTGACCGCGTGCTCGGCAGAATCAGGCAAAACATGACCGCCCTCGAGTCGGTGTCCACGCGTTTGCAGACGCAGCGCGATGCCGCACTCGTCGCCGAAATCGAATCGCTCGCCGCCGAGCTGCAGGAAGCCGGCCGTTCCCTGTTCTCGATCAAGCTCCAGTTGGCCCCGGTTCTTCGCGATCCCTACATCGACGTGGATTTCAACGAGCGGCAGGACCGGCCGCAGGATCTGCGCGAGCGGCTTGCGGCTTCGGCCGCCGATGAGGCCGAGGCCGTGGCCGGTCCGCGAGAGGCGAGCAAGGAAGAGCTCTACGTGGGCGCGCTCAAGGAAATGCAGGGCAAGAAGCAGGCCCAGATCGAGGAGCTCCGTAAGAGCCAGAAGCAAACCGACCTCGAAAAACAGCGCCGGCGCATGAAATGGATGGTCGCCGCTTCGATCGTGCTGGCGATCGCCTCGGCGATCGTCAACTTCGTGATCCTGCC
>WVWW01000049.1:0-3479 GCA_011773795.1 Acidobacteriota bacterium
CGGCCGCGCGAGACACTTGCGGCCGCTGCTCATGCTGGCCCTGTTGCTCGTTACGGCCGGCGGCTGTGGCGCGCCTCCCGAAGCTCGCGATACGAGCGTGCTCACGCCCGTTTCCGGCGGCACGCTGCGTTTGATCCAGGAGGCCCCGGCGGGTCTCGACCCGGTCCACTCCGAGTCGGTTTACGAGTCGCTTCCGATCAACCAGATCTTCGACACGTTGGTTTCGACTGACGCGGCGCTCAACGTCGTCCCTGCGCTGGCGGACACGTGGAAGATCTCTCGCGACGGCCTGGAATACGAGTTCCACCTGCGCCGGGATGTACGGTTCCACGACGGCGAGTCGTTCGACGCCGACGATGTACTTTTCACGTTCAACCGTGTCCTGCGTGACGGTGGGACCGACTCTCTGGCATACCCGTCGCTGCTCCCGATTCGCGGCGCCGAGGCCGTGGCCAACGGTGCGGCCGACCAGCTCCAGGGTCTGGTCAAGCTGGACGACGCGACGGTGCGCTTCACGTTGTCCAAGGCCAACCCGTTGTTCCTCGAGCAGCTCGCGATGGACAACCTCGCGATCGTTCCGCAACACCTGCTCGATGGCCGCGACGGATCCGAATTCTCGAGGGCCCCGGTCGGGACCGGTCCGTTCGCCTTCGCAGACTGGGACGACTCGAGTCTGGTGCTGCGCAGGAACGCCGCTTACTTCCGCGGTCCGGCGTATCTCGACGAGGTCAAGATCAACTTCTACGCCGACGACGAGGACGACTACGGAAAGACTCGTTTCCTGCGCGGCGAGATCGACGCGCTGGAGCCCACCAGCACCACGATCGCCGCTCTGACGGATTGGCCCGACGTCGAGCTGTACCGCTTCCAGGAGTTGAGCCTGTCGTTTCTCGGGATCAACAGCTCGCGACCGCCCCTCGACCAGGTCTGGCTTCGGCGTGCGATCGCGCACGCGATCGACCGAGACAAGATGGTGCGCGCCTCGCCGCTGCGCGTTCATGCACCGGGTATCTTGCCCCCGGGCATCGCGGGGTTCACACCGCAGGTCAAACGGCTGGACTACTCGCCCGACAAGGCGCGCAGCATCCTCGCCGAGGCCGGTCACGCCGGCGGCAAGGGTGTCCCGGCCATCAAGATCTACGAACCGTCGTTCGGATCCGAGCCGGACGCCGTCGCCAAGCAAGTGCTGGACGATCTCGCCGCCGTCGGGCTGACGATCGAGCTCGTCCAGGTCACCTGGAGCGAGCTGGGTGAGCATCTCGACGCGGGGACGCACGAGCTGTTCTTCCTGGCGTGGATCGCGGACATGAGCGATCCCGACTCTTTCCTTTCCGGGTTCGGCGAGCATAGTGCGGGCGACTACTTCCGCTTCGACGACGAGCGCGCCGTCGAGCTGCTGCGTGCCGCGGCGGCGGAGTTCGAGCCCGGCGAGCGCGGTCGGCTATACCGCGAAGCAGAGCTTTACATCCTCGAACAGGCACCGTTCGTCCCGCTCTACCACACGCGCGGCATCCTGGCGACGCACCGGGGTGTTCACGGCATGACCCCGGGTCCGTTCGGGGTCGGCCGGCTCGAGCTCGAGGATGCTTGGATCGAGCCCCGGGACGATGCGTCATGATCCGACGTCTGTTCGAAGGCCGGCGGCTCGAATCGAGCTTCGCGATCGCGTCGGGGCTGCTCGTCGTGCTCGTCGTGGGCTCGGCGCTCGCCGTCGTACGCGGGCGTTTGGAGAACGTCCTCTGCAAGGGCATGCAGGCGCGCGGCTACTCGATCGCCCAGAGCATCGGTGCGGTGTCGACCCCGTCGCTGCTGGCCTACAACTACGTCGCACTCGAGACCGCAGCGCGTAACGCGGTCGAGGACCCCGACCTCTCGTACGTCGTGATCCACGACAAGGAAGGCAACCTGGCGGGCGCCGCAGGCACCCTCGTCAGCGATGTGGAGCGGCTGCCGGAGCTACCCGAGGAACTGGACGGGCCGAAGACTCGAGAGGTGCACTTGACCGGACCGGCGGGGCAAGCCGAGCCGACGTTCGAGTCGATCGTCCCGGTGCTCGTCGAGGGCTCCAAGAAGCCCTGGGGCTACGTCCGCGTGGGGCTCAGCTACGATTCCAAGAACGCAGAACTGCGGCGCCTGACGCTGGGGATGATCATCACCGGCGTCCTGCTGAGTCTCGCGGGAATGTCGATCGGCCGTTTTCTGGCACGACGCATCGCGGCGCCGCTGCGAAAACTCGCCGACGGTACCGAAGCGCTGTCCTACGGAGACACGTCCTACCGCATCTCGGTCGGCGGAGCGCGCGAGCTGGCCGAGCTCGCGGCTGCATTCAACCGAATGATGGATCGTGTCGCCGAGAAGGCCAAGGAGTCGACCGCGTTCCAGAAAGAGCTGGAGCGGCTCAACGCCACGCTGGAGGAGCAGGTCAGCGCGCGTACGCGAGCCCTCGAGGAGTCCGAGGTCCAGTACCGCACGCTCGTCGAGCATTCCCCCGACCCGATACTCATCGTGCAGAACGAGCGCGTGAAGTTCTTCAGCCGCGCGTTCCAGGAGACTTTCGGTCTCAAAGCGGAAGATGTCGAGGACCCGAACTTCCGGCTCGAGAGCCTGTTCGCGCAGGATTGCCAGTCGGTCGTGGCGCATCGTCTGAGGCTCTGGCAGCACGGCAAGGTGTTGAGCCCCGCGATGGTCACGGCCTACGACTCGGCCGGTCGCGCGCGGGAGCTAGAGCTGCGCGGGTCACGCATCGACTACCTCGGTCAATCGGCGACGGAATGCCTGCTCGTCGACATGACGGAGACTCAACGGCTTCGCGAGGAGCTCGAGGACACCCAACGTCTGCGCGCGCTAGGGGAGCTCTCGAGCGGCGTCGCACACGACTTCAACAACCTGCTGGGCGCGATCCTCGGACGCATTCAGTTGCTCCGCACCCGTGGTTTCCCGCCGGACGTCGACGGGGACATGGCGGTCATCGAAAAAGCTGCGCAGGACGGACGCGAAACCGTGCGTCGCATCCAGGAGTTCTCGCGAACCCGGACCGATCGTCCGTTCGAGCCGCTCTCATTGGCCGAGATCATCGACGACGCCGTCGAGATCACGCGCGGGCGCTGGAAGACGGAATCGGAGCGCCGCAACGTCAAGGTCCAGATCGCCGTCGAATGCGACAAGGTCCCACCGATCCTCGGCAGCGCGACCGAGTTGCGCGAGGTGTTCACCAACCTGATCCTCAATGCGGCCGACGCCATGCCGCAGGGTGGCGCGCTGACGTTGCGCTGCTTCCGGCGCGGTTCGGAGATCCACGCCGAGGTGGAAGACACCGGCGTGGGGATGACGGAAGAGATCCGGCGCCACCTGTTCGACCCGTTCTTCACGACCAAGGGCAACTCGGGAACGGGTCTCGGCATGAGCGTGGCCTACGGCATCGTTTGCCGCCACGGCGGCACGATCCAGGTCGAGACCGCGCTCGGGACGGGGACCAAGTT
>WVWW01000049.1:3539-8700 GCA_011773795.1 Acidobacteriota bacterium
GATCTCGGCGACCGAAGGGCTCAAGATGGCGTCGGTCTCCGACTACGACCTGGTCCTCACCGATCTCGGCATGCCGGACATGTCCGGCTGGGAAGTCGCCTCCAACCTGCAAGAACAGGATCCCGATCTACCGGTCGTCCTGGTCACGGGATGGGGCACCACGATCGACGACCAGGAGATCTCGCGGAGCGGCGTCTGCGGCGTGGTCCATAAACCGTTCGAGATACGCGACCTGGTCGAGACCGTGCACCGCGAGATAGCCAGCCGTAAGACCTCCGTCCTATAATCCCGGTCTTTCGTTCCCTCAAAGGAGTCCGGGATGGCCGCGGACAGGGTCGTGCGCCTGGCAAACGGGCAGGGATTCTGGGGTGATTCGGTCGACGCGCCCGTGCGGCTGATCGAGGAGGGGCCGCTGGACTACCTGACGCTCGACTACCTGGCCGAGGTCACGATGTCGATCATGCAGAAGCTGCGCCGGCGCGACCCGTCGAAGGGCTACGCGACGGACTTCATCGATCTGATCCGGCGGACCTTGCCGACGCTGCGCGAGAAGCGCGTCAAGGTCGTGGCCAACGCCGGTGGCGTGAACCCCGAGGCCTGCCGGGCCGTCTTGCTCGAGGTCGCCCGCGAGCAGAACGCGACCGGGCTCAAGATCGGCAGCGTCACCGGGGACGACCTCATGGATCGGCTGGACGAGTTGGTCGCGGCGGGGGCGCCGCTGGCCAATCTGGACGACGGCCGACCGTTTTCGGAGATCCGCGACCGGGTCCTGTCGGCCAACGTCTACGTCGGGTCGTTCCCCGTCGCCGATGCGCTGCGCCGGGGGGCCGACATCGTGGTGACGGGGCGCTCGACCGACCCGGGGCTCGTGCTGTCCCCGCTGATCGCGGAATTCGGCTGGGGGGCGACCGACTGGAACCTGCTCGCCGCGGGCACGGTGGCCGGGCACATCGTCGAGTGCGGCGCCCAGTGCACCGGCGGCAACTTCTCGCGCTGGTGGGAGGTCGAGGGCTGGGATCGCCTCGGCTACCCGGTGCTCGAGGCGTCGCCGGACGGCACGTTCGTCGTGACCAAGCACGACTCCACCGGTGGAATGGTCACGCCTGACACGGTCGGCGAGCAGCTCGTCTACGAGATGGGCGACCCGAGCGGCTACATCACGCCCGATTGCGTCGTCGACTTCACGACCATCCGGCTGGCCGAGGACGGCAAGGATCGCGTTCGCGTCCACGGCATCGAGGGACGCAAGGCGACCGATTCCTACAAGGTCTCCATTTCCTACCTCGAGGGCTACAAAGCGGCGGGTCAGTTGACGATCAGCGGACCCGACGCGATGGCCAAGGCGAAGGTCTGCGCCGACGCCCTGTGGGGCCGGCTGGCCTTCGCCGGCGTCACCTTCGAGGACACCGTGACCGAGTTCGTCGGGGCCAATACCTGCCACGGCGATATCATCGACGTGCCCGATAATCTGGCCGAGGTCGTCCTGCGTGTCGGGGTCAAGGATTCCGATCGAGCAAAAGTCGATCGGTTCGGCAAGGAGATTGCACCGCTGGTCACGTCGGGGCCGCCCGGTGTGACCGGATTCGCCGGAGGGCGGCCGAAGGCGACCGAGGTGCTCGGCTATTGGCCCGCGCTACTCGACAAACGGCACGTCACGACGACGGTGGACGTGGAGGAAGTCGGTTGAAGAAGCTCCCGCTCTACGCGATTGCCCACGCCCGTTCGGGCGACAAGGGCGACGGCTCGAACGTCGGCGTGCTGGCCTACGACGATGCGGGCTACGAGATCCTGCGCGAGTGGCTCACGCCCGCGCGGGTGAAGCAGCACTTCGGCGGCATCGTTCGGGGCGACGTCGAGCGGTTCGAGATGCCCAACCTCAAGGCGCTCAACTTCCTGCTGCACGATTCGCTCGGCGGCAGCGGCTCGGCGAGCCTGAAGACCGACGCGCAGGGCAAGACGCACGCGATGGCGCTGCTGCGCATGGAGGTCGAGGTTCCCGACGACTACGAGCCGCCGCAGATCGGCACGAGCGGAGCGACGGCGCCGGGGGGCGAGCTGTGAGCACGGTGCGTATCGAGACCGCCGAGGGCGTCACGACGATGACGCTCGACAGCCCGCCGGTGAACGCGCTGGGCCGGCAACTCGTCGCGGATCTCGAAGAAGCGCTGAAGAATTTGAAGGATGATCCGCAGGTCCGCTGCCTGGTCCTGCGCAGCGGGGGCAAGCACTTCTGCGCCGGCGCCGATCTGAAGGAGCGGCGCACGATGAGCGCGGAAGAGGTCGAGGCGTTCGTTCCCCGCCTGGCCGGCGTCTGTCACGGCGTCGCCGCCCTGCCGTTCCCGACGATCGCCGCGGTTCGCGGCGCGGCGGCGGGCGGCGGCTGCGAGCTCGCGCTCGGCTGCGACCTGCGCATCCTCGCCGAAGATGCCCGGATCGGGTTGCGCGAGACCGCGCTGGCAATCATCCCCGGCGCCGGCGGCACGCAGCGGTTGCCGCGGTTGGTCGGGATGGCCACGGCGAAACGCTGGATCTTCGGCGCCGAGATGCACGCCGCGGCCGCCGCGCTCGCCGACGGCGTCGCCGATCGTGTCGTCCCGACGGCGGAGCTTGACGCCGCCGCGCAGGCCTGGGCAAAGACGATCGCGTCGAACGGACCGGTCGCGTTACGCCTGGCAAAGAAGGCGATCGAGGAAGGCGCGGACTTGCCGATGCCCGAGGCGCTCGAGCGCGAATGGGAGTGCTACCAGGGCGTGCTGGGGACGGCGGATCGTGTCGAGGCGTTGAAGGCGTTTGCCGAGAAGCGACCGCCCAAGTTCGAGGGACGTTGATCCGGTGCTGAGCTACGGTCCCATCAAGATCGATCCGCCGCTGGTGCTGGCGCCGATGGCCGGCGTCACCGACCGGCAGTTCCGGCTGATCCTGCGCCGGGTCGGCGGCGTCGGGCTGGTCACGATGGAGTTCATCTCCTCCGAGGCGCTGACGCGTCGGAACGAGCGCACGATCAAGATGATGCACTACTGCGAGGAGGAGCGGCCGATCTCGATCCAGATCTACGGCTCCGACCCGGAGCGCATGGCCGAGGCGGCGCGGATCGTCGAGGCGATCGGCGCCGACATCTGCGACATCAACATGGGCTGCCCGGCGAACAAGATCCTCAAGGGTTGCGCCGGCTGCGCGCTGATGGGGGATCTGGAACTGGCCCAGGACATCATCTCGACGGTGCGCGACGCGATCTCGATCCCGCTGACCGTCAAGTTCCGCGCCGGGATCCGCGAGGAGGCGCTCAACTACGTCGAGCTGGGCAAGATCTGCGAGGGCGAGGGCGTCGACGGCGTCGCGCTGCACCCGCGCACGGCCAAGCAGATGTACCGCGGCAAGGCCGACTGGACGCGCATCGCGCGCCTCAAGGAAGCCCTCTCGATCCCCGTGGTCGGCAACGGAGACGTCTGCGAGCCGCAAGACGCGCTGCGGATGTTCGACGAGACCGGCTGCGACGGCGTGATGATCGGCCGCGCCTCGATGCGAAACCCCTGGATCTACCGTCAGATCGAGGATCTGCGCGCCGGAAGGACGCCCTACGAACCGAAGATGGGGGATCGACGCGACGTGATCCTGGCCCACTTCAGGATGCTGATGGAGCAGGAGGACGATCCCAAGTTCGCGCTCCACAAGCTGCGCACCTTCACCGGCTGGTACACCTACGGGTTGCCCGGTGGGAAGGCGCTGCGCGGCAAGATCAACTCACTCCACGCTCCGGCCGAGTTCATCGCGGCCGTCGAGGAATTCTTCGCGCAGGCCCGCGAGGCGGCGTAACGGAGGACCCATGCAACTCGAAAGGATCCAGCAGGCGCTACGCGACGCCGGTATCGACGGCTGGTTGTTCTTCGACTTCCACCACCGCGACCCGATGGCCTACAACATCCTCGGGCTGGACATCTCGAAGCAGACATCGCGCCGCTGGTTCTACCTGATCCCGGCCGAGGGCGAGCCGATCAAGCTCTCGCACCGCGTCGAGCCGACGCGGCTCGACGCGCTGCCCGGCAAGCAGGAGTGGTACCTGGCGTGGGAGGAACTGCACGCCCAATTGAAAACGATCCTCGAAGGCCGCAACAAGATCGCGATGCAGTACTCGCCGATGAACAACATTCCCTACGTCTCGGTGGTCGACGCGGGCACGGTCGAGCTGGTCCGCTCGACCGGCGTCGAGGTCGTCTCCTCGGCGGACCTCGTCCAGACGTTCGAGGCCACGCTCGACGATGCCGGTTTCCAGAGCCACCGCGAGACCGGCGCGATCGTCCAGGGGATCAAGGACGAGGCCTACGCCCTGATCGGCAAGGCGCTCGATCAATCGGGCAAGCTGACCGAGTACGACGTCAAGGAATTCATCCTCGCCCGCTTCGCCGAGGAGGGGCTGACCTCCGACGGCGCCAGCCCGATCGTCGGCTTCAACGACCACCCGGCCGACCCGCACTTCGAGCCGACCCAGGAGAACGCCTACGCGCTGCACCACGGCGACACGATCCTGATCGACCTGTGGGCCCGCCGCATCGAACCCGTCGGCGTCTACTACGACGTCACCTGGTGCGGGTTCGCGGGCAAGGAGCCGCCGGCGCTGTACACCGAGATCTGGAACGCGGTGTGCAACGGTCGCGACGCCGCAGTCGAGTTCGTCCGCGAGCGCATGGCCGCGGGGACCCCGACCTATGGCTGGGAAGTCGACGACGTGTGCCGGGCGGCCGTCAGCGAGTCGGGGCACGGCGACGCGTTCCTGCACCGCACGGGACACAGCATCGGCACCGAGGTCCACGGCAACGGGGTCAACATCGACAACCTCGAGACGCGCGACGAGCGCCGGCTGGTGCCGGGGATCTGCTTCTCGATCGAGCCGGGGATCTACCTCGAGGGCCGCATGGCGGTGCGCACCGAGATCGACGTCTTCATCACGTCGTCGGGCAGCGTCGAGATCTGCGGACCCGTGCAGAAGGAGCTGATCCTGGTCGGCTAGAGCATCGCGTCGGCGGCCTCGACGACCTTGGCCGCGGCGTCCCGCGAGCGACCCTGGAACAGGTGCCCTGTCTCCGGGATCACGTGCAGCGTCCCGTTCGCGTCGTCGACGATGCGGCGCACGACGTCGAGCTCGGCCAGCTCGTCGCGCTCCCCC
>WVWW01000002.1:0-2743 GCA_011773795.1 Acidobacteriota bacterium
CGAAAAGGGTGGTTATTTCGCGACCAGCGCCGATCACGAGACGTTGCTCGCCCGCGAGAAACCGGGCCGGGACGGGGCCGAGCCATCGGGCAACTCGATCGCCTTGATGAACCTGATGCGGCTCCACCAGTTGACCACGGATGACCGCTATCGCCAGGCCGGGGCGAAACTGATCTCGGCTTTTCACAACACGCTGAGCCGCGCGCCGCGCGCGCTCAACGAGATGCTGCTGGCCGTCGATTTCACGCTGGGCCGCCCCAAGGAGGTCGTGCTGGTGCATGACGGCGATGCCGATCCGGAGCCCTTCCTGGATGTGATCCGCGCCGAGTTCTTGCCGCGGCAGGTGCTCGTACGGGTCACCGAGAATCGAGTCAAGGCCCTCGGCGAGCGCTTGCCGATCGTCAAGGGCAAGCGCGCGGGCAAGAAGGGTGTCACCGCCTACGTATGCGAGGCGGGTGTCTGCGCGCTACCGACCAGCGATGTGGAGCGTTTCCGCGAACAGCTCGTCAAGCCGACCGATGAGCCTGAAGCCTCGAAAAAAATAGGCTCAAATGAGTCTCGATTCAATTGATCCCGTGTTCGAAAGCCGCTAGACTACGGCTCGTCCGCTCGAACATCCTACGTTCTACCCAAGGAGGAATTGCGAACCATGGCAAAAAGAAGGGCGAAGGCGAAGGCCAAGACCGCGAAGAAACCGATGACCAAGAGCGAGCTGCTCAACGCGATCAGCGCCGATACCGAGCTGAATCGGCGCGAGGTCGCCGGTGTGCTCGAGTCGCTCGAAGCACAGATCTCGAAGAGCCTCGGTCGTCGCGGCGCGGGCGCGTTCACGCTGCCGGGTCTGGTCAAGATCGAGAAGAAGAAGGTGCCGGCGCGCAAGGCGCGCAAGGGCGTGCCGAACCCGTTCAAGCCCGGCGAGCTGATGGACATCGCCGCCAAGCCGGCGACCACGAAGGTCAAGGTTCGCGCGCTCAAGAACCTGAAGGACATGGTCTAGTCCGGCGTTTCTTCTGCGCGTTTGACGACAACGCCTGCCGCACCCCGGTCTCGGGACGGCAGGCGTTTTCTTTTGCGCGGGATGTTTCCGGCGTCAACCGATGAAACCGAGGCGCCAGGCGCCTTCCTCCTGGGTGACGGTGACGCGACGCTGGCTGGATTCTCCATCCCCGAAGACCAGCTCGAACTCGATCGTCACGCCGTCCTCGCCCTTGGTCTCGGTGAGCACCTTGAGGTCGGTGAGGCTCTGGTTGTGCGTTTCGACGACGGCCCAGTTGCGGAATCCCTCTTCGGAGTCCGCATCGATGAAGATCTGGTCGCGGGTGTCGGTCGTGTAGAGCGCCTTGGCGTCGTCGTAGTTGCCGGCATTCAAATGGTCGTAGAAGGTCCGTACCACCGAGACGGCGTCGCTTCCGTCGCCGCCGGCACCGCCGCCGCCGGAGCAGGCGACCACCGGGGCCAGGAGCAGAGCAACGAGCAGCACTCTCGTGAGCGGGCTTAAAGGCATCCTACTTCTCCTTCCGCCACCGCTAGGCGCTCGCCGTGTCCAGCAGCCCGTGGCGGCTCATCCAATCTTCACTGAGCTTCGACAGGTAGCGTTCCCCGGAATCCGGGAACAGCGTGACGACGATGGCGTCGTCGGGAGCCTCGCGGGCGACCCGGCGCGCGCCGGCCGCGGCGGCGCCTCCCGACGTGCCGGAGAAGATGCCCTCGCTCCTGGAGAGCTCGAGCGTCGACGCATAGCCGGTCTTGTCGTCGATCGTGATCACCTCGTCGATGTAGTCCCACCAGACGGTCTCCGGCAGGAAGTCCTCGCCGATGCCGTCGATCAGGTACTGGTGGATCTGGTCCGCGGGCGGCAGCTCGCCGTGCTCGTGGTAGTAGGCGTAGACGCTGCCGACGGTGTCGACGCCGACGACGCGGACGTCGGGGTTCTGCTCCTTGAGGTACTTGGCCACGCCGCTGATCGTGCCGCCGGTGCCGATGCCGGCGACCCAGTGGGTGATCCGGCCGTCGGTCTGGCGCCAGATCTCCGGTCCGGTGGTGCGGTAGTGCGCCTCCGGGTTGGCCTGGTTGTAGTACTGGTAGGGCAGGTAGGCGCCCTGCTCGTCGCGGATGCGCTCGGCGACCTTGTAGTAGGAGCGCGGGTCGTCGGCGGCGACGTTGGTCGGGCAGGTGATCACCTCGGCGCCGTAGGCCTGCAGCAGGGCCACCTTCTCCGCGGGCACCTTGTCCGGTGCGGTGCAGATCAGCTTGTAGCCCTTGAGGGCCGCGGCCATCGCCAGGCCGACGCCCGTGTTGCCCGAGGTGGGCTCGACGATCGTTCCGCCGGGTCGTAGCGCGCCGCTTCGCTCGCCGGCCTCGATCAGGGCCATGCCGATGCGGTCCTTGACGCTGGAGCCGGGGTTGAACGACTCGATCTTGGCGGCGAGCAGCGCGCCGTTCGGGTGGAATCGTCGGAGCGCAACGAGAGGTGTGTTTCCCAGCGTGGAGAGGATGTCGTCGTGCAGTTCCATGACCGTCCCTAGACCTCGTTGTAGCCGAGCGACTTCGGGTGGCGGGTCCACCAGCCGTCGTCGGCCGGTTCGTAGACGTTGCAGCGGTCCATCTCACCGCCGTAAACGTGCAAGGTGACGGCCTTGCGGTCGGAATTCGCGTTGGCCAGCACGTGGTACTCGTAAGGTGGGATCAGGCAGCCGGCGTCCCCGATCCCGGTTTTGATCTGCTGCGTACGGGAGAATCGACA
>WVWW01000002.1:2749-11605 GCA_011773795.1 Acidobacteriota bacterium
TCGAACTGGGTGACCTCCATCTCACCCTCGACGACGCACTCCACGCACCACATCCCGGCGTGATCGTGGAGGCCGGTTCGTTGCCCGGGGCCCCACGTCATGACGACGACCGTGTAATCGAGCTCGTTGTCCCGGTGCAGGAGTCGGCGCGCGTAGGAGGCCTCGGAGCATGCGGTGAATCGTTCGGGCAGGCTGAACTCGCGGCAGGTGCAGAGGCCGCCGATGCGCTCCTTGATGTGCTCCGCGGTGGCCCCGGCATCCCCGAGGCGGACGGCCTCGTCGAGGCAAGAGATGAGGTTCCTGATGCCTGTTTCTTTGTTGCCCGACATGCCGGCAGACCCCTCCGAACGGATGATCGAGGTTGCCAATTTATCGAATCCCCGCCCCGCTGGCGAGCCCGGATTTTCAGGGCCGGGCGGAGACTAGACCGCGGTCCTCGCGCCGGCGGCTCCGCGGCGGTTGGCGACGTCGAGCGCCAGGGCAGCCTTCAGACGTTCCAGCGAGGCCGGTTCGATCCGCCAGCGCCCGCGGATCGGCTGCACGTTCACCGGCATCGGGCCCAGCGACTGAGGCGGGAGCAGCGGTGAGACGTAGATCGAGGCGCGCCCGGTGCACCGTGCCAGAGCGGCCCGCGCCTGGCTCGGCTCGAAGAACGAGAAGCGCCGGATGACCTCCGGCGCGACGGCCATCTGGCGCAGCATCCGCGCGAAGATTCCGGCAAATGCGCGGTCGTGAACCACCATGATGACGGGCCCCCGTTCGGCTTGCTCGGCGAGCTGCATCGGGAACGTCGGGTCGAAGGCCACGCGGAAGACCGGGACGGGCGGCGACACGGCGCGGATCTCGGCGCGGTGGCCGTCGGTCGTGACGATGCCCCAGCAACCCTCGACGCTGGACCGCGGTTCGGCCGAGAGCTTGGAGAGCAACAACGGGCGGGGCGCGATCCCCAACTCGACGCGGAGCGCCGCGGCGATCAGTCCGACCTGCTCGCGGTTGCACTCCACCACGGCCAGCGGAAGCTCACGCAGGCCGCCCGACAGGTAGATGTCCAGGAAGGAAGAAAAAACGGATGCCTCCAGACCCAGGTCCCGTGCGGTCGCCCGGCAGCGGCTCACGGCGCCGAGAAGGTCGTTGACCGGGGCCGATTCGGCGATGTAGGTGCCACTACCGGGTCGCAGGTCGAGAAAGCCCTCGTTCGCCAGCCGGGTGTAGGCGCGGTGAATCGTCTTGCGGTTCATTCCGGTGAGGTCGGCCAGCCGGCGAACGGAGGGGGCCCGATCCCCCGGGCTGAGCTTGCCGAAGTGGAGCGCTGTCAGAAGCTCGTGACGAACCCGCTCGAGACCGCTCTTTCCGGTCCTTGGGTTGGGGCTGGCAGCCATCGTTCCCTCCTCCTCCCAAAGGACACCCAAAAACGGTTTCGAATGCCAGCGTTCGCGCCGTTCGCTGCGGAGATCGCACCGCATACGGCAGCGGACAACCGTTCGCCGATCGGGGGGAACTTTCTGTGTCCCCGAACGTTTCAGAGGGTGAGGGACGAGAGGGGTCGGACAAGGAGCGGTGGGATGACCAGGGACACACATCAGGTCGAGCTCGACGGACTGCGGCTCATCGGACTGGGCCGCGTACCGCGCTGCAGCCGCTGCCCCCGCTACGCGGATCTCGTGGAACGTTACGTGAACGGTCACGCGGCACGGACGCGGCTGGCCGAGCCGGCACTGGATTGCGAACACCGGCATTGCGACCCGTTGGCCCGGCGCTACGAAGCGTCCGCGCCCAGGATCGCCCTTCTCGACGTTCGCGCCGCCAGCTAGGACAGGTTTCGGGCGTTGCGCGGAGCTAGTCGTCCAACGCGGCGAGCAGAGCCGCGTGAGTCGTCAGCTTGACGCGTGGGCGATGCGCCGCTTCTCCGGCCTCGCGCTCCACCGAGTCGATCTTCTTCCAGTCCGCGTAGCTCACCGGACGCACCCCGCGTTCGCGGAGCACACCAAAGATCGAATCGCGTGCCGCATCGTCCGCCCCGGTGTGCCTCCCGGCGGCCAGATCTTCGAGCATCGAGCGCACCGTTTCGGCGGCGTCGGGCTTGTTGGTCCCGATGACACCGCTGGGCCCGCGTTTGATCCACCCGCTCGCATACAGCCCCGGGAGCGGCGATCCCTCGTCGCCGAGTATCCGGCCCGCCTCGTTGGGCAGCACGCCCCAGTCCTCGCGGAAGGGGAGGTCCGGCAGCGGTAACCCGCGGTAACCGACCGAACGGAACACGAGTCCGCAGTCGTGGGTTTCCGTTTCACCCGTGGGTGTCGCGGCGAGCCCACCTCCCACACGCTCGACGAGGCGGTTCCGCACCAAGCGGATCCCTCGAACTCGCCCCCGGTCGTCGCCCAGAATCTCCTCGGGAGAAACGAGGAACCGGAGGGTCAAGCGGCGCGGTTGGTTCGCGTCTTCCCTCCGCACCAGGCCCGCGATGATCTCGAGCTTGCGTTTGGTCGCCTTGTCGCCATCGGCCTCCACCTGCGCGCGCGAAAGAGCATCCAGTTCCGCCTCCTCGGGGAGGACACGGGTGAAGGTGTCCGTGAGCTCGCCCAGTTCCTTGACCTCGGGGTTGGTGAACGCCGCTTGCGCCGGTCCACGCCGGCCCAGCAACAGGACCTCCCGAACACGACTCTCGCGGAGCGCCGCAAGCGCATGATCGGCGATGTCGGTTCGCTCGAGCTCCTCGGGTGCGCGGCAGAGAATCCTGGCCACATCCACCGCGACGTTGCCGATCCCGACCACCACCGCGCGCTCGCACGAGAGATCGTAGTGGTGCTCGGCGTAGTCCGGATGGCCGTTGTACCAGGCGACGAACTCGGTGGCCGGATACGACCCCTCGAGGTCTTCGCCGGGGATGCCGAGTCGCCGGTCCGACGGGGCTCCGGTGCAGAAGACGATCTGGTGATAGCGGCTCGTCAGCTCGTCGAGCCGTAGGTCCTCACCGTAGGTCACGTTGCCGAAGAAGCGGAAGTTCTCGTTCGCCGCCTGTTTTTCGTAGACGGCGGTGACCGATTTGATCTTGGCGTGGTCCGGCGCGACACCGAACCGCACCAGGCCGAAGGGTGTCGGCAGCGCCTCGAACATGTCGACCTGCACCACGGTAGCCTTGTCCTGCAACAGGTGCTGGGTGACGTAGAAACCCGCCGGACCGGAGCCGATCACGGCGACACGGAGCGGTTCTTGGGAGGTACCCGGCTGGCTCATCGACCCTCTCGAGGCGCTCTTCACGCGTGCGGTCGCGCATTATAGACACAGGGTCGCGGCAAAGTCAGCGTGCCTTTCTTCGTGCGCGAGGCACCCACGGCGTCCCGCCAAGGAGGAATACGCCGACAACGGGAGCGGCCATGCCTTGATTTACGCAATTCGTCGTTGCCGCGTACCGGCAGCACCAATAGATTCTCTCCACGTGATTGTGAAAGTTGCGTCGTTCTTTCCGGTGGGCGGAAGGAGGGCGTTCGGCTGGCCGGGCGGCAGCGATGCCTCTCTTGCATGTCGCCGACGGACCCCCCGCACCCCCGCTGTCGGAGCGCGCAGTTTGACACGACGGAAACGTTGAGGTGTGCATGGTGTCGAAGAGTCGGTCCCGTGATTCGGTGCTCTCCCAGTACTTCTCGGAGATACGTCAGTACCCGTTGCTGTCCAAGGAGCAGGAGCAGAACCTGGCCCGGGACATCCAGAAGGGGAAATCCGACGCGATCAACGAGCTGGTCGAGTCGAACCTGAGTTTTGTCGCCAAGGTTGCGAGTGAATACCGCAACCTGGGTATGCCGTTCGAAGACCTGCTGAACGAGGGCAACGTCGGCCTGATCGAGGCGGCGCACCGCTTCGACGCCAACAAGGACACCAAGTTCATCAGCTACGCGATCTGGTGGATCCGCAAGTCGATCCTCAAGGCGCTGGCCGAGCAGTCCACGACGGTGCGGCTGCCCTACTCGCAGATGAAGAAGGTCAAGGAGATCCGCAAGGCCGAGCACACGTTGCGCGACCGGTTGAACCGCGTCCCGACCCGGGAGGAGATCTCCGCGCACCTGGACCGCGACGTCGAGAAGGTCGACCGCGTCCTCCAACACCGGGTGCACGAGGTCAGCCTGGATGAACCGGTCGGCGAGGAACAGGACACGCCTCTGGCCGACTGCATCATGGATCGCGAGAAACCCTCGGTCGAGCAGGGCATGCTCGAAAGGGAGATGGTCCACGGCGTCGCCGAGGCGTTCGAGCACCTGAACTACCAGCAGCGTACGGTGATCTCCTACCGCTTCGGTCTGAACCGGCACGAGACCCTGACCCTTCAGGAGACGGGCAACCGCATGGGCTTGTCCCGAGAACGCGTGCGGCAGATCGAGTGTCAGGCAAAGGAGAAGATGCGCAAGATCTTCTCCAAGATGCGGGCCATCAAGAAGCCGCCGCTCAAGGAAGACTGCCCGCCCGTCCCGTGTCCGGTCAAGGTAGTCGTCTCGCACTGACGTCTCACAACCCCGAAACACTGGAACCAGCCACCCCTCCCTGCGTATGATCGCAACCCATTGTGGGTTGTCCGATCCGACGCACGGAGGGGCTTCATGTTTCCGCAGAGTCGATTCACCGCGGTTCCCGTGTTCCTGCTTGCCGTCGTGTTCTCGGGTTGCGCGTCCACACCGCCCGCGGACAACGCCGCCGAGCCCGCGCTCGCCTGGGCCATCGCTCTTCACGGCGGGGCGGGAACGCTCGGCGCCGATACCGCGGACGACGTCCGCGACGGTTATCTCGAGAGCCTGGAGATCGCCCTCACGGCGGGCAAGGAGCTGCTCGAGGGCGGCGCGTCGGCGCTGGACACGGTCGAGCACGTGGTCGTGATCCTCGAGGACGACCCGCGATTCAACGCCGGACGAGGGGCGGTCTTCAATGCCGCCGGTGGGCACGAGCTCGACGCCTCCATCATGGACGGCTCGACGCTCGCCTGCGGCGCGGTTGCCGGTGTCCGCACGGTCAGGAATCCGATCCGGTTGGCGCGTGCCGTGATGGAACGGACACGGCACGTCTTGCTCGGTGGGGAAGGCGCCGAGGAGTTCGCCGATACCGTCGGGGTCGAGCGCGTGGACCCGGAGTATTTCGGGACCGAGCGCCGCCGGCGTGCCCTGGAACGCAGGCTGGCCGACAAAGACAAGGGCACGGTCGGGGTGGTCGCGCTGGATCGTCACGGCAACATCGCCGCCGGCACGTCGACCGGAGGTCTCACGGCCAAGATGTACGGGCGCATCGGCGATTCGCCGGTCGTCGGGGCCGGGACCTACGCCGACAACCGGCGCTGCGCCGTGTCGGGGACCGGGGTCGGCGAGGAGTTCATCCGCCACAGCGTCGCGTATTCGGTGGGAGCGATGATGGAGTATGAGGGCTTGGATCTCGCCGCCGCGGTCGATCGCGTCGTGGACGAGACCCTCGAGCCGGGTATCGGAGGCATCATCGCGCTGGACCCGCAGGGCCGCATCGCGATGCGCTACAACACACCCTCGATGCTTCGCGGCGCCGCCGACTCGAGCGGTCGCTTCGAGGTCAAGATCTGGGACTAGGAGCCGGGAGAGGAGCCATGAGAACGCTGCGTAGTTATGTCGAAGGCCGCTGGCATCAGGCCGATGCCGGTTTCGTTCCGTTACACAACCCCTGCACCGAGGAGCCGATCGCCCAGGCGAGCAGCGCCGGCGTCGACTTCGGGGCGGCCTACGAGCACGCTCGTGAAACGGGAGGGGCGGCGCTGGCAGGCATGACCTTCGCCCAGCGCGGCGAGTTGCTCGCGGCGATGTCGAAGGCGCTCTATCAAAAACGCGACGAGTTGATCGAGCTGTCCACGCTGAACACCGGGGTGACTCGGAAGGACGCGAAGTTCGACCTCGACGGCGCGACGTTCACCCTCTCTTATTATGCGAAGCTCGGGAAATCGCTCGGCGACCGCACGTGGTACGCCGAGGACGAGGGGTCGCAGCTCGGTCGTTCTCCACGGTTCTGGGGCCGCCACCTGAGGCTGCCGCGGGGCGGTGTCGCGGTGCACGTCAACGCGTTCAACTTCCCGGCCTGGGGCTTGGCGGAGAAGGCCGCCTGCGCGCTGCTCGCCGGGATGCCGGTGATCTCCAAGCCGGCGACGAGCAGCGCCTGGGTGGCGGAGCGCTGCGCGGAGATCCTGGTCGAGTCGGGTGCCCTTCCCGCAGGTGTGTTCAGCTTGATCTGCGGGTCGAGCGGCGATCTGCTGGACCGGCTCGGCGAGCGGGATGTCTTCGCCTTCACGGGCTCGGCGGATACCGCACTGGAGCTGCGGGGCAAGCCAAACCTGCTGTCCGCGAGCACACGGGTCAACATCGAGGCGGACAGCCTGAACGCGGCGGTGCTCGCGCCGGGTCTCGACCGCGAGGGAGAGACGTGGAACGTCTTCCTGCAGGACGTGACGCGGGAGATCACCCAGAAGACCGGGCAGAAGTGCACGGCCGTGCGTCGCATTTTCGTCCCGCACGACGAGATCGACGAGGTTCAGGAAGCGCTGTGCGAGCGGCTGTCCGCGGTGGTTCCGGGAGATCCACGCGACGCGGAGGTGACGATGGGCCCGCTGGCGACCGAACGCCAGCTCGACGACGCCATCGACGGGGTCGGCAAGCTCGCCGCCGAGGCGCAGATCGTCCACGGCACCGGGGAGCGTGTCGACGGACGGGGCGCGGCTCCCGGCAAGGGCTGGTTCTTCGGACCCACGTTGCTGCGGACCGATCGAGCGGCGGACGTGATTCACCGCCACGAGGTCTTCGGTCCCGTGTCGACACTCTGCGCCTACGGCGGGAAGATGCAGCAAGCCGCGGCGGAGGTCGGCCGTGCCCGCGGGACGCTCGTCACCTCGTTGTACGTCGACCGTGCCGCCGATCTGACGGCTTACCTGGCGGCCGGAGGCAGCACCAGCGGGCGGCTCTACGTCGCGTCGAGCAAGGTCGCGGCCCAGCTTCCGGGTTCGGGCACCACGCTGCCCGCGATGCTCCACGGGGGTCCCGGCCGGGCCGGAGGCGGTGAGGAGTTGGGCGGGTTGAGTGGCCTGACGCTCTACCAGCAACGGGTGGCGGTCACGGGGGATCGGGCGCTGCTGGACCGTGCGGGCGCCGACTGAGCGGTGACGAGTGGCCGCCGTCGATGACTCCCCGTATGCTTTCAGGCACGGGCCGTCAGCCCCGGAGAGCAACGATGCGACGATGCCTGTTGGCCTTGGTTCTCGGAGCCGCGATCGGCGGGCCGGCCGGCGCCGAGGAGACGCGGAGCCTGGTGCGGGTCGAGGGTTGGATCGTCGACTCCTACTGTCGCGGCAAGAACGCGAACCCCGAAGGGGCCCAGGACAGCCTGGAGTGCGTCAAGAAAGGTGCGAAGCTGATCCTGCTCGCCGATGACGGGACGACGTACTGGCTCGAGAACCAGGAGGTTGCTGCGAAGCATCTGGGCAAGAAGGTCCACGTCTTCGGGATGGTGGACGGGGAGCGCAACCTCCGCGCGGGGAACTACATCAGCGACCAGGACTTCCGCGGAGCCGGCGATCGCCCGGGCGAGCTGCGGGAAGACGGTCTCGTTCGCCGCGAGGTCGCCCCCGGTGAGAAGAAGGAGTCGCCGCCGAAAACGTCGCCCGACCCTGAAAAGAAGGACGACGCGCCTCAGCCCTGAGCGGAGGCCTCGAGAGCGTTGCGCATCCAGGCGTAGAACAGCAGCGACGAGAGACCGGAAGCGACCAGCAACGCGATCACGAGCCCGTCGATCGCCGGGTAACCCAGGCGCTCCGCCTCCTGCATCCCGATCCAGGCCAACGGGAGCATCAGGAACCCGTACCTCAAGGTCGCCATCACCAGCCCCGGTCGTCCGCGTCCCATCGCCTCGAAGACGGGCCGGCAGAGGAGAAACACCGAGCCCGACAGGCAGGCGAACGGAATCGTGAACAGAGCGAAACGTGCGTACTCCGCCGTCAACGGGCTTTCGGCGAGACTGTTCGCCACCCAGGGTGCGATCACGGCCATGATCGGTCCGACCACGATCAGGGAGTAGACGGCCGAGGCGGCGATCATCTGGTGCAGACCGCGGCGCACGCCGGCGGTGTCCCCCGAACCGCAGCGCATCGCCGCGAAGGGCAAGAGGGCCACCGCTCCGGCGATGACGGGTTGAAGGGCGAACAACACGAGACGGTAGTAGATCGCGTAAGCGGCGATGGCCTCGGTGGCGTGTTGGCGCCCCGCGAGCAACATGTTCACCACGGCGGTCTCGAGCGCCATCAGGACGAAGGTCAGCGAAGAGGGGATCGCCAGCCCGAGTACCGTTCGCGTGGCATGCCGGTCGAGATCGCTGAGCGGCGTGCGTTCGTGCGCGATGCGCGCCCGTTCGTGGACCCGCGCGCGGGCCAGAGCGTAGACCAGTCCGCCGATGCGTCCGAGCACCGTCGAGAAGGCGATGCCGAAGATGCCCCAGTGGAAGACGAACAGGAACAGCGTGTTCAGCACGACGTTGATCACGTTGGTCCAGATCCCGGCCCACATCGTCGAGCGCGTGTCCTGGTGCGCCTTGACCAGCGAGTCGGGGATGATCGACCAGAACGTCGTGAACGCCGAGCCGACGATCAGCACGGTGCCGTAGATCTGGAACGCGCGCTTCACACTGGCTTCGAGGTCCATGTGCGGCGCGACGAACCAGATCGCGACGCCGAGGACCGTAAAGCCGGGAGAGACGACGGCAATGGCGCGCCAGCAGACGCGGAGGTACTGGCGGATCTTCTCTCCCTGGCGCTCGCCCATCGCGCGAGACAGCGCCGAGGTGAGACCGGTCGACAGGCCGACCCAGACGGCGATC
>WVWW01000002.1:11748-15957 GCA_011773795.1 Acidobacteriota bacterium
CGCATCCAGAACGAGATCACCAGCGGAGCGGCCATGCGCAAGACCGAGGGTGCTTGAGGCTGCGGGGTCGCGGACGTCATCGAGGCTCCCTGAACGAACGGTCGCAGAGTTTAGCGGTTTTGGACCCGCCCGGCCCCCATCGCCGTCAGATCGCGACGCGCAGTCGCCCCGGCTCGACGCTCAAGCGCGTCTCCGGCGACGTTCGCACCGGCATGCGCTCGCCGTCCGCATAGATGTCGGCGGCCGGGCGGGAATCGAAGCGCGCCTCGCGGGCGCGAAAGAGCCGGCACGCCGGATGCGTCACGTGGGTTCCTTTGTAGACACGGGGCAGCAGGCGCACGAGACCCGCGCGGCTGGTTTCTTTCAACACGACGATGTCGAGCAGCCCGTCCCGCATCGAGGCCTCCGGGGCCGCGCGCATCCCGCCGCCGAACCGGGGAGCGTTGGCCGCCGCGGCCATCATCACCGGACCCGAAAAGCGGTCTGCCTCCGCGACCACGTCGACGTGAACCGCACGGTAGGCCACGACGGTCCGCAGCACCGCCCAGGGGTAGACCCAGTTGCCGCGGTAACGGCGACCGCACGCCTCGAGATAGGTCAGGACGTCGGCGACGATGCCGACGCCGGCGATGCCGGCAAACGGAACCCCCGCCGCGCGGCCGAGGTCGATGTTCACCGGCTCCGCTCGCAGGGCACGCTCGAGCGCGGGCTCGAGCTCGGCGGGCAACCCGAGTGCGCGCGCGAAGTCGTTCCCCGTGCCTACCGCCACGATCCCCAGCGTCACGTCCGCGCCATCGGCGCCCCGGATGGCGTGGTGCACGGTCCCGTCGCCGCCGGCCACGAGCATTCGCGGGTGGGTGGCGGCCAGCTCCGCGGCCACCCGGCGCGCTTCCTCGGCGCCGTCGACCGACACCAGCTCGAGACCGTGGCGTGCGGCGCGGGCTTCGAGTGCGGCGCGAAGCTTCCCGCGGCCGGCACCCGCGTTGAACAGGAGCGGCGTCGTCAAAACGATCGAACGGCCCGGATCTGCGGCGCGCGCGCGGGGGTCTCACTCACGTCGACCATGAGGAAGCGCGGCTCCGCGACGAGGACACGGTCCCCGCCGCCGTCGAGCTGGATGCGGTAGCGTCCCGGCGTCAGGTCGTCGACGGCCCAGGAACCGTCCGCGGCGGGACGGATACGGGCAGCCTCGCGAAGGATGTTGTCCGGGCCGAGCAGGACCACGGCCTCGACCAGCTCGAGACGGCCGACGATCCGGCCCTCGAGTTGCCGGGTGGGTGTTGCGGGCCCCGGCTCGGCCCTCGGTTCGTCGGCAGGGGCGTCCGGTTCCTGTTCCGGTTCAGGCGTCGGCTCGTCGAGAGGAGTCTCGGGTTGCCGTTCCGGCTCGGGAGCCGGTTCAACCGGAGGCGGCTCGGGTTCGATCACGGGTTCGTCGTGAATCTCGGTGACGATGACATCCGGCTCCTCCGGTTCGGATGCGGGTTGCGCCTGCCGCGCGGCCTGGGCAAACGGCAAGATCGGCCCGCTGGCGGCCTTCGCCAGGCCTGCGATGTGGTCCGCCGTGCCGGCGGGCTGGACGCCCGGGGGGTCGAACGATGCCCGGAACAGCCGTCCGTCGACCAGGCGGACCAGAACCTCGTCTCCCTCCGCGTCGTCGGCCAAGGCCGTGACACGCGCCGGCGTGCGCAAACCGGCCAGGATCGTCATCGAGAGCCTGCCCGACGGAACGGAGAGATCGAGGAGCGCGAGCCCCTCCTCCTGGCCGACCACGACATAGGTGCTGTTTCCGAGCGAGCTGACGGCGAAGTTGTCTCCGGGGAGACTGAACAGCGGGCCGCTGCGGAAGTCCGGAGGCAGAAAGGTCCGGATCTCGTTGCGGCAGGCGAGTAGCAACGCACCACCGCCCGGCCAGCGATCGAGATCGCTCGACGAGGGGGGAACTCGCATGATGCGGTTGATCTTCGGTTCGTCGCCCCAAGAGAAGAGGAACGTGTCGCCCTGCCGCTTCTTGGCCGGGCGATGGTGCAGTCCGACCACCGTAGGACCCTCGTCGAGGAACACGAGGTCGCGCACGGTGCCCGGGATCGAGACCGAGCCGGCGGACTCCGTACCGGCCTCGAGCCGGACGAGATCGGCGAAGCCCTCTTTCGTCGATGGAACGGCGTAGGCCAGCCGCCGCCCATCGGGGCTCAGGGCGATCGCGGTGACCCCGTCGGGCAGCTCGACCTGGGCGAGCACCGCCGCGTCGCCCGAGCTGAGACGCACGTCGCCGAGCACGGCCGTTGCGGCCCACAGGATCAGGATCCCAAGCGCGAACCACGTCCGGGGGACCTGCATCTCCACCTCCTCTCGCAGCATGCCAGCGCGACGGGTCCCAGGCAAACCGAACGGGCGAACGTCCCGTAGAATGCCTCGGTGCAAACCTCGGCGATGCAGTGTAAGGGACTCGTCAAGCGCTACGGCGATGTCGTGGCGGTGGACGGGTTGGATCTGGAAGTCCGGCGCGGCGAGTGCTTCGGCCTCCTCGGACCCAACGGCGCCGGCAAGACGACGACCGTCGAGATCTTCGAGGGGTTGCTGACACCGGACGAGGGTGACGTGACCGTCCTCGGGGAACGCTGGCGCGGCGACGGGCGAGCCTTGCGCAACCGGCTCGGCATCCAGTTGCAGGAGACGCGGCTTCACGAAAAGCTGACGGTGCTGGAGACGATCACGCTGTTTCGTAGTTTCTACGATTACGGGGCGGCACCCGAGAAGGTCCTGAAGGACGTCGGACTGGAAGAGAAGTCGGGGGCCTGGGTGCGAACCCTCTCCGGAGGCCAGCAGCAGCGTCTGTCGTTGGCCTGCGCGTTGGCCTGCGATCCGGAGGTCCTCTTCCTCGACGAGCCGACGACGGGTCTCGACCCGCAATCGCGGCGGCAGATCTGGAACATCGTGATGGATCTGCGATCGCGCGACCGGACGGTGTTGTTGACGACGCACTACATGGACGAGGCGGAGCGGCTCTGCGACCGGGTCGCCATCGTCGACCGCGGGAAGATCATCGCGCTGGGCTCTCCGGCGGAGCTGATCGCGAGCCTCGGCGCGGACAACGTGGTCGAGATCACCTGCGATCGGCTACCGGACCTCTCACGCGTGCCCGGCCTCGGCGATGTGCAGGAGATGCCCGGCGAGGAGGCCGGTTTGCGGGTCACGGTCCAGCGGTTGCACCGTGCGGTGCCCGACATCCTCGGTGCCTTGAAGGATCAAGGGGTCGAGTTGTTGAACCTGACGACGCATCACGCCACGCTCGAGGATCTCTTCGTGGCGCTCACCGGCCGCCACCTGAGGGACGACTAGTCGTGCGCTATTCGCCGCTGGTTCAGTTGTCGTTGACGAAGGTCCGGGGCATCCTCCGCGAGCCGGAGGCGATCTTCTGGGTCGTGGTCTTTCCCGTCCTGCTGTCGATCGCGCTGGGGATCGCGTTTCGCGCCAGCGGACCGGCCGTGATGCCGATCGCGGTCCAGGAGGGCGCCGGCGCCGCCGAGCTCTACGCCACGTTGTCCGACGACGAGGGACTCTCGGTCGAGCGGCTCGGCGAAGGCGAGGCGCGCGACGCGCTGCGCACGGGGAAGGTCGCCGTGGTGGTCATCCCCGGGGACACGTGGACCTTCTGGTACGACCCGACACGTCCGGAGAGCCGCGAGGCGCGTCTGGTGACCGATCGGGTGCTGCAGCGCGCGGCCGGCCGCGTCGATGCGTACCCGACCGCTCTGCGTGAGATGACCGAGAAGGGCTCGCGCTACATCGACTTCCTGATTCCCGGCCTGCTGGGCATGAACCTGATGGGCACGGGGATGTGGGGCATCGGCTTCTCGATCGTGAACTCCAGGCAGCGGCGGATCCTCAAGCGCTTCGTCGCGACACCGATGCGCCGCTGGCAGTACCTGCTCGCCCAGTTCGTCGGCCGGCTCGTCTTTCTCGTCATCGAGGTCGTCGTCCTCGTCGGGTGTGCCACGCTGTTGTTCGGGGTGCCCGTCCGCGGTGCCTGGGTGCTGCTGGGAGGGCTGTGCGTGCTGGGGGCGTTCACGTTTGCGGCGACCGGTTTGCTCGTCGCCAGCAGGCCCCAGACCGTGGAGGGCGTGTCGGGGCTGATGAACCTCGTGATGATGCCGATGTGGATCCTGTCCGGGACGTTCTTCTCGACCGAGCGCTTCCCCGATCTGATGC
>WVWW01000002.1:16005-16866 GCA_011773795.1 Acidobacteriota bacterium
GATCTTCGGCGGCTGGGGGTTCGCCGCCTTCTTCGCCGCGTTGCTCCTGTTCCGCTGGCAGTAGCCTCGCGCCGCTACGTGGCATACCCGAGGTTCGGCCCGAGCCAGCGCTCCACCTCGGCGACCTCGAGCCCCTTGCGTTCGGCGTAGGCCTCCACCTGGTCGCGGCCGATCTTGCCGACGGCGAAGTACCGCGATTCAGGATGGGAGAAGTACAGGCCGCTGACCGACGCCGCGGGCCACATGGCGCAACTCTCGGTCAGCCGGACACCCGTCGACGCCTCGACGTCGAGCAAGCGCCACAGCGTTCGTTTCTCGGTGTGATCGGGGCAGGCGGGGTAGCCGGGCGCGGGCCGGATCCCGCGATAGCGCTCGCGGATGAGCTCCTCGATCGACGGCTCCGCGGAGGATTCGTAGCCCCACTCGCGCCGGGCGCGCTCGTGCAGCATCTCGGCGAACGCCTCGGCCAGGCGATCGGCCAGCGCCTTGACCATGATCGCGTTGTAGTCGTCGTGGTCGGCCTCGTAGCGCGACGCGAGCTCGTCGGCCCCGAGTCCGGCGGTGACGGCAAAAGCGCCGATCCAGTCGGGGACACCGGCCTCGGCGGGGGCGACGTAGTCGGCGAGAGCGAGACGCGGCCGGTCTTTGCGTTCGGTTTGCTGTCGCAGGGTGTGGAACCGAACGAGCTCTCGCGACCGATCGTCGTCGACGTAGAGGCGGATGTCGTCGCCGACACTTGCCGCGGGGAAGAAACCGTAGACCCCGTGCGCCGTCAGGGTCGACTCCGCGACGATTCGATCGAGCATCGCGCGGGCATTGCCGAAAAGCTCGGTGGCCGTTTCGCCGGCCTGCGGGTCGTCC
>WVWW01000250.1:0-14591 GCA_011773795.1 Acidobacteriota bacterium
TCTGTCGATCCTGTTGCTGGCCGCCTGGCGCACGCTGTTCGGCACGTCGCTCGCCGCGCTCCGTTTCCTGCCCGCGCTGTGCGGCGCGTTGACCGTCTTCATGACCGGGTTGACGGCGGCCGGGATGGGGGCCGGTCGCCTCGGCCAGGGGCTGGCGGCGCTCGCCTACATGGCCGCCGCCGTGCCGATGGTGGTGTTTGGTTTCTACTCGATGAACGCGTTGCAATTGCCGATCTGGGCCTTGCTGCTCTACCTGCTCGTGCGTCTCGGCGACGACGGCTCGCCGCGTCTGTGGATCGCGTTCGGCGTCGTCGCGGGTCTCGGGTTGCTGAACAAGCACACGCTGGTGCTGCTGGCCGTCGGTCTCGGCGTGGGTCTCGTGCTGACTCCTGCGCGACGCTTGTTGGGCGAGAAACGCTTGTGGCTCGGCGCGGCGATCGCGGTCGCGCTGCTGCTCCCGAACCTGGTCTGGCAGTGGCTGAACGACTGGCCGTCGCTGGAGTTCTATCGCAACGCCGCGATGTTCAAGAACCTCCCCGCCTCACCGCTCGAGGTGCTCACGGCACAGCTGCTGTTCATGAACCCGATCGGCAGTCTCGTGTGGCTCGCGGGCCTCGGCTTCCTGCTGTTCTCGAAACGTGCGAAACGCGGGCGCTTCCTGGGCTGGCTGTTCCTGACGCTGCTGGTCCTGATGATGGTCTCGGGGCAGAGCCGGCCGGACCGCATCACCGGCGTCTACCCCGTCCTGCTCGCTGCGGGCGGCGTGTTCTGGGAGTCGCTGTCGGCGAAAGGCGCCCGCGTCTGGATCGCTCGGGCGTTGATGCTCCTGCTGGCGCTCGGCGGCCTGGCGCTCGCGCCGCTGGGTCTCCCCGTCCTGTCGCCCGAGCGGGCCACCGCCTACGGCCAGGCGCTCGGGATCGTCCCGCAGATGGAGCGCGGCGATGGGAAGAAACCGGAGCTGCCGCAGTGGTTCGCCGATCGTTTCGGCTGGGAGGAGCTCGTGCGCGACGTCGCGGGCGTCCGTGATGAGATTCCCCAGACCGAGCGGGAGAACATGTTGATCCTCGCCCCGAGCTACGGTCACGCGGGAGCCCTCGAGTTGTTCGGCCCCGAATACGGCTTGCCGGCCGTGGCCGGCACGCAGAACACCTATCACCTGTGGGGTTTGCCGGCGGGTCCGATCGAAACGGTGATCTCGATCGGCTACGGGTCGCGGACGCTATCGCCCTACTTCGCGGAGGTCGAGCAGGTCGCCGTCCACGACTGCGAGCACTGCATGGGCTGGCGCGACGGGATGGCGATCTTCGTCGCCCGCAAGCCGACGGCGGATTTCCACGACGCCTGGCCGGAATTCCGATACTACGAGTGATCGCCGCGCCGGCCTATCGAGTCGGTACGACCCGGAAGCGCTTCCGCTTGCCGATCCTGTACGTCTCGAAGTCGGCGTGATCGACGGTGAGGATCGTGGTCAGCTTCTCGCGCTCCGCCAGATGGACGAGCGTGGCATCGGCGAAATCCATCGGGCGATCGCGGTAGCGCTTCATCAACGCTTCCATCGCGCCGCTGTCCGCGTCGGTGACCGGCAGTAGTGTCACCGCGCCGGAACGTAGGAAACGCCAGGTCGCGGCCACGTCCCTCGGGTGGTCGCCGAGCAGGTGAAACACCTCGGCCAGGATCGCCGGCGTCGTGGCCAGGGGAAGGCGTAGGGACTCGAACGCTTCCCGGCACCGCTCGTGCCATCGATCGTCCGCGTCGAGAAGCGCGAGGATCGCGCCGGTGTCGATCAGTCCCCTAGCCTGCACGCCGCCCGGCCAACTTCTTCTTGACGAGATCGCGTGCCCGCTCGGAGCGACGCGGATCTCCGCCGCGGATCTTGCCGAACGTTCGAGCGGCCTCCCGGTGCAGGCGGTGCTGGATCGCCGCCTCTTCGCCCTGCGGGTCCGTCTGTTCCAGCCAGGTGGCCACGATGCCGTCGAGGAGCTTCGACACGGTCGTCTGCTCGGCGCGCGCCGCTTCTTCGAGTGCCGATTTCAACTCGGGGCTGACGCGCCAGCTATACACTTCGGACTTGCTCATGTACTACAATGTAGTGCATTCTGCTTTCGACGGCAACGGGGAACCCCGTCCACCCTACGTCACGTCGGCCCGGGACTCTCCCGCCGCCGCCCGCACGCCGTTTCCGAACCGCAACCCGGGGTGCTTTACAACGTGTTCGCGAGATTGTTGGGACCTTATCGGATACCTCGAACTGGAGATCAAAACGAGGTTCTTGGGTCCTTTTTGCGCTGAAAGAACTCAAGTAGCTGAGGGGGAAGCGGGTCCCCGAACTCGACCAACAATCTCAGGAACACGTTGGACGGTTTACCGGCACTCACCGTCGCGCTCGAGCTCGAGGATGTAGTCGCGGATGCGTGGAACGTCGTCGGCCTCGGTCTCCAACTCGACGTAGCGCCGGAACTCCGTGCACGCCGTGAAGAAGTCTTCGGCGCGGTAGGCCAGCAGGCCCAGCTCGCGGTGCGGGGCGGGCCGGGCCGGATCGAGTCGAATCGACTCGCGGAACGCGCCGGCCGCCTGCTGGCGCCACTCCCCGGCACGTTCCGTGTCCGGGCCCTTGTCGGCCTGGGCCAGGCGCAGCAGGCCGAGGATGTAGTGCGACTCCGGATCGCCGGGCATCATCTCCAGCACGCGGCTGAGCTGATCCTCGGCCAGCTCCAGCCGGCCCATCTGCACGTTGAGTCGCGCGTCGTCACGGATGACCGGGCGGATACGACGGGCGAACTTGTCGGGGTCGCCCCCTCGCGACGGAGCAGCGCCCGTGTCCGGGCGTTGGGCCAGGAACTGTTCGGCCGCCTCGACGCGGTCGGCCAGCTGCGGGTGGCTGCCGAAGAAGAACGCCTCGGCCTTCCCGGAATCCCCGTGCTCCTCCATCAGCAGGCGGTAGACCTGCGGCGATTCCTCGACGTCGTAACCGGCGGCGACCAACCGGTTGAACGCACCCGCGTCGGCCTCGCGCTCGAGGTTGCGACCGTAGCCGTTGATCGAGGCGAGGACCGCCAGGGTCAGTCCGAGTCCGATGAACAGGTCGCCGAGGACGCCGATCCGGGCCGCCTTCCCGTACTGCCCCTTCTCGAGCGCCTCGCCCTCCTCGCCGGCGAGGATCACCGCGGCGGTGATCGCGGCGATGCCCCAGCCGATCTGCTTGTTCCTGGCGCTGCGCTGGTAGCGCAGCATGTGCCGTCCCTCGACGTGCGCCATCTCGTGACCCAGGACCGTGGCCAGCTGATCTTCATTCTCCATACGCGCCAACAATCCGGTGTGGACGAACAGCGAGCCGTGCGGGTAGGCGAAGGCGTTCAGCGTGGGATCCTCGATGACCGCGACGCGATAGCCGAGCTGCCGGTTCGCCGCCATGCCGGGAACGGTCAGGCGACCGACCACTTCTCCGAGGTAGTCTTCGAGCAACGGGTCGGGATAGATCGTGGCGTTCTCGCGAAGCTTCGCTTCCTCTTCCCGAGCCTGCTCCCACAGCTTGAGCTCGTCTCTGAAAGGTTCGAACTCGGGGCCCGTGCTCGAGATCGGCGGGAGCATCGACGTCTTGCAGGAGATCGACAGGGCCAGCAACGTAATCACGGCGACAGCGCGTTTCATGATGCCTCCTCTCCGGCGGTACCCGGAACGGCGCGGATGTCTCTCAATCCACGATACTCCTCGGCATAGTCGATCCCGTAACCCACGACAAAACCGGGGCCGACGTTCAGGCCCGCGTAGTCCGGTGTGGCGCAGCCCTCGCGAACCAGCAGGGCGCAACGTTTGACCGAAGCCGGGTGGCCCGCTTTGATCCGCTCGACCACGACGTCCATCGTCAGCCCCGTGTCGGCGATGTCTTCGACCACGATGACGTGGCGATCTCGGAGGTCGGCCTCGATGTCCTTGGTGATCTCGACCGATCCGCTGGAACGCGACTCGGTCCCGTAGGACCGCGCGCGCACGAAGTCGATTTCGGCGGGGATGGTCAACTCACGAACGAGGTCCGCCAGGAACACGAACGCCCCCTTGAGGACACCGACGAGAAGCGGCCGCTCGCCCGCGTAGTCCTGCGAGATCCGGCGGGCAAGATCGCACACCGTCGACCGAATCTCCTGCTCGGAGAAGCGGTGTTCCAGATCCATGCTCCCATGCTATTGATTACGGGACTCGGACGTCAATTCGCATCGCGTGCGAAAGGAAGCCGTCGTGGAAAAATTCATCCGGGGACTGCCCAAGGCGGAGCTGCACATGCACATCGAAGGCTCGCTGGAGCCCGAGCTGCTGTTCGAGCTGGCGCAGCGGAACGGCGTGTCGATCCGCTTCGATTCGGTCGAGCAGCTGCGCGCCGCCTACGAGTTCGAAGACCTGCAGTCGTTCCTGGACCTCTACTACGAGGGCGCCGGCGTCCTGCTGACCGAACGGGATTTCCACGACCTGACCTGGGCCTACCTGACGAGGGCCGCCGAGGACAACGTCCGGCACGCCGAGGTTTTCTTCGACCCGCAGACCCACACGGACCGCGGGGTGCCCTTCGAGGCCGTGATCGACGGCATCCACGGCGCACTCGAGGCGGGCCGGCGGGAGCTCGGGATCACGAACCGGCTCATCCTCTGCTTCCTGCGGCATCTGAGCGAGGAAGCGGCGATGGAGACGTTGGACCGCGCGCTCCCGTTCCGCGACCGGATCGTCGGCGTCGGTCTCGACTCGTCCGAGGTCGGACACCCCCCGCGGAAGTTCGAGCGCGTCTTCTCCCGGGCCCGAAAGGAGGGCTTCCGGGTCGTCGCCCACGCGGGCGAGGAGGGCCCTCCCGAGTACGTCCGGGAGGCGCTCGACCTCCTCGAGGCCGAACGCATCGACCATGGGGTGCGGTCGATCGAGGACGCGGAGCTGACGGAGCGCCTGGCGAAGGAAGCGATCCCGCTCACCGTCTGCCCGCTCTCCAACGTCAAGCTGTGCGTGTTCCCATCGATGGAGCAGCACAACCTGAAGAAGTTGCTCGACGCGGGGTTGCGGGTCACCGTCAACTCCGACGATCCGGCCTACTTCGGCGGCTACGTCACCGAGAACTACCTGGCGGTCCAGCGGGCGCTCGGCTTGAGCCGCGACGAGATCCGACGGCTGGCGGCCAACGGCTTCGAGGCCGCGTTTGTCGACCGCGACCGGAAGAACGCCCTTCTCGCCGAGCTCCACGCTTACGTGGCGGCGAGCGCGCCTCGGTTTTGAAACGCTTCCTGACGATCTGCAAGTGGTTCGGCGTGACGGTCGTCGCGCTGACGGCCCTGTTCGCACTGATCCTGGCCGCTCGTGTGGCTCTTTACACCCAGAAGGACGACCGCGAACGCGTGGCGATGAAGGACGAGTACCTGCAACGGATCGCCGACCTGACCGGTGACGCCCCGTCGGGCCCCAACGTCGTGGTCATCCTGTTCGATGACCTGGGCTACGGGGATCTCGCGGCGTACGGGAGCAAGGCCATCCGCACCCCGTCGATCGACCGGTTGTCCGCCGAAGGGGCGGTCTTGCTCAACGCCTACGCCGCCTCGCCCTACTGCTCGGCCTCGCGCGCCGGCCTGTTGACGGGCCGCTACGCCGTGCGCTCCGGCCTGGATCACGTGTTGCAAGCTCCGTGGACGTGGCAGGACATCCTGCTGCGGATCGGCTGGCGCAACCGCCGCCTTCCGCTGGAGGAGATCACGCTCGCCGAGGTGCTCCGGGCCGCCGGCTATGCGACCGGGATCTTCGGCAAGTGGCATCTCGGCGACAGCTCCCCCTCCATGCCGACCGAGCGGGGCTTCGACACCTTCTACGGTCTGCTGCACAGCAACGACCAGGGCGAGCCGAATGTCTGGCAGGACACGGACGTCGTCGAGGAGCCTCCGATCGACCAGACCACGCTGACGCGGCGCTACACCGAGCGCGCGGTTCGGTTCATCGAGGAGCATCGGGATCAACCGTTCTTTCTCTACGTGCCGCACACGTTCCCGCACATCCCCCTGCACGTGGCCGACGATCGCCGCGGGCGATCGGCGGGCGGTCTCTACGGGGATGTCGTCGAGGAGCTGGATTGGAGCGTGGGTGAGATCGTCGCTGCTTTACGCCGTCTCGAGCTCGCGGAGGACACGCTGGTCGTCGTCAGCAGCGACAACGGCCCCTGGTTCCAGGGCAGCTCGGGCGGCGTGCGCGGCCGCAAGTTCGACGTCTTCGAGGGCGGCATGCGCGTGCCGTTCGTGGTCTCCCGCCCGGAGACGATCCCCGCAGGCGCGAGGATCGACACGCCCGTCGTCGGCGTCGATCTCTTCCCCACGGTCCTCGAGATGGCGGGGCTCCCCCTGCCCCGCGACCGCATCATCGACGGCATCAGCCTGGCGTCGACGTTGAGCGGCGGAGAGCCGCCGGGCGACCGGGTGGTCTACTTCCACGTCCTGAACGAGGCGCGTGGCTTGCGTCAGGGACGCTTCAAGTACCACGACGCGCAACACGTCTTTTACGGGAACCCGATGGACTGGCGCTGGGGGCCGATGCGCCGGCGCGGGCCGTGGATGTTCGATCTCGAGAGCGATCCGGCCGAGTCCTACGACCTCTCCGGCTCACACCCCGACGTCGCGCGCCGCATGCGCGGGATGCTCGACGACTGGAGAGAGAGCCTCGAGGCGAACCCCGGCGGGTGGCGCTAGGCGACGGCGGATCAGCTGCGCAGCGCGTACCAGAAGATGCCCGGCAATCTCCACAGACCGGCGTCGGCCTCGAAGGCGACCATCCGTCTCGCTACCCGATGGGCGTTCCTGTGGGTCACGAACCACGGCGGCTTGGGGAGCAGGTGCCGCTCGCCGTGCAGGAGCGCGCGGGGAAAAGGAAAGAAAGGACCGTACACCACGGCCTTCTGCGCCGCGTCGAACAGGTGCGTGTTGTGCACCTTGCCGATGCCGCTCTGGATGTCTTGATAGGTGTGGCCGGGGAACGCGCCCCAGGGCGTGTCCTGCAACAGGTACCCCGCGCCCTGCCACAGGTTGAGACCCACCGTGCCGTAGCGCAACCCGGCAATGGCCTCGCTCAGGTGGGAGCCCAGGGTCTTGATCGTCGCCGGATGCGCGATGATGTTGACGCCGAGCGTCCCGTGCAGCCGCTCGTTGCAGAACGCCACGGCGCGCTGCAGGTAGGCGACGGGGTCGTCGCTCGGGAGCGATGTCTGGGCGAGGACCGCGGCGAACACCTCTTCGTCGAAGAGCGAATCGACTTCGTCGGGATCGAGGTCGGTGATCAGCGTTCGCCCGCCCGGCTCGCTGTCGAGTCTTGCCGCCTGGGGATGACCCGCGGCGCGTCCCTGGCGCTGCTCCGCGGCGGGATAGTACGGGTGGCGCATCTCGGTCCTGCGGATCACGTCCTGCAGTGCTCCCATCAGTTTCGCCGACCCGGACCAGTCCCGCGGCAGCACCAACACCTGACACGCGATGCAGTTGAATCCGCCGTTGTGGAACTTCTGTGTGGCGAGGTGCTCCGCTTGGAACTCGAAGTCCGGTGCGCTCCAGGGCCCCGGCAGGACGATGGTGGGACTGACGTTCCCCAACTCGCTGGTAACGGGCTTGTCCGTCGCCGGCCGGTTGGCGGCCTTGCGTTGCTCGCCTTCGATGCCGCTCCCGAACACGATGGCGTCGTGCGTCTTGCCGCTGCCGGTGATGTGGATCTCGTCGATGCCGGGGTGCGACACGAGGTAGGCGCCCACATCCGCGCCGCCGTAGGCGAGACGAACCCAGCCGGCCTCGACGAAGTCGGCGAAGACGTTTTCGAAGATGTTCCCGAGGTAGTCGTTGACCGGGTTCATCTTCAGCAGACAGACCTGCCCCATCGCGAACATCCGGTACAGCACGTCGAGAGGTCCGATACTCGCGATGTTCCCGGCGCCGAGGACGAGCGCGACCTTCCCTCGTGCCTGCGGCGACCTGTAGAACGAGCCCATGTGGTCGGTCAGGTTCTCCGGCGTCACTCCCGGCTCCATCCAGACCTCGGCGCGAATGCCGCTCGTCAACAGCCGGTCGCAGAGACTCCCCGGATAAACATCCACGATCACCTGCCCGTCGGGGCGAGTGCGGACGGAACCGGCGCCCAGACGCGGGTAGCGACCGCTCCGGATCGCTTCCAGCGTGGCGATCATCCGGTTGAGGCCGTGAAGCATCGCGTAGGGGCCGGACAGCCACTCCTCGCCCGCCAGCGGGGATCCTTCCGGTATGCGCTTGGCGTCGACCGCGGCGCGGACCCATTCCTCCGCGTGCCGAGCCGTCTTTTTCCTCAAGCGCTCGAAGTACGGGATCCTTTCCCCGACAGGCAACCGAGCCCAGGCGTCCTTGGCCTCGTTGAGCCTGGCAACGGAAGCGTCCAGTGCGTCTTTCGAGGTGGGTTCCGTCATGAGCACCCGTCCGATTGTCGTCGCTCGAGCTCCTTACGCAACACCTTACCGATCGGGCTCGTCGGCAGATCGTCCCTGAACTCGTAGTGCCGCGGCACCTTGTAACGGGCGAGCCGCTCCTCGAGGTAGGAGCGCGCGCGGTCGGCACTCAATTCGGCGCCGGGCTGGAGCACGATGAACGCCTTCGGCACCTCGCCCATGTAGTCGTCCGCGATCCCCACCACGCACGAGAGCTTCACCTCGGGCAGCCTGGCGAGGTGCTCCTCGATCTCGGTCGGGTAGACGTTGTGTCCCCCACAGATGATCAGGTCCTTCTTGCGGTCCACGATGAACAGGTACCCGTCCTCGTCGAAGTGGGCGATGTCGCCCGTGTGCAGCCAGCCGTCCCTCAGGGTCTCGGCCGTGGCGGCCGCGGCGTTCCAGTAACCCGACATGAGGTCGGGACTCCTGAGCAGCAGCTCTCCGTTTTCTCCCACGCCTCGGATCTCGCCGCTCTCGGGATCGACGATCCGCGCCTCGACGTCCGGCCAGGGCAACCCCACCGATCGCTGCTTCTTGAGGCCCCCGACCGGATTCGCCGTCTTGGCGGTGACCGCTTCCGTCAACCCGTAACCCTCGATCAACACGCTCCCGCTGCGCTCTTCGAAACGCTGCTTGAGCCGTTCGGGCGCCGCGGCGGCCCCGACGAAACACCCGCGAAGCTTCCCACGGCGCAGTGTGTCGAAGCGTGGGTGGTTGACCAGTGCCGTGTACATCGTGGGCACTCCCGCGAACAGGGTCACGCCCTCGCGGACGAGATCCTTCAGCACCGTACCAGCATCGAAGCGCGGGTGCAGGACGAGCGTCAACCCGTGGACGAGCGAGAGGTTCAGCGCGACGCTCAGGCCGAAGCCGTGAAAGAACGGGAGTACGGCGAGGAACAGGTCGCTCGGCGCGGCGCGGATCCAGGCCTGTGCCATGGCCTGATTGACCACCAGCGCGCGGTGCGACAGCATCACCCCCTTGGAGACCCCCGTGGTCCCACCCGTGTAGAGGATCACGGCGAGGTCGTCTGCGGAGCGGCGTGCCGGATTCGACGCGGGGAGTCCCCGGCCCTCCGTCACGAAGTCGCTGTAACGCTCGATCGGCGGCGGCGCGAGTCGCCGCTGGCGCAGCGGGTAGAGCAGCCGCTTGAAGAACGGCAGGTAGTCGGTGAGATCGGCCGTGACGAACGCCCGCACCTCCGGCAGGGTGAGCAGCGGCTCGACGCGCTCGTAAAGGAGGTCGAGGAAGAAGACGACCCGCGCGCCGGAGTCCCGGATCTTGTGTTCCAGCTCCAGGGTCGTGTCGAGCGGGCTCGCCGGGACCGCCACGCCGCCGCACCCGAGTACACCGAGGTAGCACGCCGCGAAATGCGGGGTGTTGGGGAGGCACATCAGGACCCGGTCGCCGGGCGCGATGCCGAGATCGCGCAGCCGGTTGGCGATGGCCGTCGCGGAACGCTCCAGCTCCGCGTAGCTCACGCGGCGCCCCATGAAGCGCAGCGCCTCGCGCCCGGAGTGACGTTCCGCGCTCCGGGCGAACAGCTCGTCAATCGATCCCTCGGGATAGTCGAGCCGGTGGGGCACGCCGGCGTCGTAGTGGGCGAGCCACGGTCTGGAATCGTAGAACCTGGCCGCCTCGTCACGCATCCCTTGGTCGGTCACCTCTACACCGAAAGCGAACCTTTGCGGAAGTCCGTCTTACCGATCCACGCGTTGACGACGACGGGGCGGCCCGCGGCGGCGAGGGTCTTGGCCTCCCCGAGAGCGGCATCGACCGCTCCATTCTCCGAGAGACGCACCCCGGCGGCGCCGAAACCTTTGGCCACCTCGTCGTAGTCGGTGCGCGCGAGCACCGTCGCCAGGTCGTCGCCGAAGATGTCCACCTGGTCCCGGGCGATCTGCGTCCAGCCCGCGTCGTTGCCGACGACGGCGATCACCGGCACGCCGTGGCGCACGAACGTGTCGAACTCCGCCAGGCTGAAGGCGGCGGAGCCGTCGCCGTAGAGCAGCCACACCTCGGCTTCGGGCCGGCACAGCTTCGCGCCGAGCGCGAAGCCGGCTCCGGGCCCCAGGGTTCCGAAGACCCCGGGGTCGAGCCACGAGAGCGGGGCGCGCGGCCGCACGACGTAGGACGCCGTCGCGACGAAGTCGCCCCCGTCGCCGACGAACACGGCGGCGTCGCTCGCGGCGGTTTCGATGGCGCGGCACAGCGCGATCGGATTCACCCCGTCGGTGACTCCGTCCGCCTGCTCCGCGATCTCGGTCTCCCGCGCGTCGTCGCGTGCGCGAAGCGTGTCGCGCCATGGCGTCCACCCGTCCCGCGCGCGGGACCTTCGGGACAACGCGATGAGCGTGTGCGCGGGGTCGGCTCGGATGCCCAGATCGGGCCGGCGGTTCTTCTTGAGATCAAGGCTGGAGCGGTTGATCGAGACGACCGGCGTCCGTCCCGGGATGCCTCGCCCGTAGTTCAGGCGGAAGTCGAAGGGCACCCCCGAGGCGATCACCAGGTCGGCCTCGCGCAGCGCCTTCCGCCGCGCGTGGCGCATGTGGAGCTCGTGGTCGCGACCGAGCAGGCCGCGCGCCATCCCCGAGAGATACGCCGGCACGCCCAGTCCCCCGACGGCGTCGGCGAGCGGGTCGGCCAGCTCGGGACTCTGCATGCTGCCGCTGCCGAGCAGGAGCACGGGCTTCGAGCTCGCGGCGAGCATCGACGCAAGTCGTTCGACCTTCCCGTTTTCCGGCTCGATGGCCGGGACCGAGCGTGGACGGGACGCGCCCTGCCTGGAGGACCCTCCAAAGACGCCCGCGAGGTGCCTTTCGACATACCACCGCTGCAGCCGGGCGCTCATTCTCTTGGACGATCCGAGGCCGGCCTGGTGAAACTCACGGACCATCTCCTCCGGATAGAGCAGATCGAGCGGTGCCTCGAGGAAGACGGGGCCCGGGACCCCGCTGCGTGCCTCCGCGAATGCGCGTTCGATGGCGGGGACGAGGTCGCGCACCCGCTTGAGCGCCTTCAGCCACTTCACGTGCGGGCGCATCAGCGCGACCTGGTCGATGTCCTGGAGCGAGCCGCGCCCCTGCAGCAGCGTCGCGGACGCGCCGCCGATCACCACGACGGGCGACTGCGCCAGCTGCGCGTTCTTGACCGCCGTGATCGTGTTGGTGAGGCCGGGTCCGGCCGTCACGCAGGCGACTCCCGGCACCCCGGTGAGCCGCGCCACCGCGTCGGCCGCATAGACCGCGGTCGCCTCGTGACGCACGTCGACCACGCGCATCCCCGCGGCCTTGGCGCCGATCAGCAACGGGGAGATGTGCCCCCCGCACAGGGTGAAGACGAATCGCACCCCGTGCGCCGCCAGGGCCTCGGCCGCGACGCGGCCGCCGTGCTCGGGTTCGTTCATACTCTAACCGCTCAGCGCCGGTCGGAGAGCAACTCGCGTGCCTGCTCCATCAGCCGCGTGCCCCCGGGGACCCCTGCCCCATACGCCAGGACCGTCCCGTCACGATCGATCAACACCGAGGACGGCAACGATGCGACCCGATAGTCGCGATGGGCGGGCGAGTCGCCCTGACCCACCAGCGACGGGTATTCCAGGCCGTAGTAGTCGAGGAACTCCCGGATGTGATCGAGCTCGGCCTGCGGCTCCTCGCCGGTGTCGTAGAGCTTGGTGACGCCGATCACGTCGAGCCCGACGTCTCCGTACTCCGACCAGAGCTTCTTGAGCTCGGGGAACTCGGTGACGCAGGCGCTGCACGAGGTCGACCAGAAGTTCACCAGCGTCACTCGCCCACGGCTTTCGAAGCCCAACGGACTGCGCACTTTCGCCTCGAGGTTGAACGACGCCAGGAACGGTATCTCCGGTGCGACCCCTCCGGCCAGCGCATCCAGCGCCCGCTGTTCCTTGAGCTCGAGCGATCGAACAAACGTCCGCATGTGGACGACCGGACCCGCGATCGCGACCACGATCACCGCCGCCACCAGCGCCACCCGCCGCTTCCAGAGGACGCCGCGCGCCTTGAGCAGCGTGAGCAAGGCAACGATCGACACGATCCCGCCGAATACGTGCGGGAACATCATCATCGCGTTGAACGTGCCGCGGCTTGCGAGGAGCACGACCACCACCGCAGCGAGGAGCAACAGGCCGCAGATCACCATCTCGCGGCGGGCCGCTCGAATGCGCGATGCACCTGGATCGGGCCCGTTCATGCCCCGATTCTACATCGAGCGGAAAGCCGGGCGTCGAGATGCAACAAACCCGGACCCGGGGCGTTACAGTATTCACCCATGCCCGACCCGTCCTCCAGCAAGAACGGCCCGGCTCGCGGCATCGCCGCCACGGTCGTCGTCGTCAGCGCGATCACGTTCGTCGTCTCGCTCGCCCTGCCCACGGTCACGTTCGACACGATCATCTCGGCCGAGGAGACCTACTCGATCTACGGCGGGATCGAGAGCTTCTGGAAGGACGGCAACTACATCCTCGCGTCGATCGTCTTCCTGTTCTCGATCATTTTCCCGATCACCAAGCTGGTCGCGCTGAGCGTCATCCTGCTCCAACGGGGTTCGCGGGCGGCGCGACACCGCGCCGTGGAGTGGCTCGAGCTGCTCGGCAAGTGGTCGATGCTCGACGTGTTCATCATCTGCGTCTTCGTCGGCGCGATCCGGCTGGGGATCGCCCACGCGACGTCGAGACCGGGCATCTACCTGTTCGCGGCGGCCATCGCACTGTCGATGATCGGCACCGTCCTCGTCGGACGCTGGCTGTCGGACGGGAAACCGCGCCAACTGCAAGACACGCCCGCGCTGCGCTCCTGGCCGGCACGGATCTTGACCACGCTGGCTTCTGCGGCGCTCGTGATGGCGTTGATCAGCACGGTCCTTCAGGTCGAGCGCAAGCTCCTGTTCGTCCCGATCGTCAACAGCATCGATCTGCCGAAGACCGCCTGGGACCTGGCGCAGAACGAGGAACGGTTCCTGGCGGTCGTGATGAGCCTGCTCGTCATCGCAACTGCGGGGCTCCGCGCGATCCTGATGCTCCGGTTGCGTTGGCTCGCGGGCGCCCGTCCTACCACTCTCCGTCGTGCGCTCCGACTCGACGAGTGGACGATGCTCGACGTGTTCGCGCTTGGCCTGGCGATCACCTACATCAAGCTGGCCGAGCTGACGACCACGACGTTGCTGCCGGGTTTCTGGTGGGTGATCGCCGCCGCGGTGCTCTCCACCGCCGACGCCTGGTGGTTCCGGCGTTCGGTGACGAGGTAGCCGCCTATCTTCTCGACGTCGAGGTAGGCACGATGGAGGAGGTGGTCGCGCCGGCGAAACTGGGCGACCCGGCCGGAGACTGAGTCCTCAGGCCCCCGCCAACTTCAACCCGCAGTGGACCGCGATCGGCGCGAAGTCCCGATCCGTCGTCAGCATCGCCAGGTCGTGCCGGATACACAACCTGGCCAGCAGAGCGTCGATGGTCCCGACCTGAAGTCCCTTCCGGCGGCACCGGTTCCTCAGATCCGCGGCGCCGATGTGATCGTCCAGATCAGGGGTGATCGCGGGCAACATCGAAAAGCGCTCGATGATGGTCTTCCTGGCCCTGGGACCGTGAAACCCCTGAAGGAGTTCCTGTAGAACCAAACCCGTCGTCACGACGAGATCCCCGCGCCGGAGACTCGTCGCCAGCAGGTCGACTTCCGGAGTCTCTTGCGGCCGGCTGCGCCGGAGCGCCAGCGACCAGACGCTGGTATCGACAAAGAGATTCAAGATCTGGAGCGCGCGGATTTGTAATCGAAATCGGGAGCCCACTCGAAACGATCGAACAACTCGAGCAGCCCGGCTTGCTCGCGTCGCGCGATGAACTCGTTGAGCGCCTTCGTGACGGCGGCCTTCTTCGTTTTTTCACCGCTTACCGCGAGCGCTCTTTCGATGAGGTTCGGATCAATCGCCAGGTTGGTCGCCATGTGTAATCTCCTACACATATAGTTACACATCCTGAACGGATGGGTCAAGCGATAGGCCCACCGACGAGTTTTCGACCGGAAACTTCAGACGTTTCGATTCAGCGCTTCGATCGGATCCAGCCTCGCCGCCCGAACGGCGGGGTACAGGCCGAACAGCAGCCCGGTGCCCATGCACACGGTCACGGCCA
>WVWW01000250.1:14664-14902 GCA_011773795.1 Acidobacteriota bacterium
CCAGGCCAGGACGAACCCCACGATGATGCCGAGGACCCCGCCGACGAGCGAGATCGTGAACGACTCGATCAGGAACTGACGACGGATGTCCGCACGCTTGGCGCCGATGGCCCGGCGGATGCCGATCTCCCGCGTCCGCTCCAGCACCGTGGCGAGCATGATGTTCATGATCCCGATGCCGCCGACGAGCAGCGAGATGCCGGCGATCGAGCCCATCACGATGTTGAAGATGCGCTGG
>WVWW01000164.1:0-10280 GCA_011773795.1 Acidobacteriota bacterium
GCTCCAATTGTTGCTGTTGCGACGACCCGAACTCGGCGTGCAAGCGGCTCTGCGGATCGCGCGAAAGATGCACCCGCGAGACCTGCGTCGACTCCTCCAGGATGATAAAGTCCCGCAGATCGTGCGTGTCGGCATCGAACGCCGGTTGCGCGGGGGCTCGTGAGCGGCCTGCGCCGGAGAATGGAGTTGAACGCGTGTCGTTCGGGGAAGAGCTGAAGCGCGAGCGCGAACTTCGCGAGATCACCCTACGCGAGGTTTCCGAGTCCACGAAGATCAGCCTGCGCTACCTCGAAGCCCTCGAGCAGAACGAATTCGAGAACCTGCCCGGCGGCGTCTTCAACCGCGGTTTCGTCCGCGCCTACTCGCAGTTCATCGGCGTCGACCCGGAGACGATGGTCGACGCGTACATCATGCAGGAGAACAGCCAGCTCGGAGAGCGCCGCAAGGACGCGAAACGGGGCGCCGACGAGAGGTCGGGCGCGCGCCGCTTCGTCTGGCTCTGGTGGGTCGCCGGCCTGTTGTTGATCGGGGCCGCCGCGTACTGGGGCTGGACCCACTTGCAAGGACAGCAACCCTCCCGGAACGATGCGGCCGGGGTCGAGGAGCGGACTTGAGCACGTCCACCGAGAACCCGATCGTCGCGGCGATACGCGGTGGAACCGCGCCGGAGCACGTTCGGGCGGCGGCCGCGAAGGGGGCGTTGCCGATCCCGCGTGGCACCCTGATCCAGCTGTTCGTCGAGCTTCTCCACGACGAGGTCGTCACGATTCGCACGGACGCCGAGAAGAGTCTTCAGGAGCTCGACAACGAGGCCATCAAGGAGGCGCTCGGCGACGAGGCGTGCCCCGCCCAGGTGCTGATCTACTTCAGCAAGCGCGCCGCGAAAGAGGCGACGCTCGCGGAGAGCATCGCTTTCCATCCGTCCTCACCCATCCCGGCGTTGACGATCCTGGCCGCGCTGGGCAACAACGCCGTGATCGACCTCGTGTTGACGAACGAGCAGGTGTTGCTGCGGCAACCCGGACTGCTGGAAAAGATGATGTTGAATCCGGCGCTGGGACAGCACCACCGCGGGCGCCTCCTCGAGTTGCTCGACCGCGCGGCGAAGCGCGGCGAAGAGGCCGCCGAGGCGGCGAAGGAAGCCGGAGAGGCCGAGCAGGAGGCGGCGGCCGACGAGGCGGAAGAAGAGGTCGAGGAAGAGACCATCGAAGAACTCGCCGCGCTGCTCGAGGTCGATGTCGGTGAGCTGCTTTCCGCGAGCGAGATCCTGGGCGCCGAGGAGCTGGAAGCCTCCGAGGATCCCGAGGTTCAAAACGCTTTCCAGAAGATCATCGCGCTCAATCCGGCTCAAAAAGCAATCCTGGCCATGAAGGGCGATCGCGAAGAGCGGTTGATCCTGGTCCGCGACTCCAACAAGGTGGTCGCGATGGGTGTGCTCAAGAACCCGCGCATCACCGAAACCGAGGTCGAGGCCATCGCGAAGATGCGCAACGTGACGGAGGATGTCCTACGCGTCCTCGGCAACACGCGCGAATGGGCCAAGAACTACACGGTGATCCACTCGCTCGTGAACAACCCGAAGACGCCCCAGTCGGTGTCGGTAAACTTCATCAAGCGACTGAACAACAGGGACCTGCAGGGCCTCTTGAGAAGCCGCGACATCCCGGAGCTGATTCGTCGCATGGCAAGGAAGACGTGGGAACAACGCAACCGGCGGCCCAAGATGCCGGGCAAGAAGTAACGAGGGGATTCGAGTCGACATGCGTCTGCTGAAAGAAGTCCGCAACCTCACCGAGAACTACCACGTCAAGTCGGGGATGTTCCATTACCTGCGCGGCGAATACAACCAGGCGGAGGAGTTCTTCAGGAAGGCGCTCAAGGACGAGGCCGAGCTCTCGCAGGCGGACCGGCGCAACGCGCGATACTACCTGACGCTGTCACGGATGGATCTGGCGACGAGGCTGCATGCCGCGGGAGACGCGGAACAGGCCGCGGAGCAGTTCAAGCGCGCCGCGGATGTCGGTGAGGGGTTCCCCGACGTTCACTACCGTCACGGTGAGGTGCTCGAAGAGCTGGGACGCATCGACGAGGCCATCGCCGCCTACCGGCAAGCCACGCGGTGCCACCCCGGTTACGTCGAGGCTTTCGTCGCGCTCGGCTTCTGCCAGCTGCGCTCCGGCCGGGTGGATGCGACCGTCGAGGCCTTCGAGAACGCCCGCCGGCTGAAAACGCAAGCGGTCAACGATCCGCATGCGCTAGGGATCGAGTTGCTGCGCAACGGGGACGCGGAGGGGGCTGCGGATCACTTCCACGAGGCCTACCGTGCGTCGCCCCAGATGGCCGACGAGTTGCGCGTCGCCGGGCTCGACCGGCTGGCCGAGGAGGAGTACGATGCGGCTCTCGAGTGCTTCGACCGGGCCGTCGAGTTGTGCCCTAAGTATCCTGATTTGCAAAACTTACGGGGGATCGCCCTGTTCGAGCTGGACCGGATCGAGGAGGCGGTCGAAGCTTTTTCCCTTTCCGCTGAGCTCGGTCCCGGCTATCTTGTCTCGCGTCTGAATCTGGCTTTTGCGTTGGTGGCCGCCGACGAGACCCGGCGGGCGGAAGAGGTCCTCGAGCAGATTCTTGCGGAGAACCCTTCCGAGCCGGCAGCGCTCGCCAAACTCGAGGAGCTTCGCTCCGGGAAGCGCCCGGAAAAGCGGAGACCGATGAATCGCGGCACGACCAGATGAAATCCAGAGTCCACGGGCTGACCGATGTCGGCCGGCGCCGCGAAAACAACCAGGACCAGCTCCTGGTCGACGAAGAGCGCGACGTCTACGCCGTCGCCGACGGGATGGGTGGACACGCCGCCGGTGAAGTTGCCTCGAGCATCGCGATCCAGGCGCTTTCCGAGACGATCGCCGAACACCCGGAAGAGACCGTCAATCAACTGTTGGTCGATGCGTTCCAGGAAGGCAATCGGCGAATCTGCGAATCGGTCCTCGCGCGGGGCGAGTGGCGAGGGATGGGAACGACGATCGTCGCCCTCGTCCGTCGCGACGACAAGGTCATCATCGGACACGTCGGCGACTCGCGCACCTACTTGCTACGTGACGGCGCGCTGAACCAACTCACGGACGATCACTCCTGGGTCGCCGAACAGGTGCGCATGGGACTGTTGACCGACGAGGAAGCACACAAGCACCCGATGCGCAACATCGTCACGCGTGCGATGGGCAACCGGCTGGAACTCGAGGTCGATGTGTCCGAGCGAGCGGTCCGGCAGGGCGACGTGTTCCTTCTTTGCTCGGACGGGCTGAACTCGATGATCGGCGACGACCTGATCGAGGAGATCCTGACGACGCACCGGTCCGACCCGGTCCAGGCCTGCCGAGCACTCATCGATGCGGCGAACGAACACGGTGGCGACGACAACATCACGGTGATCGTCCTGGCGATCGGCTCGAACGACAGCGGCGTGTAGCCCGGTCGAACACTCGACGCTGCGCTCCTAACTGCTTGAGCGGCAACAACTTCAAGAGTTGACCTTGCGCTTCGCTCCCCGTATATTGGAGCTTGTTCGAGAGTTTGTCCGGGGGGGCACGGGCGAAGGGTAAGGTGTGCGAAAACATCGCTATTGCGCGTCTTTTCACGGTGTCGCGATGCTCCTCACGGCGCTCGCGGTGTCCTCTCCGATCGTCGCGGCCGACATGTTCCCCGACTCGAAGCCGAGTTCGGGCCGCGAGGCCAGCCGCTCGCTGACGGATTCCGGGCAAGCCCTCCACGGCTGCCTGACAACGGAATTGCGACAGGCCGAGGTCGGCGCCGCCGATGTGCGGCCGATGTCGAGCAACCGGCGTGGCGCCGCCCGCTGGCTGAATCGGCACCCCGCCTCCGCGCCGACCGGGGCGACGCAGGTCATCTCCGGAGTCGAGTTGCGGATCAGCCGCCCGGTGTCGATCCGGCTCGACGCTCTTCCCGCCGACGATCGTGACGCCCGCTTGCAAGCCATCGCGAGCGGTGTCGCCGAGCCACGACGAACCCTGAGCGATTACGGTTTCCCCACCATCGACGTGGACGTGTTGGTCGCCGACCTCGGACCCACGGCGAGCGGTTACACGACACGAGTGAGAAACCGACCCGTTCCGACGATCGTGGTCAGTATCGAGACGCCTCGGGCGGACCTCTATCGCGCGACGGCGCACCAGTACGCTCACGCCGTGGTGCAATCGCTGTCGGAAGATTTTTCGCCCACCTGGGGCGAGGCGTTCGCGGTATGGACGACGATGCGCGCGCTGCGTCTCGAGCGCGCCGGCGAATACGCCGCGCTCGACGAGCGGCTGCAGGACATGCACAAGAGCCTGACATCGAACGACTCCACCCACGCCGTGGGGAACGCGGCCTGGCTGACGTTCCTCGAATCTCGCTGGGGCGTCGCGGCGGTGAGGACCACGGTGGAAGAGTTGGCACGGGGTGGCGATACCGCCGCCGCCCTCGAGCGTGGTGTCCGCCGGGTCTCCCCGTCGAGACTGCGGCAGGCCTACGCGGACTTCCAGCTGTGGTCGCTGTTCACGGGCGAACGCGACGACTCGCGGCACCTGCGCGGCGCGAGCCGCTTGGCGACGCCGCGTTTCACCTCCACGGCGTCGGGGCTTCCCGCGTTGTCGATCCGGCGCGATCCCGGCATCGAGCCGTGGGGCGGCAGCCGCATCCTGCTGTTCGAGGGCGGCGGTGAAACGGGCGGCCTGCAGATCGGCTTCGAGGGCGATTTCTCCGCCCGCTGGGAATCCGATCTGGTGCTGACCTCGCAGGCGGGCGCGATCCACCGCGTTCCGCTGACGCTGCGCGACGGACGCGTCGAAACGACGGTCCCGCTGGACGGTCTGGCGGAGGCGGTGTTGCTCGTGCGCCGTATCGACGCCGACGATCCGACGCCTCGTGGCTACTCCTACTCGGCACACCGGGAGAAGGGGTACCCGTTCGAGCTCGCCGAGACCTCGGTCGAGTCGATTGACGAGCTGGGGCTTTTGGTCCAGTGGGAAACCACCCACGAACACCGTCTGATCGGCTTCAACGTGCTGCGCACCCGGGCCAGCGGCGGTCCGCGAGTCCAGGTCAACCCGGTCTGGATCCCGGCGCTCGGCGCCGCCGGTCGCGGGGTCGGCTACCGTTTTCTCGACACCGAAGCCGAACCGGGCGTGCGTTACGAGTACACCATCCAGGCCGTGACCGAGTTGGGGCTGACGAGTCATTCCGGCGGGCTTTCCGGCACACGAAACTGACGTAGCGCGGGATTGGTGAACGTCCCCGGCGCTGCGTTATAGTGCGCCGCCCAATGACCAACGCGCCCGAAGCGGTCTTCCGCGACGCCCTGACCCGCGCAATCGAGAGCGCGTGGGATCTCGCGCCCACCGAGATCCCGTTGACCTATCCGCCCAACGCCGAGCTCGGGGACCTCGCGTCCCCCGTCTGCTTCGAGCTTGCCCGCACGCTCAAACGCTCCCCGCGCGAGATCGCCGCCGCGATCGCGGACGCGTTCCGGGCGGGCGACGGGATCGAGCGGGTCGAGGTAGCCGGAGCCGGTTATCTCAACGCCTTCCTCGACCGCGATGTGTTCCTGCGCGAGAAGTTGTCGGGGGCAACCGCACCGGCGGCGCCGGATGCGCGTAAGATCATCGTCGAGCACACGAACATCAACCCCAACAAGGCCGCGCACATCGGCCACCTGCGCAACGCCGTCCTCGGCGACACGTTGGTCCGCTTTCTTCGGCGGATCGGCCGCGATGTCGAGGTCCAGAACTACATCGACGACACCGGCGTTCAGGTTGCCGATCTCGTCGTCGGTTTTCAGCAGATCCGTGGGGAAGGTCTGGCGCAGATCCTCGAGCGCTACTCCGAGGAGGCCTTGCGCGAGCGCGGCCAACGTTTCGACTATCTCGCCTGGGACCTCTACGCCGAGGTGACGCAGTGGTACGCGGATGACGACGCACGGTTGACCCACCGTGCCGCCTGCCTCGAGGCGATGGAGCGCGGCGACAACGAAACGGCCGAGATCGCGGCCCACGTTTCGCGCCGCATGGTCCAGCACCACCTCGAGACGATGGACCGCATCGGCGCGCGCTACGACGTGTTGCCGCGGGAGAGCGACATCCTGCGACTCGACTTCTGGAAGCACGCCTTCGAGCGGCTCAAGAGCAGTTCGGCGATTCACCTCACCGAACGGGGAAAGAACGCCGGTTGCTGGGTGATGGACCTTGCGGATGCCGAGGCGGGCGCGGGCGAGGACCAGAAGGTCATCGTGCGCTCCAACGGCACCGTGACCTACGTGGGCAAGGACATCGCCTACCAGATGTGGAAGTTCGGGCTGCTCGGAAAGGACTTTCACTACGACGCGTTCGACTGGTCGCCACGTAGGGAACTCTACTCGCTGTGGTCCACCTGCTCCGACGGACGCGACGAGAACCCGCGGAGCTTCGGCGGTGCGACTCGCGTGTACAACGTCATCGATACGCGGCAGTCGTACCTGCAGCGTGTCGTCCAGCAGGGGTTGCGGAGCCTCGGGCACGACGCACAGGCCGACCGGTCGATCCACTACGCGTACGAGATGGTCGCTCTGACACCGGCGGCCGTGGCCGCGATGTTCCCGGACCATCCGCTGAGCGAGGAGGATCGCGGCCGCGCGTACCTGGAGATGTCCGGCCGCAAAGGGTTGGGCGTCAAGGCCGACGACCTGCTCGACACGCTGATCGAGCGCGCGCGCAGCGAGATCGCCAAACGTAATCCCGAGCTCGACGCGAGTGAGATTGACGAGATGGCGCGGCGCATCGCCGTGGGCGCGGTGCGTTACTACATGCTGCGCTACACGCGAAACCGCGTCGTGGCCTTCGATCTCGACGCCGCGCTGGCGTTCGAGGGCGAGACCGGCCCCTACCTGCAGTACTCCGTGGTGCGGGCGCGCAACATCCTCGGCAAGGTCGAGCAGGCTTTCGGCCCCGAGTCCGTCGCGGCCGGCGAGCTCGGCCGGGATGTCTCCCTGGCCGCGCTGCCCCCGGGAACCGTCGCCGAGCACTGGAACCTGGTCTTGCAGTTTCTGCGTGTCGACGCGGTCGTCGCCCAGGCGGTCGAGACGCTGGAGCTGTCGACCGTGGCCAAGCACGCCTACACGCTGGCGCAGGCGTTCAACTCCTTCTACCACCGCTATCGCGTGGCCCAGGAAGAAAACGCATCGATCCGACGAGCACGCACCGCGATCGTCCGGCTGTACCACGACGGGATGCTCGAACTGCTGGAGCTGTTGGGGATCGAGGTACCCACCCGGATGTGACGGCGCGTGGTAACCTTTTTTGCCGAATGAGACCAGGCCGCCCGTGTCGTCGCATGCCATGAAACACGTCCTACTCGTGATCCTCATCGTCGCCCTGTGGAGCGGCGCCGCGGCCGAATCCGCACCGGCGACGATGCCCTTCTCTGAAGTCCGCAAGGGCATGCGCGGGACCGCGCGCACCGTATTCGACGGCACCACCGTCGAGAGCTTCGACGTCGAGATCCTCGGCAAGCTGCCGAACATCGGCCCGAGCCAGAACCTGATCCTCGCGCGCTGCTCCGGCGGGCCGCTGGCCGAAACGGGCATCCTCTCCGGCATGAGCGGCAGCCCGGTGACGATCGACGGACGGCTGGTCGGTGCCATCGCCTACAGCTGGGGATTCTCGACCGAGGCGATCGCCGGGATCACGCCGATCGAGGAGATGCTCGCGGTCGTGCGTCGGGACGCGGCCGTCGCGGAGCGCGCCGCGGGAAACGCCTGGGATTCCGGCTGGCGGCACGTGCTGTTCGACGCCTCGAGGCTCAGCGCGGTCTTCGATCGCACGCTCTCGACGCTGGCTAGCGCACCCCGCGGCTCCTGGGTTCAGCCGCTCGGCCTCGCAGGCTTCGGGCGTGGCGAGCGGCGGATCCGCAAACAGCTCGAGCGCGCCGGTATCCGGGCCGTGCAGGTCGGAGGCGCGGGTGAAAGCGGGACCGTGGCGCCCCCGCTCGAGCCCGGGTCGGCGATCGGGCTCAAGCTCGTCCGCGGCGATGTCGAGATGACCGCGACCGGGACCGTGACCTGGCTGGACGGGGATGGCGTCCTCGCCTTCGGCCACCCGTTGTTCGGGCTCGGCGAGGTCGATCTTCCGATGACCGGCGCGCGTGTCGAGACGCTGATGCCCTCCCTGCAGAGCTCGGCCAAGGTGGCCGTCGCGCTCGACGAAATCGGCGCGCTGCGACAGGATCGAACCGCGGCCGTTTTCGGGCGGTTGGGTGCCGAGCCGTCGATGATCCCGATACGCGTCCAGCTCGACAGCGGTGCCGGCAGCCGCACGTTCTCCTTCGATGTCGCGGATGATCCGATGCTCGCCCCGGTCCTGTTTTACCTGGCGCTCGGCGGGATCATCCAGAACGAAGAACGCGCGTCGGGCAACCTCACCGTTCGGTTAGCGGACGGCTCGGTGATCAAGATGGACGACGACCAGGACGTCGCCCTCGACAACGTCTTCGCGGGCCCCGAGGCGCTCGACTATGCGACCGGGATCCCCGCCTACATCCTTCACCTTCTGATGAACAACGTCTGGTCCGCTCCACGAATCGTCGGGGTCAACATCATCCTCGAGTACGACTCGCTACCCCGCAGCGCCAGACTGGTGCGGGCCGTGGCCGATCGCTACCGGGTGGCGCCCGGCGAAACCGTCGATCTCGAGCTCGTCCTTGCGCCGTTCAGAGGACCGCGCCGAACACTGCAAGCGTCGGTCCGGATCCCCGAAGAGCAACCTGCCGGGAAGCTGACCCTGCTCATCGGCGGCGCCGCTTCGGTGCAGCGGGACGAACAGACGGACAGCTCGATCCTGCCCCGTGATCTGGATCAGCTCGTCCTCCTGATCAACCAGCTTCGGCGCAACGATCGGCTCTACGTGGTCGCTCCCACGGAGGACCCGGGGCTGTTCATCGACGGTGCCAGGATGCCGAACCTCCCGCCGTCGATCGCGGCTGTCCTCGCCCGGCCGGGCGGACGCGGGAACAGGATCCGGGTTCCGCGTCGGCACCTGCTGGAGGAATCGCTGGACGCAGGTGAAGTGGTCGAGGGAATGGCCCGTCTGGAGCTGGAGATCCTCGGGAAGTGAGATTCCGTGTTGCCGCAACGCTGGCGATGGTCGTAACCGGGGGTACTTCCTTCGCCGCGGAAACACGTACGTGGTCGGCCGGGCCGGCCGAGCTCCTGCGGGGAGACGCGGACGGGATCGCCGTATCGAGCCGCGGGCAGTTGTTCCTCGCTCCGCGTGTGCAGCGACTGGACGATGCGCTCGCCGCTGCCGCCACGCTCGAGGCATGGTCGGCATGCCCGGGGGATCCCGGAGAGGTGTTCTTCGGGACCGGGCCTGACGGCGTCGTCTATCGCACCGACGGGAACGGACGCGGCAGGGAGTTTTTTCGGACCGGAGAGGCGATGGTCACCGCGCTGTTGCGCCTATCCGACGGCACGCTGCTGGCCGGCACGTCTCCGGGAGGTCGCGTCTACCGGATCGATGGAGAGCGGCGCGGAGGACTCTGGGTCGAGACGGGCGAGCGCTACGTGTGGTCGCTGGCCGAGAGCGATGGCGGGAACGTTTACGCCGGGACCGGCGAGCGCGGCAAGGTCCTGCGGTTGCGTTCCGACGGATCGACCGAGACCCACTTCGACAGCGATGAGCCGCACATCGTCGCGCTGCTGCATGACGGCGGCGGGACGCTCGTCGCCGGCGGTGCGGGAATCGGACGGCTCTACGAGATCGACATCGACGGGAACGGGCTGGTGCTCTACGACGACGATCTCGACGAGGCGCGGTCCATCGTTCGCACGGACGAGGACGGCTGGACGGTCGCGCTGGTCGGCACGCCGCAGCGCACGGTGGAGCGTCCGGAGCTGCGTCTGCGTTTGCCGGACGGAGTGAGCGTCGAACCGAACGTCCCGCTCGAGGAACGCCGCGGACCGACCTTGCGCGGCGTGATCGAGGGGCTCGAGAGCGAGGCGGCCACGAGCGCCGGGCCACGCGGACGCTTGATCCGCATCGATCGCAGTGGGCGACCCGTCGTGCTCTGGGAATCGGCCTCGGAAACACCGTTGAGCCTGGTGACCGATGCGGCGGGACGGGTGGTCATGGGCACCGGCGAACCGGCCCGCCTCTATCGTGTCGAACCCGACGACGACATCGCGCTGCTGGCCACGTTGCGCGAGGCCCACCTCACGGCGCTGACCCGTGCCGATCGAACCGTGTTCGCGGGGACGA
>WVWW01000164.1:10324-28695 GCA_011773795.1 Acidobacteriota bacterium
GGCTCGATCTCGTGGGACCCACGCAAGCGACTGGCACGCACCGAGGTCTACACGCGGACCGGCAACAGCCCGCAGCCCGACGCCACCTGGTCGGCGTGGAGCCCGGCCCAGGTGCTGGCCGACGGCAGCCCCGTCGACAATCCCGACGGTCGCTATGCCCAGTTCCGGGTGCGGTTCATCGGGAGCCAGGAGAGCGGCGCCCGTTTGGGCAGTGTGACCCTGCGCTACGAGACCTACAACCGCGCTCCCGTTCTGGTGGAGGACCCGCTTGCCGAGGTTCGTGCGGTCGGACCGACCGCACGACTGGAGTGGAAGGCCCGGGATCCCGACGGAGACCCGCTGGAGGCGGTGCTTGAATACCGCACCGCCTTGTCCGACGGGTGGACGACCCAGGCGGCCCGCGGAACCATCCCGGACGGGGGCCGCGACGCCCCCGCCGTTCAATCCGGGACGGTGGAGTGGAGCACCGAGGAGCTGCCTGAAGGTCTTTACGATGTCCGCCTGGCGGTGACCGATGAGGCGGCCAACGACCCTGCCGAGGGTCGTCGGACCCGGGGTACGATCTACCGGGTGACGGTCGATCGAACCGCGCCGTCCATCGAGGTGGGTCGCCTCCCGGACGGCCGCTTCGAGATCGTGCTGTCCGACGAGGTCAGCCGCGTCAAGCGATTGACGCTGCTGCGGGACGGCCGGGCAACTGCCCGGGTGCGCTCGGCGGACGGGGTCTGCGACTCGCGGCGAGAGAGATTCGAGCTCGCGCTGCCGCAGGCGGCGGGAGCCTGGAAGGTCCGGGGAGAAGATCTCGCGGGCAATGCGGTCGAGGCCGTCTTGCCGGGCGAGTAACGAAAAGGGAACCACATGAAGCTAGCTCAACGGCTCTCTTGGGTGCTCGCGCTCGTTTGCCTCACGGCCTTCTGCGCGTCCACCGAGACGCCCTCGAACGACGGGCCCCGTGTGGTGCGCATGCACATCTCCCAGGATCCGGCATCGCTGTCGTTGATCGGGAAGACCGATCTCAACTCCGAGATCTTCGGGATGCGGCTGACGGATGCACTGGTGCAGTACGACGAGAAGCTCACGATCCGGCCGCTGCTCGCGGAGTCCTGGGAATTCTCGGAAGCGGACAAGACGATCACCTTCAGGTTGCGCGACAACGTGCGCTGGCATGACGGCGAACCGGTCACCTCGGCCGACGTCGTGTTCACGATCAACAAGCTGCGTGAGCCCGAGACGGAGAACCTGCCCTGGGCCCCGGCCCTGGACAAGCTGGTCAAGCTCGAGAACCCCGACGAGAGGACGGTCATCGCGACCTATTCGGAAATCAAACCCGACGCGTTGGACGCCTGGCGCACGCCGATCTTGCCGGAGCACGTCGCGGGACAGGACGAGGATCTGTTCAACGGGCGGTTCGTCGAGCACCCCATCGGCTGCGGGCCGTTCAAGTTCGTGCACTACATCCGCGGCCAGGAGATCGTGATGGAGGCCAACGACGACTACTGGGGCGGGCGGCCCGCGATCGACCGACTCGAGCTGAAGATCTTTGCGGATCAGCAGACCGCCTACCAGGCGATGATGACCGGAGATCTGCACATCATGGTGATGGCGGCCAATCTCTGGGAGCAGGCTCGCGAGAGCGAGCGGGCCGCGGCTTTCGAATTCACCAGCTTCAAGAGGTACTCCGTGTACATCCTCGGCTGGAACCAGAACAACAATCCGTTCTTCGGCGATCCCCGGGTGCGACGGGCCATGGTGCTGGCGCTCGACCGTGAAAGCTTCATCGAGAACGTCGCCGGCGGTATGGCCCACGTCGGCGCAACGACGTTCCCCCCGTCTTCCGACTGGGTCGCCCCCGATGTCGAGCCTTACGGGTACGACCCGGACGAGTCACGCCGCCTGCTGACGGAGGCCGGGTGGGTCGACAGCGACGGCGACGGCGTGCGCGAGAAGGATGGGCTGCGGCTGGCGTTCACGTTGATGGTGCCCAAGAGCTCTCAGCAATTGACCAGCTGGATCGCCGACTGGGAGCAACAGTCCTGGCTCGACATCGGTGCTGACGTCAGCGTGGAACAATTGGAGTGGCAGACGCTCCGCGAGCGGCGTAAGGACAGGGACTTCCATGTTCTGGCGCAGACTCTTCAGTTCACCAACCCTGACATGTTCGACCTGTACCATTCCACCGCGACGGATCGCTACAACTTCTGGGGCAACGACGATCCCGAGATCGATCGTCTGCTGCACGCGGTGCGCTACACGTTCGACCCCGATCGGCGGCTTGCCGAGATGCACCGAGCCCAGCGTTGGTTGCATGAACAGGAGCCGGTCACGGCGGTGTTCTTCTTCGATGCCCCGTTGATCTACGACAAGCGGTTGCGCGGCGTCCGGCCGTCGCCGCTGGGGTACGCGGCCTCGATCCACGGACCACGTGACTGGCGCTGGTCCGACGACGCGGGCTAGCCGCACGGTGCTGCGACGGATCGTGAGCCGGCTGGCGACGGGGGCGTTGACGCTGCTCCTGGTCACCCTGCTCGTCTTCGGATTGATCCAGCTCGCCCCCGGCGACCCGATGGCCGTGCAGGACGACGGGATGGAGCGGCTCTCGGCCGCCGATCGCGCGGCGCTCGAGGCCTACTACGGGTTCGACCGGCCGGTGGCGGTGCAATACGCCTCCTGGCTGGGGCGGCTGCTCCGGGGCGACCTCGGCAACTCGATCCGTGACCGCCGCCCGGTTGCGGAGAAGATCGGGGAACGGTTGTCGGTCACCCTGTCCCTCAACGCGATGGCCCTGTTCCTGATCGTGACGCTGTCGGTGCCGATCGGCGCGGCCGCCGCCCTCAACCCCGGATCGGTCGCCGACCGCTGGAGCGCGACCGCCACCTACCTTCTTTATGCGGTCCCCATTTTCTGGGCGGCACTCCTGCTCCAGCGGCTGTTCGCCGTCCGGCTGGGCTGGCTGCCGCTGTACGGCAGCGGTGGCGTCACGGGCATCCCACGCGTCGCCAACATGGTGCTGCCGGTGATCTGCCTGACTTACGGCGGCCTCGCGTACGTCTCCCGCTTCGTGCGGGCCAATCTCCTCGAGTCCACCCGGTTCGAGACGATCCTCTCGGCGCGGGCCCGTGGCATGACGCGGTTCGCCATCCTGGTCCGGCACGGCTTCCGGCTCGCGGCGGTGCCGATGCTGACGCTCGCCGGATTCCTGATCCCTGCGTTGTTCGCCGGCTCGGTCATCGTCGAGACGGTCTTCCAGCTCCCGGGACTGGGATGGCTGTTCATCGACGCCGCGTACCAGCGCGACCTGCCCGTGCTGCTCGGCGTCACCCTGATTTCCGGTGCGGCGGCGCTCGCCGGCATCCTGTTTGCGGACGTGACCTACGCGCTCGCCGACCCCAGGGTGCGTCGTGGCTGAGCGGACCGGACGACCGGCCTCGCTCAACCGCGGCCTTGCGCTGGTCCTGGTGCTGGGCGCGATCGCGGTTCTCGCCCCGCTTTGGGCCCAGGACCCGCTGCGCATCGACCTCGCCGCCACGCTGAAGAGTCCTTCCGGCGCCCACTGGCTCGGCACCGACGCGTTGGGACGAGACTTGACGGCGCGCATCGCGTACGGCGGCCGTGTCTCGCTGGGCATCGGCATCTTGACGTCGCTCTTTTCGCTCGCGATCGGTGTCCCGCTGGGGGCGCTCGCCGGCTTCCGTGGCGGCTGGACCGACGCCGCGGTTTCGCGTCTGATCGAGACAGTCGCCTGCGTGCCGAGCCTGCTGCTCGCGATCGCGCTGCTCGCGATGTCCCCCGCGGTCCTGCGCGGGATACCCGATGTCTTGCGCGTCGCCCTCGTTCTCGCCTTCGCGGGGTGGATCCCGGTGGCGCGCTACATGCGCGGCGAGTTCATGCGGCTGAAGAGCGCGGAGATGGTCGAGGCCGCCCGCGCCGCGGGCGCCTCGGACCTGCGCATCATGGTCCGCCACCTGTTGCCCTCGGCGCTGGCGCCCGTCCTCGTGACGGCGTCCTTCGCAGCCGCCTCGGCGATCCTCGTCGAGGCCGCCCTCTCGTTCCTGGGTCTCGGGGTGCAGCCGCCGCAGCCGACCTGGGGTGGTCTGCTTTCCGACGCCCGGGAGCAGATCGATCAAGGCTGGTGGTTGGCCGTCGTCCCCGGTCTCGCCCTTTACGGCGCCGTCCTGGGGTTCAACCTGATCGGCGAGGGGATCCGCGACCGGCTCGACCCGCGGGCCTCGACGAGGTAGCCGGGGCGGACTCCGTCTCGGCCGGCTCTCCTTTTAAAAGGTTGAGGCTCCCGCTGCGATAGCCCTCGAGGTCGACCGCCACGAAACGGAATCCCGCGGCCCGCACCTCCTCGATCAACCGCTGCCTCAGCCTGTCGTCGCGGAGCAGGTGGCTCCCGTTCTCGTCGAGCTCGAGGCGAGCGACGTCGCCGTGATGACGGACACGGAACTGGCGGAACCCGAGACGCGCGACCGCCCGCTCGGCTCGCTCGACCTGCGCCAGCCGCTCCGCGGTGACGGGTGTGCCGACGGGGATCCGCGAGGCCAGGCAGGCTGTGGCAGGTTTGTCGCTGACCGGAAGCCCGAGGTCGCGAGCGAGCGCACGGACGTCAAGCTTGGTCAAACCCGCCTCGATCAACGGAGCACGGATCCCGTACTCCTCGGCGGCGCGCATGCCCGGACGGTCGTCTCCGAGATCGTCCACGATCGCACCGTAGGAGACCGTGTCGAAGCCTCGGGCTCGCGCAATACCGATAAGGTGATCGAACATTTCGATCCTGCAGTGGTAGCAACGATCTCCCGTGTTTCCTCGATATTCCGGGTTTTCCAATTCCCGGGTCTCGACCTCGTCGTGATCGACACCCACGTGGGCCGCGACGCGACGCGCGGAGGCCCGCTCCTCGGCGGGAACCGCGGCGGAAAAAGTCGTCACCGCGGAGACTTTTGAACGTCCATTCACCCGCGCGGTCAACGCCAGCAGGACGGCGCTGTCGACACCTCCCGACAGCGCGACCAGCGTTCGACCGGGGGCCTGAAAGTAGCGCTCGAGGGGGATCGCTGGGGGGACGGTTGGAGGGTTCATAGAACGCTGCCTACCTGTAATTCATCAAGAGCGTTTCCGTGCTCGAGCTGCGGTGATTTCACCGCACACCCGATCCCGGAAAACGCTAAGAACTGGGTGATTCTAGCATCGGATTTGTTTCAGGTCGGTGCGGTCGAAATGACCGCTTTCCTTCAAGGTTTCCGCCTTGACAACCCCTGTGACTCACCGTACAAAACACGGCATCCCAACAGGGGGGGATGTGTACGAAACGTACGCGAAGAACCAATTTAGTACGAGAACAGTCCCAACTGTGTTTGCAGGAGGAAGGCATGCGTAATCGTTTACTCTCCGGCTGGCGGCATTATGTCGTTTTTGCCGTAGTCGTGAGTTTCGGCCTGGCCCCGGTCTTCGCCGGCGCCAAGGACCAGATCACGCCCATGATCGATAACCCGCAGGCGACCCCAGGCTTGCAGCAGGTGAACCGTGACGCTCAACCGGGCTTGAGCGGCGACGGTGTTGAACCTGTCACGTTGTACGCGCGGTCGAACTACGTTTGGCCCTACAGCGTGCCGACGCCCTACGGTTCGGCGACTCGTGAGCAACTGGGTGAGCAGGGCATGCTGCGCACGGTCGTCGGGGCGCTGTCGATCAACGAGCTGCAGCGGAGTCTGCCCCAAGAGTTGCAGACCGCCAATCAGCTCGACGTCCTGGAGGCACAGTACTTCATCGTCGACCTCGACAAGGCGTGGCTGCGCAACGGCGGTGCCGCCGAGTTCTCGGCCATCGTCGAGGCTGCGGGCGGGCGCGTCGTCGGCGGCATGCCGGTCAGCGCCGCGATCGCGCTGCTGACGCGCGATGCCTTCGTCGACGTCCAGCTGCACCAGGGTGTCAAGGCCGTGGCTCCCTTCCCGGCCGGGATCAAACTGCACCCCGAGATCGGACTGACTCCGTTGGCGAACCCGATCAAAGCGGTTTCGACCGTTTACGACCTCGATATCACACTGTTCCCCGGTGAGGACGCCCAACTGGTCGCGAAAGACATCATCGCCCTGGGCGGCGAGGTCACCGCTGCCGCCGGCCGCACGATCCGCGCTTCCATCGATCGTGCGGAGCTGGGGCGTCTTGCCCAGATCCAGTCGATCCTCGTCATCCACGAGGCGATCCCGTTCCGCCCCGCCGGTGAGGAAACGACGATCACGATGCAGACCGGTGGCTTCCAGGGCCGCGGAACGGTCGGCCCCTACCACCTCGCCGGCGTCAACGGCAGCGGCAACGGTGTCCCCGGTACGTCCCCGCAGGTGCTGATGATCATCGACACCGGCGTGCAGCTCGACGGCGCGGACCTCTCCGATACGCACAACTCCGCCGGTACCGCCGGCAGCGCGCACCGCAAGGTCGTGGCCTATCGCTCCGCCAGCAGGTTCTCCGGCACCGGCGACGAGACCGGTTGCGACGCGGGTCCGCAGGGCGGACTGACGCATGGTCACATCGTGGCGGCGACCGCGGTCGGCAACGCGACCAACATCGTGGATCTCTCGACCGGGTGGGATGCCAACGTCAAGTTCTACGCGCCCGACTCGAGCGACCTCGACTGGACGCTGGATGGCGTCGCCCCGGGCGGAAAGGTGTCGGTCCTGGACGCCTTGGTGACCCCGGCCGCGGCGTCCTGCGACGACCCGATCGTCAACGGCCTCACGGCAGGCCCGCTCTGGTTCACGGGCGTCAACGACACCGCAGCCTGCCCCGGCGCGACCTGCCCCGGCTTCCTGCAGGTCGGCTATCGTACGACGGACGGTGACGGCGCGCGTGTGTTCAACGCGTCGTTCACGGCCCAAGGGGCGAACGTCTACGAGAGTGCCGCCCGCCAGATCGACCTGTTCCTGCGTACTCGCCAGGACGCGCTGCTCTTCGCGGCCGCCGGTAACTTCGGGACGGACTTCGACAACGACTTCATCCCGGACCTCGGGAGCGTTGCCGCACCGGGAACCAACAAGAACGGCATTTCCCTCGGCAGGAGCGGCAACGCCAGCGTGGGCGACAACGCCGAGAACCGCTTCTTCAATTCGAGTGTCGGGCCGGCCCGTGTCGACCCCGGCGTGCTCTGGGAAACCGACCCGATCAACTCGCTGGATCGGATCCAGCCGGTGTTGATGGCGCCCGGTGGCGACGGTGGCGGCCTCGGTGTCGCCTCGGAGTTCGTCTGCCGGACCAACGACAACGACCAGAACGACCCGGTCGAGTGCGACATCACCGACGCCTTCCCCGGGACGAGCGTCTCCTCCGCCGCCGCGGCCGGCGCCGCGATGCTGGTGCGCGACTACTTCGCCCAGGGCCTCTACCCGACGGGCGCCCAGGTCAACGCCAACCAGGTGTCGAACATCTCCGGCGCGCTGGTCAAGGCGATCCTGGTCGCCTCCGCCGACTACCTCAACGGCGGCGGCGTCCCGACCGGCTATCGCTTCAACAACGAGCAGGGCTACGGCCGCATCCAGCTCGACAACGTCCTGCCGCTGCAGACCTGGGCGCAGAGCGTCTCCGGTCTGATCGTGGCCGACGGCGGCGACATCTCGCCCGTCGGGCCGAACAACCTCAGTGGTCTCGACGGCGTCCTCAACGGAGCGCTCCCCGGCGACACCGATCAGCAGACCTTCGAGGTCTGCGCGCCAAGCTCGACGCTGCGCGTGGCGCTGGCCTGGATGGACGCGGACACCGCGAACGGCACCCTGGCGACCGACCTCGATCTCGAGCTCGTCGCGCCGAGCGGCCGGATCTACTACGGCAACTACTTCACGGATGACGACAACCGCAACAAGGTGCTGGACGCCAACGAGGACTGCCCGGATCTGCAGGGCAACACCGGCGTCATCAGCCAGGGCCAGTGGAGTTTGCCGATCTGCCAACGCGCGAACGGCACGCTCTCGCCCCACGACGTCGCGAACAACACCGAGGCGATCTTCCTCTCGAACGACGTCGATGGTGACGGCATCACGGATGAAACCGACCTCGATCCGGCCGACGACGACCAGATCGAGATCGGCACCTGGACCATTCTCGTCAAGACCAAGGACACGAACCCGAACGGCACGCCGTTCACGCCCGGCGTGAACGCCGATTCGTCGCAGCGCTACGCCGTGGCGATCAGCGGCGCCGCCTGCCTGGGCTCGTCGGTGCGCTTCGACTCCGGGACCTACTCCTGCAACGAGCAGGCGCAGATCACGGTGAACGAGCTGCCGGAGACCCCGGCGCTCGACGCCAACGTCATCTCCGGCCGCACGGTCGTCGAGGTCTTCGACAGCCAGGGCCTGCTGGTCGACACCGAGAGCGGCCTGGCGTTCACGAAGAAAGCCGGCTCGCAGAGCTACGTCGGCGACCAGGTGTTCCTGACCGACGCGACGCAGCGCGACACCGGCAACGGCGTGCTCGACGTCCGCGACGGGGACACGCTGCGCGTGACCTACACGGACGCCACGGAAGGCAACGTCGAGGTCAGCGAGGCTGCCGTCGACTGCGAGCTGCGAATCACCTCGGGCGCGATCACGTTCGGACAGTTCGGCTTCGACACCGGCACTTTCGTGAACGGCGGCTGCGAGCGTAACGCGCGCGGCCTGTTCGAGTTCGGCTTCCCGGATCGTTACCCGGACGAAGACGAGCAGTTGATCCTCAGCGTGGCTATCGGCTCCCAGGAAACGGAGACGATCGACAACATCGTGTCCTCGCTGCGCTGCGTCATCGCGGACGACGCCCTCGCTCCCGAGGACTGCCGTCCCGGTACGCAGAACTGCCTGAACCCGGACCGGATCCTCACGGGCCCGAACGCCATGACCGAGTGTCCGGCCAGCTGGCTGAGCGTCACCAACTCACCGGTCACGATCGCCGAGCTTCCGTCGGCCGCGGCCATCGGCGTCAACTACAACCTTTCGATGGGCGCAACGATCCCGGATATGCAGGAAGTCGAGTTCGTCCTCGAACTGACCTCCCCGACGGCCGGTCGCGGCGGTACGGCAACGGCCGTCTTCCGCAACGTCCTCGACGCGGACCAGTTGGCGGTGCTGTACTCCACCGACTTCCCGACCGGCGGCTCCGAGTTCGCCGACTGGAACAACAACGAGTTCCTGGAAGGCTGTGCCGGTGACTGCGGTGCCTACACGGGCTTCGCCCGTCCGACCGACAACGCCGGTGACTTCTTCCGCGACTATCGATTCGAGACTCGCGTCTTCTCCGACATGACCGCCGGCGGCAAGAACGCCGAGGCGGCCGCCAACGCGCCGTGGAACTTCAACACCAACGACGGTGGGTTCAAGAACGGCATCGCGGCCCCGACGGACGACAGCGCGATCATCGACACGATCGCCCAGTGGGGCGAGGACAAGAACTTCAACAACATGCTCGACGGCTTCTGCTCCATCGGGAAATGCAACGCGGATCCGAACGAGCCGTGCAACGTTGACGACGACTGCGTCGCCGCGGGCGCCGGCACGACTTGCATCTTCGATGCGCAGGGCTGGTGCGGCGGCGTCCAGGGCGGCACCCAGTGCACCGACTTCGACGACCCGCTGGATGCTGACCTCGACCCCGAGGACTGCGAAGGCGACGTCTGCGTGGCCAATGCGTGCGTGCGGACCGGCAATGCCTGTGTCACCGACGCGGATTGCACGGGCAACACCTGCAACCTGGTGACCTGCATCGACAACCCGTTCAGCTGCTCGCTGGCCGGCCTGTCGGGCAACTTCCGTTGCATCTCGGAGTCGGAGGACATCGATCCGCGTGACTTCGACCTGGACAACGTCTGGAACACGGATGGTGGCTGCGGCTGGCAGACGGCCGAGGCGGGTCAGTGCACCGGTGGCAGCACCTGCTACATCGACGCCGACTGCCCCGGCGGCGAGACGTGCGACGCGGTGGCCCCGCAGCGCGGCATGTGGCACACCGGGCGCATCGGCGCGTTCGGTGCGACGGGCTGCCTCGGCGCCGGCAACAACATCGAGCAGTGCCAGGGCATCGAGACCGTCGGTGGTGAGACCGGCGAACGGCTCTGGTTCGAGCTGCTCTTGACGCCTCCGATCCAGAAGGTCGACGACACCGCCGACTCCGTGAACATCATGGAGTTCTCCTGGAACCAGGCCATCGATCTCGAGGACAGCAACGTGGGTTGGAGCTGGGAGGTCGACGGCGACACGACCGCGATCAACCCGGTGGACCTGACGTCCGACGGCAACGTCCTCAACCTCGGCTTCGGCAGCTACACGCCGATCGGAGGCTCGGACGGTGTGTCGGAAAACAACCCCGACTTGACCAACGGTTACTCGCTGTTCGCGCCGATTTTCGGCGTCGACAACCTGACGCGAAACGGCGTGCTGGGCAACAACCGCCACGGCCAGAACGCGTGCTACTTCGAAGGCGCCGGACGCTATCCGCTGCTGACGCTGAACGAGTTCGGTCTTGCCGGTCCGCTGGACGACGACATCAACAACGGGTACTGCCCCGGCGTCGGCGGCGGGCCGGATCGTCGTGGCGTCGCCTGCAACGCGGTGTGTGACGGCGGAACCGAGAACCGCCAGGCGTGCAACCTCATCGGCGGCGACCCGGATCCGGACGGTGACGGCATTACCTGCGCGGCGGGCGGCGGTACTTGCCAGGTCGGCAGCACCGACGTCTTCCTGAATCGCTGTGCCGACGACGAGTGTGTCGCCGGGTCCTGCATGCAGAGTGGCATTGGTTGCACCGTCGACGCCGACTGCAACGCCGGTCGTGCGTGCATCTTCGCGAACGACTCGATCGACGAATACGTCGTTCCCAACGGTCCGATCCGCAACATGGACATGAACGCGTTCAACGGTCCCGAGTTGCGTTTCACCACGATCGAGGACGTGGCCGGCGAGAGCGCCGCCGACTTCCAGGCGGCGATCGGCATGGTCAACTTCGAGAAAGAAGACACCGCGGCTCCCGACCCGGTTACCTCTTACGGGATCGGCGTCGATGACGTGGTGTTCACCTGGCAGGAGTTCACGATCGTCCCCGACGCCGTCGATTGCACCACCGGTGGTTCCTGCGCCACCATCGACAGCTCGGTCGGCGCCTCGTTCAACAGCGCGACGTTCCTGGACATCACGCTGCAGGACTCGACGCCGTCCAACAACGACTGCAACGATGACGGCGACAACACGGACGCCGGTGACGACACGGACTGCAACAACAACGGCATCGCCGACGTTCGCATCACGGGCAAGTCCGAGAACGAGCCCACGGGTGAGCGTCTGACGATGGACTGCTCCAACCCGTCGGGTTCGACCTGTCCCGATGGGGAGTACACGGGATCGCTTCCGGTCTCAGCGACGTACGACTCGCCGGGCGTGGTGTTCGTCCAGGCCCAGGGTGTCATCAACCCGACGGTCGAGATGAACTACTTCGACTACGACGACGGGACGGGGCAGATCTGCCAGAACAGCCTGTTGGCCAGCGCCAACGGTCTGGTGCAAGCGTTCACGACGATCGCCCTCAGCGGCGGTAACGTGGCCGTGATCGACACCAGCGTCCGCGACAACGGTGACAACGACGTGTGGGCCGACACGAACGAGACGGCCTTCCTGAAGCTCACCCTGCGGAACCAGACCGGGATGCTGCTGACCAACGTCCAGGCCAAGCTGGCGAGTGGCGATCCGAAGATCGATTGCATCCTCAGCGCCAACGTCAACGTCGGCACGATGCCCGCGGACGATCCGGACACGATCGGGGTCGACGAAGGAATCGTGACCACGGTCGAAGAGTTCGCGTTCCGGATTTCGCCGAGCGCCAATCGTGTGGGCACCTGCTCCAACTCGGCCTCGGCGTGCGGTCTCGACTCGCAGTGCCCCGGCGGCACCTGCAATGCCGAGCTGATTCCCTACAGTGCGCAGCTGAACGTGTTCATCAGCTCCGACCAGTTCGACACGGCGTTCGTCGACCAGGTGGCGACGATCCCGCTCGACCTCGATGCGATCGGCGGGGGTGGCCCGGCCGAGATCGTCGAGGGCTTCGAGGGTGGCTTCGGCATCTTCGGCATCAACAACATGGACTCGGCAACGGTCGGCGCCGACCCGCAAGCAACCGGCGCGGTCATCCCCGGCTCCGGCGGCAATGGCGGCAGCCTAACGGCTTCCGATGGTTTCCGTTGTTCGTTCGCCGATCCGGATTACGTCAACTCGTTCACCTTCGGTGACCCCGACTGCTTCCTGGGTCAGAACAACGACCACGCCAACACGACGTGGTGGGAGATCGTCACGGAGCGTGCGCACCTGGGCACCCAGGCGCTGCACTGGGGCATCTACCAGGACGACGTGCTGCAGTACACCACGCCGATGGGCGTGCTGGAGGCCGTCGAGACGGTCGCTCCGCTGGCCATGGGCTTCGCGCGCATCTGCTCGAACGCTCCGCTGACGGCGTGCCCCAACGGCGACGGCGACTGCCCGGGTGGCGCGGTCAACTCCTGTATCGAGGCCAAACCGCGGGCGGTGTGGAAGCACCAGGTCAGCCTGATGGACTTCCGCGGTGTGAACGTCAGTGGTCCGCTGCGTTCGGCGGACGGCGGCGTCATCCACGTTCAGTTGGCCAACCCGGTCGACGACGCGCCCGTGGGCGACTGGATCAAGGTCACGACCGTGGCCAACCAGTACGACTCCCAGAAAGAGGACAACTACAACGTCTGTACCTTCGACCCGATCGATGACGGGAACGACGAAGACGATTTCTTCGACCCGTCGGATCCGTTCCGTCGCTACGGACCCTCGTCGACCTGCTTCCCCGAGTTCGTCTACACCTACATGGGCGACACGGACGGCGCTTTCGACTCGGTCGCCGGTCTCGGTAACGCGACGCAGGGTCCGGGTCTACCGGGTTCGGTCGGACCGGGCACGTGGGTCGAGTCGGTCGTGGACTTCTCGCAGTTCCGCGCGCAGTACGTGCGGGTCCGCATGCTGGTCTCGGCGATCAAACTCGCGGAGACGTGGCAGGCGGCCTTCAACTACGAAGAGTCCGTCCCGCAGGAAGACGGTTGGTTCGTCGACGACTTCCGCATCAAGGACGCGATCACCTCGGCGGCCTCGCTGGAAGCCGACGTCAAACTCAACGAGAGCGTCTGCTCCGGTGACGGTACGACACCGTGCGTGGACGACTCGGACTGCTCCGGGAACGGTACCTGCAACTTCCCGGGTTGCGGGATCACCTGCAACACGATCACCCCGTCGCTCGTGACCGATCCGTCCGGTGGTACGCCGGCACCCGGTCAGGTGATCGAGCTCAACGCGCTCCAGTCGGCGGCCGATCGCTGCGTGGGTGGCGTGCTGCAGTACCGCTTCTGGGTCGACTCCGCCGGTGATGGGGGCGCTTTCGGTGACGACGCGGGCGACACCTTGCTCCGCAACTGGTCCGAGAACGCGATCCTGCTGCAGGCGCCCGGCGACGACATCGTCTACGCCGCGGATGCCCGCTGCTCGGCGCTGACCAGCTGCGTCTCAACGGCCTATGCCCCGATCGACGTGGCCTGCCCGGACAGCTCGCTGCTGGCCCCGACGATCACGGCGGACGGCTCCAACAACAAGAACGACTTCCAGTGGAGCGGTCCGATCAACTACGCCTACGCGGAAGGCCCGATCTCCTCGCTCGGCACGAACTACGTGCCGTCGTCGAGCGGCACGGGTCTCAACGGCGCCAACCACACGTTGGTGTCCGGCAACGGCCACTGGCTGCTGATCCGTACCGACAACCCGATCTCGGGCGGCACGTTCTGCAACGAAGCCGGCGGCCCGGGCTGGTGGGGTGTCGGCGGACCTGACGGCCGNNCAAGTGGAGTACGATCAAACACAAGAAGGCCGCGGCGGACGCCAAGCGCGGCAAGCTCTTCACCAAGCTGATCAAGGAGCTGACGGTCGCCGCCAGGCTCGGCGGCGGCGACGTCGACGGCAACCCGCGGCTGCGCACCGCGGTCGCCGCGGCCAAGGCCGCCAACATGCCCGCCGACAACATCAAGCGGGCGATCCAGAAGGGCACCGGCGAGCTGCCGGGCGTCAGCTACGAGGAGGTCACCTACGAGGGCTACGGCCCCGGCGGCGTGGCGATCCTGATCGAGACGCTGACCGACAACCGGATGCGCACGACGCCCGAGATCCGGCACCTCTTCTCCAAGCACAACGGCAACATGGGCGAGCCCAACAGCGTGGCCTGGATGTTCCACAAACGCGGCCGGCTGACGATTTCGGCGGACTCGACCACCGAGGAGACGCTGCTGGAGATCGCCCTGGAGGCGGGCGCGGAGGACATCGAGCAGATCGAGGAGCACTTCGAGGTCTCGACGCCTCCGGAGGCCTTCCATACCGTCCAGGAGGCGCTGGAGGCCGCCGAGGTAGAGGTAGAGGTCTCCGAGGCCGGGCTGGTGATGGAGCCTCAGAACACGGTGACCCTCGAGGGCCAGAAGGCCGCGCAGTGCCTCAGGCTCCTCGACCTGCTCGAAGATCAAGATGACGCCCAGAACGTCTGGGCCAACCTCGAGGTCGACGCCGACGAGCTCGAGAGCTCCACGGCCTGAGCGACCCGGCGTGCCCACCCCCGCGCGGCCGGCTCCGCTGACGATCCTGGGGGTCGATCCGGGGTCGTTGGCCACCGGCTGGGCGCTGCTGGCGGGGACCCCCGAACGCCCCCGCCTGGTCGCCAGCGGGGTGATCAGGCCGCGGCGCGGCATCCCGTTCGGAGAACGCCTGGCCACCATCCAGGACCGCTTCGTCGAGATCCTGGCCGAGCACCGACCGCTCCACGCCGCGGTCGAGACCCCGTTCCACGGCGCCAGCGCCCGGGCCGCCCTGCAACTGGCCCATGCCCGCGGGGTCATCCTCGCCTCGCTCAGTCGCGAAGGCATCTCGACGGTGGAGTACTCTCCCGCCGAGGTGAAGAAGACGGTCACCGGAAACGGCCGGGCGACCAAGGAGCAGGTCGCCTACATGGTGGAGCGGCTTGCGGGAACGAGGATTCCCGAGCACGATCGGGCCGACGCCGTGGCGGTGGCCCTGTGCCATCAGACGCACCATCGCGTGCAACGATCGATCCGGCGGAGCACGCGCGCCGTGGAAGAGACGCGATGATCGGCCGGCTCAGCGGGACCTTGCTGGAGAGCTCGCCGGAGCGGGTCTTGCTCGACGTCTCGGGGGTCGGTTACGAAATCCAGATCCCGCTGAGCACGTTCTACGAGCTGCCCGAGGCCGGTCGTTCCGTGCAGCTGTTCATCCACACGCACGTGCGTGCCGAGGCGCTTCAGCTCTACGGCTTCGCCCATGCCGAGGAGCGCCGTGTGTTCGAGCGGCTGATCGCGATCTCCGGCGTCGGCCCGCGGATGGCGCTGGCGTTCCTGTCGGGGATCGGGGCCGACGAGCTCGTCTCCGCGGTTCATGCGGAAGACCGCGCCCGGCTGCAACGCATTCCGGGCGTCGGGAAGAAGACCGCGGAGCGCGTCCTGCTGGAGCTCCGCGATCGTATCGGTTTCGACCCGCCCGAATCGAAGCCGCGGGCCGCCGCCGGGAAGGCCGCGGCGGCCAACGGCGGCGCGCGTGAGGAAGCGCTTTCCGCGCTGCTCAACCTGGGCTACGCACGCGACACGGCTGCGCGGGCGATCACGGCGACGATGGCGGAAACGGACGACTCGGCCACGCTCGAAACGGTGCTACGATCGGCCCTGCGCCGGTTGGTCGGGGCGAGCTGACGGCTCACCTCCGCGACGCGGCGCGCCGAGAGCGGACGGGGTCGTCTGAGATCCTCACCGGGAAAGGAGCCCCAGCTTGGAGAGCGACCGGATCGTCGATCGCGAGGCCGTCGACGGCGAGCAGAACTTCGAGCAGACCCTGCGTCCCCGGGTGCTCGGCGAGTTCGTCGGTCAACGCCGCATCAAGGACAACCTCGCCGTCTTCATCGAGGCGGCCACGCAGCGCGGCGAGCCGCTCGATCACGTCCTGCTGTACGGGCCTCCCGGCCTGGGCAAGACGACCCTGGCCCACGTGATCGGCCAGGAGATGGACGCCCCGGTGCGTATCAGCTCGGGGCCGTCGATCGAGAAGAGCGGCGACCTCGCCGCCATCCTGTCGACGCTGGAGGGCGGCGAGATCCTGTTCCTGGACGAGATCCACCGGCTGGGACGCGCGCTCGAGGAGATCCTCTACCCGGCCATGGAGGACCGTTCGCTGGACCTGGTCATCGGCTCGGGCCCGGGCGCCCGCACGGTTCGGCTCGACCTGCCGCCGTTCACGCTGGTCGGCGCGACCACGCGGTTCGGGCTGCTGTCCCCTCCCCTCCGCGATCGGTTCGGCATCATCCACCACCTGGACTACTACGACACCGAGGAGCTCACACGGATCGCCGCCCGCTCGGCCGGCATCCTCAAGATCGAGCTCTCGCCGTCGGGTGCGGAAGAGATCGCCCGACGCTCCCGCGGCACGCCGCGAATCGCCAACCGGTTGCTGCGCCGCGTCCGCGACTTCGCCCAGGTCGCCGGCGAGAAGGCGATCACCGCGGAGGTCGCCGCGGGCGCGCTGGAGCGGCTCGAGGTTGACCGCTACGGCCTGGATCAGGTCGACCGGCGGATGCTGAAATCGATCCTGACCAAGTTCGACGGCGGCCCCGTCGGCCTGGCCACGCTCGCCGCCACCGTCGGCGAGGATGCCGGCACGATCGAGGAGATCTACGAGCCCTACCTGCTGCAGATCGGGTTCCTCGACCGCACGCCGCGCGGGCGGCGCACCACGCGGTTAGCGCACGAGCACCTGCGCAGCGGCCCGCCCGAGGGATCGCTGTTCTAGGCGACCTCGCGCAACGTGGTGCGAAGCGTGTGCGTGTTTTCGAGTGTGTGGAAGGCCGGGGACCGGATGTGCGAGCAGTCGAGTCTTCAGGTTGCCGCGGAAATGGTAGGAACGGGCTCGAGGCGATCCGATCAGGCCTTGATTCCGGCGATCCGGCGCACGAACAGCCGCCTGGCGAAGACCTCTGCCCAGGTCCATGGGCGGGAGGTCAAGCCGAGGCGCATCGCCGGGGTCCGTCGCGTGGGTCGTCGTTCGCTCACGAGCTTGATCATGTTGCGCCAGACGGCAAACAGTGCGGCCCGGCCAAGCACGCTGGCGCGCCTGCGGCCAAACGCGATCGTCTCACGTCGGTGATGCGCTTGGCTGTGGCGCAGCAGTTTGTGTAGCAGGTCAACCGCGAAGAGGGCGCGGTTGCGCGCGTGGGCCAGGGTTCCTTTGTGGCCGGGTGAGCGACCGGGATTCGCGAAGGCCGTGTGACGGACAAGCCGGCGAGGAGCAAGACGACGCACCGCGGCTCGATAGGCGGGATGATCGTCACTGATCAGATCGAGCCCCCGCGGTGCGCGGCGGAGCAGATGCTCCAAGGTCCTCAAGGTTGAATCGATCATTGCGCCCGGTAGCATGGGCTTCGGATCGCTTTTGAGGGCGGGCTTTTTCTGACTTCGCCCTTTGAGTCTGAGATGGCCAGCTCCCCGGAGCGCATAAACGTACCAGCTGCGTTGCCCCACCGGTGTGGCGATCCCCAGCCGCTCCTGCTGAGAGCGCACGAAGGTTTCGAAGTGATCGAACACGATGGGCTCGTCGATCTCCGCCAGCCTCGTGGTCGACAGGTCGAGGAAGCGTTTCGCGTGCAGGCCCAGCCGTACGCTCAGCCGGGTAACCGTCGAGGGGGCACAGCCCACATGGCGGGCGATTTGACGGTGGGCACATCCGGAGACGAGCAGATTCGCCACGGGCAGCAGCAGTTCGGGGCGTTTCAAGTAGTAGGTCGTCGCAAACGCCTCTCGCGAAAATGTGCGCCGGCATGTTGGGCACTCGAACCTAGGGATCTTTCGTTGCGGGTCTCGAGCACGCCGATAACTTCCCCTAGACCTGGGACGGTACCGAACTCGGGCCAGGTGATCCGCACAATCCTCGTAGGGGCAATGCGGCGGCCGGAAACGATCCGGGCGCGTGCCCGCCACGGATTGGCATGGCTCCCACATCGAGACGGACCGATGCCAGTACCGTGCCTGTTACAGACCTTGACCTTTGGGCTGTTTTTGACTCGGATTGTCCGCCCGCGGACAACGCCGGTCCGCCAACAAGCTGGATGTGTGCACACGCTTCGCACCACGTTGGGCTGATGAAGACCAGTACAAGCCGAACTGAAGAGACGAGCGGTCCCGTCTAGAACGTCCGGCGGAACCCGATCTCGAAGCTGACGCCGCCGTAGTCGAACTCGCCGCCCTGGATGTAGTAGATCCCCGGATCGGGAATCCCGTCGGGCTGCGTGACGTCGAAGACACAGTCGGCGGGCTC
>WVWW01000019.1:0-13995 GCA_011773795.1 Acidobacteriota bacterium
ACTTTCTCAATGGGATCGAATCGTTGACCGTCTCGATCAACAAGGCGTCGACGGCCAACCTTCTGTCCGTCGTCGAGGCGGTCAAAACCGAGCTTAAAGAGATCGAGGTCGAGGCCAGCGGCCTCGACATCCGGGTCTACCGTGACGCCTCCACCGATGTGCGCAAGGGGCTCGGCCAGCTCCGCGATGCGGGGTTGATCGGGGGTGCGCTCGCCATCGCCGCGGTGTTCTTCTTCCTGCGTCGCTTCCGCACGACCCTGCTGGTCGCTCTTGCCATTCCCATCTCCGTCGTGGCCACGTTCGTCCTGATCTACTTCATGCGTGTGGGAGGGCTGTCCGATATCACGCTCAACGTGGTCAGCCTGGCCGGGCTGATGCTCGCCCTGGGCATGCTCGTGGACAACTCGATCGTCGTGATCGAGTCGATCTTCCGTCACCGCAACGAGCTCGAGGAAGAGTCCGTCACCGCGGCGCTGCGCGGCACCAGCGAGGTCGCGCTGCCGATCATCGCCTCGACGATCACGACGATGTGCGTGTTCATCCCGTTGATCTTCCTGTCCACGGGCGGGCGTTTCAAGCTGTACCTCGAGAACATCGCCTTGACGATCAGCATCGTGATCGTCGCTTCGCTCGTCGTGGCGTTGACCGTGGTCCCGATGGTTGCCTCGCTGATCCTGCGCGGCCAGCATGCACGTCCGGCCCGTTTCTTCAGGGTCATGGCCTCGGCCTACGGCCGCGTACTGAACGTCACGTTGCGGCATCGGCTGGTCTTTGTCGCCGTGATGATCGGGTTGTTCCTCGGCTCGCTCGAGTTGCTCAAGAACATCGAACGGGCCTACAGCTCGCGGTCGCTCGAACGCGAGGTCATCCTCAAGGTCGACACCCCCAAGCAGTACTCGCTCGAGCAGATTCAGTCGCTTTATAACGAGGTCTACACNNGACGAGCTCGACATCGCCGACATTGCTCACGGCTACGACCGCGGTACCGGACGATCGCGTGGGGGATGGCGCCGTACGCGGCAGTTCAACGTCTACCTCAAGGACGAGGACGAGAGCCGTCTGACGACGATGGAGGCACGCGAGAAGATCCGTGCCCTTATGCCCGTCAAGGCGGGGGTCAATCTACGGATGGCCGCGGGGCGCGGGCACTACGGCAGCACCGGGATCGAGATCGAGCTGTCCGGCGAGGAGGCCTCGGTGCTCGAGTTGATGAGCCAGCAGATCGCCGACCGTCTGGGGCGCTTGCCGATGATCCGAGAGGTCGACACGTCTCTCGAATCGGGCGATCAGGAAGTGCGTGTCGCCGTTCAACGCGAGCGTACACTGGCCGCCGGCCTGTCCAGCCAGGCAGTCGCGTCGACCGTCTCCAGCGCGTTGTCGAGCCGGGCGGTGAGCCACTTCAAGACCGACGACCGCGAGGTCGACCTGATCATGCAGTACCGCGAGGAGGATCGCGAGACGCTCGATCAGCTCAAGAACGTGCCGGTGTTCGGTGCCGAGGCAGCGCTACCGCTCGGAGCGCTGGCCGATTTCTCCTTCGTCGAGGGCCCGCGCAGCATCGAGCGCGAAGATCATCAGATGCGCGTTCAGATCACGGCCGAGGCGACCGATCGAAGGGCCTCCTACGGCGCGATGGGCGCGGTCGAGGCGGTCATGTCGGAGATGCCGATGCCCCCCGGCTATTCCTGGAGCTTTGGTCGCTGGAACCGCTACATGCGCCAGGATCAGGACAGTGGCTTTTACTCGTTGCTGTTCGCGCTCCCGCTGGTCTACATGGTGCTGGCGGCGCTGTTCGAGAGCTTCACCCAGCCGTTCACGATCATGTTCTCGGTGCCGTTCGCATTGATCGGCGTTGCGCTCGTGATGCACCTGACCGGACAACCATGGGAGACGATGACCATCATCGGTCTCATTGTGCTCCTGGGTATCGTGGTCAACAACGCGATCGTCCTGATCAACCACATCAACTTCCTGCGTAAGGAAGGGCTGGGCCGCGACGACGCGATCCGGTTGGGGGGTCAGCACCGTCTGCGGCCGATCCTGATCACGGCGATCACGACCATCCTCGGGATGGTGCCGATGGTCGCGCCGTTCCTGTTCCCGCAGTGGTTCGGCCCGGTCGAGGGCCGCGCCGCGACCTGGGCGCCGATCGGGCTGGTGATCATCGGCGGCCTGACGACCTCGACCTTCCTGACCCTGATGATCATCCCCACGATCTACTCGCTGATCGACGACGCTTCGAGTTTCATGCGTCGCGTACTGAGGAGCGCATGAACACCGTGAAACAGTGGGCGATCCCGGCCCTCGCGCTGGCGCTCGGACTGCTCGGATGCTCGGGCGACGAGGCCGAGGGAGCCAGGGGCCCCGGGGGCCGCGGCGGCCGACCCGGGGGTGGGCCTCCGTCGTTCGCCGGCGGCGGTGCCCCGGTCGCCGCCGTTCCCGTCGAGGTGATCACCGCGACGCGGCAGTCGATCTCATCGTTCATCGAGACCAACGGGACGCTGGAGGCCGAAAACGAAGTCGACGTCGTCGCCCGGGTCTCCGCGCCGATCGTGTCCATCGATGTCGAGGAAGGTGATCTCGTTCAGGCCGGCCAGTTGCTGGCGCGGCTCGACGACGTGGAAACCCGGGTCCAGATGGAGCTCGCCAAGGTCAGCGTCGAAGAGACACGCCAGTCTTACGAGCGGGCGCAGCAGTTGCACGACGAGGACCTGATCAGCCCCGAGGAGTACGAGCGAGCCACGTCGGCCTACGACTCGGCCCGCGCTCAGCTGAAGGCGGCCGAGATCCAGCTCCAGTTCACCGAGGTGCGCGCGCCGTTCGCCGGCCGCATCGTGCGGCGTTACATCGACCGCGCCGAGCAAGTGTCGGTCAACACGCCGCTCTACCGGCTGTCCGACTTCGAGCCGCTGCTCTGCCCGATCCAGATCCCCGAGCGCGATCTGCCGCGTGTGCAGTTGAACCAGCCGGCGTGGCTGTCGGTCGAGGCCTGGCCCGGCGAGCGGTTCGGCGGCAAGGTCCTACGCATCAGCCCGGTGGTCGACGCCGCGACCGGCACGGTCAAGGTCACCCTCGAGCTGCGTCACGGAGGGCGGTTGCGGCCGGGGATGTTCGCGCGGGTGTTCGTCGAGACGGAGACTCGCGAGAACGCGCTGGTCCTTCCCAAGGCTGCGCTGTCGCTGGAGAGCATCGGGGACACGGTTTACGTCGCGGCGGACGGGGCGGCGTCGCGACGTGAGGTCGAGCTCGGATTCCGTCAGGGTGACCTCGTCGAGATCCTCAGCGGTGTCGATGAGGGCGAGCAGGTCGTCGTCGTCGGGCAGGACGGGTTGTCCGAGGGAACCCCGTTACAGATCCTTCCCGGTGCCGAGCAGCAAACCGCGCGCGGCGACGCACCGGGCGGCGGGCCCCCGACCAAGTCGCCGCAAGTGGCCGGGGAAGCCACGCCGCCCACGCGGCCGGACGGTCGTCCCGAGGGCTCCGGCAAGGGCGGACGGGGCGGACGTCTCGACTTCGCCAACCTGACCGACGAACAGCTGGAGCAAATCAAGGCGCGGATGCGTTCGATGGGCATGAGCGACGAGCAGATCGAAGAGCGCATCAAGCGTCGCCGGGAAGCGGCTGCCAACGGGGAGTAACGACCGTTGAAAGTGATCGAGTTCGCGACGCACCGCCCGGTCAGTGTGTTCATCTTCGCCGTCGCCGCCATCGTCTTCGGCGTGGTGGCGTTCCAGAACCTGGCGACGGACCTGCTCCCCGACATCACCTACCCGTCGCTGACCGTGCGCACGACCTACGAAGGTGCGGCACCCGCGGAGATCGAGAGCCTGATCGCCAGACCGGTCGAGAACGCGGTCGGCGTGGTGAACAACGTCGTGCGCGTGATTTCCAGCTCCCGCGCCGACGTCAGCGAGGTCACGCTGGAGTTCGCCTGGGGCACCAACATGGACCTCGCCGCGCTGGACGTGCGCGAGCGACTGGACCTGCTACGACTTCCCGCGGATGCCGAACGACCGCTGTTGTTGCGCTACGACCCTTCGCTGGATCCGATCATCCGCCTCGGCATGTACGGCGAGCGTGACCTCGTCCGGCTGCGGCTACTCGCCGAGGAACAGGTCAAGCGCACCCTCGAGCGCGTGGAGGGCGTTGCCGCGGTGGTGGTTGCGGGCGGCCTGGAAGAGGAGATCCAGGTCGAGTTGGACGAACGCCAACTGGCCAACCTCGGTCTGGATGCCGACCGCGTGCTCAACCGGCTGGCCCAGGAGAACATCAACGTCACGGGCGGCCGGCTCAAGGAGGGTCAGACCGAGTTTCTCGTGCGCACGATCAACGAATTCGTGCGCCCCGAGGACATGTTGCCGATCGTGATCGATTCGAGCCGCGGAGCGATCGTCCGGCTGGCGGACGTCGCCACCGTCCGTCGCGGTCACAAGGACCGCGAGTTGATCACGCGGATCGACGGCCAGGAATCCGTCGAGGTGGCTGTTTATAAGGAAGGCGGAACCAACACCGCTCAGGTTTCCGACCAGGTGCGCGTCGCGCTCGCGCCGCTCGAGGAAACGCTGCGCGAGTTCGACCCGAACCTGCGTCTCGCGATGATCACCGACCAGGCGCGCTACATCCGCCAGTCGGTCTCGGAGGTGCTGCGCACCGCGCTCTACGGCGGCGTGCTGGCGATCCTGGTCCTGTTCCTGTTCCTGCGCAGCTGGAAGACGACCTCGATCATCGGCATCGCGATCCCGATCTCGGTCGTCGCCACGTTCTTCCTGATGTACGTCTTCGGCATCTCGCTGAACATCATGTCGCTGGGCGGCCTGACGCTCGGGATCGGACTGCTGGTCGACAACTCGATCGTCGTGCTGGAGGCGATCCAGCGCAAACGCGACCAAGGTCTCGATGACCTGAGTGCCGCGCGCGAGGGCGCGGGCGGGGTGTCACGGGCCGTGATCGCCAGCACGCTGACCACGATCTGCGTGTTCGTGCCGATCGTGTTCGTCGAGGGTGTCGCGGGACAGCTGTTCGGCGATCAGGCGCTGACCGTCACGTTCTCGCTGGTCGTCTCGCTGATCGTGGCGCTCACGGTGATCCCGATGCTGGCCTCGCGCAGCTTCGGTTCGGCACGGAATCCGCAGCCGACGGAACCGAGCCGTTCCGCGATTGCCCGCATCCCCTACAGCTTCTCCGTCCTGCTCGTGAAGATCGTCAAGACCGCCGGCACGGGGGTCGCCCGGCTCATCGGAGCGGTCACCGCGCCTCCGCTGGCCGCGTTTCAGAAACTGTTCGTCGTGATCGAGCAGGTGTACGACCGGCTGCTCGCCTCCGTCCTGCGCTGGCGCTGGCTCACCGTCGTCGCCGCTTTCGGGCTGCTGGCCACCAGCCTGATGCTGTTCCCGAGGTTGGGCCGAGAGCTCGTCCCCGAACTCGTTCAGGGAGAATTTTACGTCGACCTGGAACTTCCACCGGGAACGCATCTCGACGTGACGCAGCGCCGGCTCGACGCGATCGAGAAGCACACGGCAGCGATGGACGGCGTCGTGATGGTTTACGGGATCGCCGGCACGTCGAACGAGCAGGGCGGCGTCGCCGGCGAGCTGCGCGAGAACGTGGCGCAGCTCACCGTCACACTCGCGGAGCCGGTCTCGCGCGAGCGCGAGGACCGGCGTATGGACGACATCCGCCAACGACTGGACGTCGAGGACGACCTCGATTATCGCTTCAGCCGTCCGACCTATTTCAGTTTCCGGACTCCGATCGAAGTCGAGATCCGAGGCTACAACCTCAAGCTCCTCGAGCGCTTGAGCTCGGCGCTGACGACGCGCATGGCTGCAATCGAAGGGCTGACCGACATCGAGGCTTCGACGGAAGGCGGCAACCCCGAGCTCCAGATCCGCTTCGATCGGGAGCGTCTGGCGCAGCTCGGGCTGGCGCTCTCCGACATCGCCGCTACCGTGCGTTCGAAGGTGCAGGGAACGGTGGCCACCGATATCCACCGCGAAGACCGGCAGATCGATATCCGCCTACGGGCGGACGAACCGTTCCGTGACAGCGTCCAGGACTTGCTGCAGCTCACGGTTCACCAACAGGGCAAGACGGCGATTCCGTTGTCCGCGGTCGCCGACGTCGAGGAGGTCGAAGGTCCGGCCGAGATTCGGCGCGCCGAGGGAGAGCGTGTCGCCCTGGTGACCGCCAACCTGGCCGGGCGCGATCTGGGGGCCGTATCGGAGGAGATCACCACAGCGCTCGAGTCGATCCAGATGCCGCCGGGTTACGACTGGCGCATCGGCGGGCAGCGCCAGGAGATGGAGACCTCGTTCGACAGCATGCGCCTGGCGATCCTGCTCGCGGTGTTCATGGTCTACCTGGTCATGGCCAGCCAGTTCGAATCCCTGCTGCACCCGTTCGTCATCCTCTTCAGTGTCCCGCTGGCGTTGATCGGCTTGCTGGGGACGTTGTGGGTCTTCTCGGTCACGGTGAGCATCGTCGTGCTGATCGGCGCGATCCTGCTGGCGGGCATCGTCGTCAACAACGCGATCATCCTGATCGACTACACCAACCAGTTACGGCGGCGCGGCGCCAGGAAGATCGATGCCCTGAAGCAGGCCGGGCGGGTGCGGCTGCGACCGATCCTGATGACCACGGCGACGACGGTGCTGGGCCTGCTGCCGATGGCCATCGGAGCCGGCGCGGGAAACGAGCTGCGCCGCCCGATGGCGTTGACCGTGATCGGCGGCCTGATCGCGTCGACCGCCTTGACCTTGCTGCTGATCCCCGCGGTCTACTCGATCGTCGACCGCAGGGATTGATCCTCGGCTCGACTCAGCGGACGCGGCCGCGCTCTTCGCGCCGTTCGAGCTCTTGGAGCTTTTTCGTCAGCGTCTCGATCTTGCGCTTCAGCGCGTCACGATCCTCGTCGTCGTCGGATTGCTCGAGAACCATGTGCAGTTCGTCGAGCTGGGCGCGCACCTGGAGGCTGACGGCCTGACGCCGCAGGTGGAGCTTCTCCATCATGATGGCCAGTTCGTCGGCTTCCTCTTCGCGGCCGGCCTCGCGGAGTTCCTCGTAGCGTGACGCCAGCTCGTCCAGCTCCGCGTGGACCTGGTCCTGGTGCTGCTTCCTCAAGGCCCGTTCGTACATCTCCTGGGCTTCATGGTGCGCCACGGATTCTTCGGCGAGCGCACGCTTGTGCTCCGCCAGCGCACGCTCGTATTCGATCAACGTCTCGCGCATTTCGAGCTCGGCATCGCGCATGCGGCGGTCGCGATCCATGAGCTCCGCCTGCAGCGCGAGCTCTCGGGCGCGTTCCATCTCGACCTGCGCGAGCTTGGCCTCGACCTCGGCCGCCTCCGCGACCTTGCCCCGGCGCCGCAGCTCTTCGACTTGGCGCCGCGCCTCGACGGCTTCGGCACGGCTATGGGTCTCTCCGAGCCGCATCCGCAGCTGGTCCTGCTCGACCTTGATCTGCTGCAGCCGTTGCTCCAGCTCCAGGGCTTCTCTCTGCAGCGCGAGCAATTCGGCGCGAGCCTCCTCGGCGTCGCGATCGTCGCGCTCGGCAAAGCCCGGCACAACGGGCAGGACCAGGATCGCCAGCAACAGCGCCGGCACCAACGGATGACGGAAACGCCGGTTCGACGAGGGGTTCAGGATCATGATCAGCCTCTCCTTGATGTGGCGGGTCCCGACGGCGCCGGTGACGAACTGCGGCGTACGCCCGCTCCCCGCGAGGAATTCAACGGTCTTGACGATGCCGTCGGCATAGGCGCGGTGCGCGTGCGGGAACGCCTCCAACACGCGGCGATCGCAAGCCTGCTCCTCGGCATGGCGCAGCCGCTTGCGAACCCACCAGACGAGCGGGTTCCACCACAGCGCTCCGGTGACGACGAGCTCGACCCAGCGGACCCAGGGGTCGCGTCGCTTGACGTGGGCGAGTTCGTGGGTGATCAACGTGTCGATCTCGTCGTCGTCGAGTTTGTCCAGGAGTCCGGCAGGCAGGACCAGCGTCGAGCCACGGACACCGCCCCAGACCATCGGAGGAACCGTCGCCTCGATCACGAGGGTTCTCGGTGAGGAGCCGAGCCCGAGGGGGCCGGCCAGTCGGCCGATCCGGCAGCTCAGCTCACGGCCCGCGGGCGTCGCCGATCGCATCGCGCGCGCGAAGCGGACGCACCGGCCGAGCACCAGCATCAGGAGCAGCGCGCTGCCGCCGATCCAGATCGTCGCCGACGTTTGTGTCCAACCCCACGTGTGGGCGTGCTCGACTACCGGAACGGCGGCGAGCATCTCATCGGGCGGAAGGGTGTCGACGACGGCTACGGCGAGCGGCTGCGGGGCCGCACCGATCACGTCGGGCAGCGCGGCCCACTGGACCACACCGGGGGTCACGAGTTTGACCAGGACCACCAGCCACAGCAGGTGCAGGAGCTCGGGACGATTCCAGACACGGCCGGCCAGGACAACGAGAAACGCGAGGACGACGGCGACCAGGCTGTTCCACGCGACGAACTCGAGGAGCGCGTTCATGCCGAGCCCCCTTGACGGTCCAGTCGCTTGACGAGCCGTTTCAACTCTTCGACCTGGGCGGCGTCCGGTTGTGTGGTGTTGACGAGGTGGGTCAACAGCGGGGCCAGCGAGCCGCCGCACAACCGGGCGGCGGCGCCGCGCAACGTGTGGTCGATCAGGTCCGTGACCTCGACGACCGCACGATACTCGTTGGCCCGGCCGCGCCCGCGGCGCTTCACGCAACGTTTGGCCTCCAGCCGCTCGAGCAACTTCTGCACCGTCGCGTAATGTGCGGTGGCCCCTCCGGGGTACAGACGGTCGGTCAATTCCCGGATCGTCGACGGCCCCAGGGCCCACAGTTCCTTCAACACCGCGAGCTCCGCGTCGGTCACATCGTGTTTCGGTCGGCTCATTTCCGCGACTCCATTCAGACGAGGTGTCTGAGAATACTAAGACAAGACGTCTGATCCGTCAACCGGATTCGGGAAATCCTCGTTTTCGAGCCGTATAATCCCCGCTTCATGGCTCGCTCCACCATCCTGAAGGTGCTCCTGGCCGTGGCCTTGACGGTCGGCGGCATCGCTTGCGGCGGTTCCGACCGGCTTGCCGAGCCCGGCTCCGCGGCCGGGATGAACGTGCTGGTCATCACGATCGACACCCTCCGCGCCGATCGGCTCGGTTGCTATGGCCACGCGGGCGCCGAGACACCGGTGATCGACGCGCTGGCGCAAACCGGGCTGCTGTTCGAACAGGCCACGACGGTGTCCCCGATCACCCTGCCCTCGCACGCTTCGATCTTCACCGGGATCAACATCCCGGACCACGGCGTCCGGCACAACGGGACGTTCCGGCTCGGCCCGGAGAACACGACCCTCGCCGAACGGTTCGCGGCGAGCGGCTACGACACCGCCGCTTTCATCTCGGCCTTTGTGCTCGACCGGCGCTTCGGCCTGAACCAGGGGTTCGCCGATTACGACGACCGCTTCGAGCGGGTCCTTGATCCCGGCCCGGGTAGCTATGCGGAGCGCCCTGCCGACGCGGTCACCGCGCGAGCGATGGGCTGGCTCCAGGCCCGCGCAAACGCGCAGCGCGACAACCCGTTCTTCGCCTGGGTCCACTACTTCGACCCGCACGGTCCGTACGAGCCCCCGTCGCCCTTCGCCGAGCGTTTTTCATCCGTGCCCTACGACGGAGAGATCGCCTTCGTCGATCACGAGCTCGGACGCCTGATCGAGGCGTTGCGCCAACTCGGCGCGTTGGAGGACACCTTGATCCTGCTGACCTCCGACCACGGCGAGGGTCTGGGCGAGCACGACGAGGCCACTCACGGGGATCTGATCTACGATTCGACCATGCGCGTGCCGTGGATCCTCTCCAATCCGCGGCTGTTCCCGAAGGGGAAGCTGGTGCGCGACCGTCTTGCGGCGACGATCGACATCGCCCCGACGATCGCGGCGATGACCGGGATCGAAATGAACGCGCGTGTGGATGGCGTCGACCTGACGGCGACGCCGATCAAGGGCCGCACCGTGTACCTGGAAACGTTGGCGCCGTTGCTCGACTACGGCTGGGCCCCGCTTCACGGTCTACGCCGCATCGACAGCAAGTTCATCCAGGCGCCGCAACCCGAGTTCTACGACCTGATCACCGACCCCGCGGAGCTGAACAACCTGTTCGAGAGCCGCAAGGCCGCGGGCGGTCTGCGCGCGGAGTTGACCGAGCTGATGGGCAGGTGGCCCGACGCCTTCGAGGTTGCGGGGATCCGGCGGGAGCTGACCCAGGAAGAACAGCAGCGTCTGGCCTCGCTCGGCTACGTGACGGGCCAGGGGGTCCAACCTCCGGGGACCCGCGATCCCAAGAAGATGATGCCGGTGTGGCACCGCATCAATCAGGCCGCACGGCTGAGCGTCCGTGGAGAGCACGACGACGCGATCGCCGCGATCCGTGAAGTGCTCACGGTCGATCCCGGTGACGGCAAAGCCTGGTCGGTCGCCATGCAGATCTACGACCGCGCCGGCCAGTACAGCGAAGCCGAGACGTGTGCACGCCGCGCACTCGAGTTACGACCGACCTCCGATCTGTGGGTCAACCTGGCGCGCTTCGCGCTGAACCGCGGCGACCTGGCCACGTTCGACGGCGCACTCGCCGAGGCGGCGCGGCTCGACCCGCAAAACGGCGGGATCCACATCGGCCACGGCCACGCGGCCGCGCTCGCCGGCGATTACGAGAAAGCCCGCGAGGAGTTCGAGGAGGCCATCGAGGTCGACCCCGTCGGCTCCGGCGCCGCCGCGCGCGAGCAACTCCGCCGTCTCGACGCCTTACTCGAGCAGCGCAAGAACTAGTCCTGCTCGAACTCTCGAAGAACGACGCTGGCCAGACCGCGCTCCACGAGCGGGCACTCGCGGGTCAACTGTTCGGCTTCGTGGCGGTCCTTGACCTCGAGGATCTCGAAGTAGCCGTCGCCGTTGACGAACGTGCCGGAGAGCCTGAGCTTGCCGTCCGCACGCAACCGGTCGAACTGCTCGGCGTGCCGCTTGGCCGCGGCGTCGACTTCGCCGGGCGGACCCGAGACCATCAGCAGACGCAAGTAGAGCGGCATCAGACGGTCACCGTATCGCGATAGTCCGGCCGATGGGTCTCGTAGCCGAGCTTTTCCTTCACGTACGAGGCCATCCCGTCCCGCGCATCGGGGTCGCCGTGGACGAGGTGGACCGAGGAGGGCTTCTTGCCTTTGCCGAGCCAGTTCACGATACCTCCGCGATCGGCGTGGGCGGAGAGACCGTCGAGGATCTCGACCCGGGCACGCACGGGGACTTCCTCGCCGTGGATGCGTACCGTTTCGGCGCCCTCCTGCATGTGGCGGCCGCGAGTCCCGACCGCCTGATAGCCGGCAAACAGGACGGTGGTCTTCCGATCGGGTAATCGCCGCTTGAGGTGGTGCAGGATGCGCCCGCCGGTGGCCATCCCCGAAGCGGACACGATGATCCCTGTCGTGACGTCGTTGAGCGCCTTGGACTCTTCCACACTGGAACACAATCGCGAGTTGCCCAGTCCGAGCGGATCCTCACCCCGGGCGACCTGGGTCCGCATCTCACGATCGTGTGCCTCGGCATGCCGCATGAAGATGCGTATCGCCTGGATCGCCATCGGACTATCGACGTAGATCGGAATCGCGGGGTCGAGCCGCCCGTCGCGCATCATCTCATTCAACATGTAGAGGATCGCCTGCGTGCGGCCGACGGCAAATGCGGGAATCAAGACCACACCACCCTTGTCCAGGGTCCGTCGCACAACCTCGGCGAGCTCGCTCGCCGGATCCTCCTCCGGATGATCGCGGTCGCCATAGGTCGACTCGACGAGAAGATGATCGCAGTCGGGCAGCGGTTCGGGATCCGGCAGGATCGGACGCGCGCAGCGGCCGAGATCGCCCGAGAACAGAATCGTCTTGCCGCCTCCCTTCCCGCTCAATCGTGCTTCGATCATTGCGGCGCCGAGAATGTGACCAGCCGGATAGAAACGCAACGTGACGTCGTCGTGGACCTCGATCGGCTCGTAGAACGGCGCCGGTCGGAGCATCGCGAGGCAGCGGAGCGCGTCGTCCTTGGTGTAAAGCGGCTTGGCGGGGTCATGCTTGCTGTAGTGCCGCTTGTTGGCCCAGCGGGCGTCTTCTTCCTGGAGGTGCCCGGAGTCGGGCAACAGCACGCCGCACAGATCACCCGTCGCTTCGGTGGCCAGGACCCGCCCCTCGTAACCCCGCAGGCCGAGAACCGGGAGGTAGCCGGTGTGATCGAGGTGGGCGTGGGTCAGGACCACGAGGTCGAGCTCGGACGGGTCGAACGGCGGTGCCGCCCGGTTTCGCAACCGCAGCTGCTTGAGTCCCTGGAACAGTCCGCAGTCGACGAGCATGCGGAAGCCGTTGTGCTCGAGCAGGAACTTCGAGCCGGTGACCGTACCGGCAGCGCCGAAGAAAGACAGACGTGCCACGCGCGGATCCTAGCACGCACGGACGCTTGGTAAAGCAGGGGCGAGTTGCTACGATGATCGGCCCGCGATGCAGGAGTGTCCGATGAAGATCTCGATCGAGTACTGCAAGGTTTGAAACTACGAACCTCGCGCCGCCGGTCTGGCGGCCGAACTCAAAGAGAAGTTCGGTGTCGATTGCGAATTGATCGCCTCGGGAGGGGGCGTGTACGAGGTCACGGTTGACGACACCCTACTCTTTTCAAAGAAGGCCCTCGGGCGTTTTCCCGACGACGACGAAGTTATCCGCTTGATCGAGGCACGGTAGACATCTCCGCATGGGCCTGATCGATCGCACCATCAGTATGACCCTGCCGGTCGTTCCGAAACCGGTCGTGCGTTATTTCTCCCGGCCATACATCGCCGGGACCACGATGGCGGACGCACTGAACGTCGTGCGCGAGCTCGGTGAACAGGGGGCGACGTCGACACTGGACGTCCTCGGCGAGTTCGTCTCTCGTGACGAGGAGGCCAGCGCCAACACCGAGGCCTACATCAAGCTGTTCAAACGCATCGAATCCGAATCCGTCCGCGAGGCTCACGCCTCGGTCAAGCTGACCGCGCTCGGGCTGTTGATTGATGCCGACCGCTGCCTCGAGAACATGCGCCAACTGATGCACCAGGCGGAAGCCAGCGGAAACTTTGTCCGCATCGACATGGAGGACTCGAGCTGCACCGACAAGACACTGGCGATCTACCGCCGGCTGCGGGAGGAGTTCGGGCACCATCGGGTCGGGGCGGTTTTTCAATCGCGGCTTCACCGGACGCTCGCCGACGTCGATGAACATGCCGTGCAGGGCGCCAATTTCCGGCTCTGCAAAGGCATCTACCTCGAGCCCGAGTCCATCGCCTATACCGACGATCGCCGGATCCGGAAGAACTTCGTCGAGGCGCTCGACCGCATGTTCGGCTCCGGCGTCTTCGTCGGCATCGCCACGCACGACGATTGGCTGGTGGAAGAGTCGATCCGCTTGATCGGGAAACACGGCCTGATGCGCGACCGGTACGAATTCCAGATGCTGCTCGGCGTGCGCGAGCCGCTACGGCGCCAGCTGATCGCCGACGGGCACCGGTTGCGGGTCTACGTTCCGTTCGGCGCCAACTGGTACGCTTACTCCGTCCGGCGGTTGCGGGAGAACCCGCAGATCGCGGGACACGTCTTCCGGGCGCTCGTCGGACGGGGCTAGACGCTACAACCCGACACCGACTCCGTACGTGTAAACCAAACGCCCCCCCAGCACGGCGCTGTACACGAGCAGCCCCACCGCAACGATGAGGGCCATCGCGAACCACGGACGCTGGCCGGGTGGGACTTGTCCGCGGTGCCACCCCTTCCAGAAATGCAGGAGCACGAGCGCGCCCAGCACGATCCACCCCTGCCGCTCGTGAACGGTGAGCGTCTCGACCGCGGCGGCCGGGAGTTCGACGCTGTTCGCCGCGACACGGCCGCTGGCAATGACCGCGACGATCACGATCGTG
>WVWW01000019.1:14024-19767 GCA_011773795.1 Acidobacteriota bacterium
CGAAGTGGACCAAGGCGGGGTGGATCAGGTGCAACACGGGCCGATGTTAGCAGGCCGGCGGGCTGCGAATGGCCCCTAGCGTCTCTCGTTTCGTTCCCGGAACTCCTCGAGCAGTTCCCTCGAGCGGCGATCGAGCTTCGCGGGCGGATGGATCTGAATCAGGGCGTGGAGGTCGCCGGCCCGCCGACCGCCGGCCGCCGGCACACCTTTGCCCGCCAATCGCATGCGCTGTCCGCTACGTGTTCCCGGGGGCACCTGGATGGTGGTCTTGCCGTCCAGCGTGGGCACCTCGGCGGTGCCGCCGAGAGCGGCGACGGCGATACCGATCGGAAGCTCGCAGACGAGGTCGTCACCCTCGCGCCGGAACAGCGGGTGGTCCTTCACGCGGATCTTCAGGTACAGGTCTCCGGGCGGACCACCGGCCGTGCCCGCGTCGCCCTTGGCGGCGACGCGAACGGTGCTGCCGGCCTTGATGCCGACGGGGACGCGGACCTTGACGTTCTCCTCGCCGCGCCGCCGTCCGGTCCCGCGGCAGGCTTCGCAAGGGGGCCCGGCGAGCCGGCCGCGGCCCTGACACCGGTTGCACGGGATGGCGAACGGGAGACCCGGCTGTGTGCGGCGCCCTTGGCCCGAGCAATCGGGGCACACCGCGCTCCCCGAACCCGGGAGCTCGCCACGGCCGCCGCAGGACGAGCATGCGTGTTGGCGCGGGACGCGCAGGTTGAGCGTCGTGCCGTTGATTGCCTCCATGAAATCGATCGACAGCTCCAGCTTGAGGTCGTTCCCACGCGCGGCTCGATGCGCCGACCGCCCGGGATCGAAACCGAACATCCCGCCGAAGAGATCGGCGAGATCGCCCAAGCCGGCCGCCCGGACGTCGAAGCCGGCGAAGGGATCGAAGCCCGCACCGAACGCCTCGTGCCCACCGCGGTCGTACTGGGCTCGCTTGTTCGGATCGGAGAGCACGGCGAACGCCTCGGAGATCTCCTTGAACTTCTCCTCGGCCCGCTTGTCGCCCTTGTTGACGTCCGGGTGGTACTTGCGGGCCAGCTTGCGGTACGCCGCCTTGATCTCCTTCTCACCGGCGTCGCGAGAGACGCCGAGAATCTCGTAATAGTCCTTCTTGGTCACGCTCATTCGAGGGTTCCATGGGTCGGAGAGAACCCGAGCAGCTTACTCGCCGCACTGGAGCCCGGCCCGGCCGTCGTCGGTTACCCCCGGTGGTTAAGATCCCGCGACGGGGCTGTCAAGGCGTGTTAACCTGGTTTGCCGGTAAAACAAGGGTTTTTGAGGAAAACGTGAAGAGACGGGTCGGGGCTGCTTGGACTCTCCTGATCGCCGGAACGCTGCTGCTCGGCGGTGCGGACGGGCTCGCCCAGAGCCCGCCGGATCACGGTGTCCCCGGTGGAGATCCGGTCCCTCCCCCGCTACCCAAGCCGCGGCCGCCCAAGGCGACCGGCAACTACCGCCCGGTGCTCCAGCCCAGCGAGGAGCCGTGGGGCCTGGAGCAGACGCTCATCGAGGAGCTCTACGACAAGGCCTCGGTTTACGAGACTTATACCAAGCGGTTCACCTGCAACGAAACGGCGCGGCTCGCGCGCTACAACAACGGCACCGTCTCCAGCGAGAAGGTCCGCCGCTACGGTTATCTTCTTACGACGCTGCCTTCGGGCTTCGGCGTCCACGAGATCCGCCAGGAGTTCGCCAAGGACGGCAGCGTTCGGCCCGGCGCCATCGACGACGAGGATCCGTTCCCCGCGGCTTATGCCTGGGTGTTCCTGTTCAGTCGCTTCAACGAACCCTACTTCTCGTTTCGCATGCTCGACGACCGGTTCGACGGCTTCGACTGGGTGCTCGAATTCGAGTTCCGCGGAAGCCTGCCGTTCACGACGGGCAAGGACATCCGCCAGTGGCAGGGTCGCGTCATCCTCGACGCCGTGACAAAAACGCCGCTCGAGATCGTCGCCGAGCCGGTCGGCCAGAGCGAGAAGATCGAAGCGATGTACCGCCGCTGGAGCAACTCGTTCAACGTGCTCGGCATGCGCACCGGCCCCAAGCCCCTGGGCCACCAGGCACGCGTGCAGTTCCGCCACCGCAAGGAAGGCCTGACCTTCCCGACGGAGCTGCGTTACGACACGTTCCGCGCGGTCGCGCCGCAGAAGGTCGTCCAGACCCGGGCCTCGATCCGCAAGTACGACGGCTACCTGATCTACAGGATCAAGGACGAGACCGAGATCGGTGATCCCGTCCGCATCCCCGAGCCTCGCTGATCTTTTTCTCCTGCCCGCTTGACGATCCGGCCTCGAAAAGGTTGGATTGGTGGGGATGGCAGGCGCAGGGGAACTCCGTCGGCGCTCGGGTGTCCGTTCAGAGGAGGAGCGGACCGACGACTCGACCGCCCGGCTGTTGGAACGCATCCGCCAGGGAGACGCGGATGCCTTCGAACAGGTCGCGCGGGAACAGGCTCCCCGGTTGTTCCGGTTGGCGCTGAAGCTCTGCGGGCGCCGCGAGGATGCCGAGGATCTCGTCCAGGAGACGCTGGTTCGAGCCTTACCGGCGCTACGCCGGTTCGAAGGCCGGGCGCGGCTGTCGACGTACCTCATCCGCGCCCTGACCAACATCTGGAAGAACCGGTTGCGGTCCCGCAAACGCTCCCGGTTGGTTGACTGGTTTCGCGGGAAACGGGAAGACGACGATGCGCAGGACAGCCTCGAAGCCACGGCGATCGATCCCGTCCCGAGCGCGGAGCAACGCATCGAGGCCGAGCAGCGGGGCGCCGTCGTGCGAGACGCGATCGAGCGACTCGAGCCGAACCGCCGGCTGGCGCTGTTGCTGCGCGAGGTGAACGAAATGTCGTACGAGGAGATCGCGGAGACGACGGGCGTCGCGGTGGGGACCGTCCGCTCGCGACTCGCACGCGCCCGCGACGATCTGCGACGGCTGCTGGAGGACAGGCTGTGAGCGACGAACGACTCCAGCGCCTCCTGAACGACTACCTCGACGACCGGCTCGAGGCGGCCGAGCGAAAACGATTCGAGGAGCGGCTGGCAACCGACGAGACCCTGGCCCGGCAACTGGCTCTCGCGATGCGGGTGCGCGCGGAGCTGCGCGACGGTGACGAGCAGCTCTCCGAGGTCTTCTACACGCGAACCGTGGCGCACTTCTCGGCCGCGAAACGACGACTCCCCTTCGGCCTGAGCTGGTCCACGGCCGGCCTGGCGCTGGCCACGGCCGCCGCGGTGGCGATCTTCCTCCCCGCCGTCCTGCAGAAAGAACTGCCCGGGATGCCGGGCGGCGCGGCCCCGATCGAACCGCGACAGAGGGAGCGAGCGAAGGACGCGACGGACACCACGAGAAAGTCGGACGAGCCGGCCGACGAGGACCGCCGGCTCACGGACCCGCGTCCCGACGACGACCTCGGCCGCGAGGCCGCGGGCGACGAGGGATCCCGACTCGAACACCTGGTACCTCACGAGCTCCGTGAGGCGCCGACGCCACCGCCACCGGCGCTCGAGGAGGCCGAACCCGAACGGCGCCTCGTCGTGACCGCACCATCGACGCGGTCGCAACCGGTCGAGACGGAGCTCGAAGAAGGCCAGAGCCTCGCGAGCGGCCGTGGGAGCGTGGCGAAACAGGCGGACAACCTCCAGCTGAACGCGAAGGTCGAGGATGCCAAACGCGTTTCCGCCGACGAGGTCGACAAGCTCGAGGCCTACCGCGGCGTGCTTCCGGCTGCCGTCGAGCTTCAGGCCGATCTCGCCGGCGCGGGCGAAGTCCTGGTGCTGGACGCGCGGGACCCGGCGCTCGGGCTCTCCCTCGGGGGCAAGGAGAAGAAGCAGAGCCGCGTCGAGTCTCGCCTCGATGCGCCGGCCGCGGCGACGGCTGCCAACCGGTTCGTCGCGATCGGACCCCGCCCCGGGCTCGACGCCTGCACGGCGCTGCGCGTTCGCCGGACGGAGTCGGCGTGGGAGATCAGCTTCGAGGAGAGCGGCTCGCGGGTCGGCTCCGTGAGCTGCGGGATCGAGATCCCCGGCGACGGCGCGCCGATCCACTTCCAAGGCTGGCCCCTCGATGAGTGACGAGCCCTTCGAGCCCCCCGAGGAGTTCGTCCTGCCGATCGAGGACTTCATCGACCTGCATCCGTTCCGGCCGCGGGAGATCCGGTCGGTGGTGGAAAGCTATCTCGAGGAAGCCGTCAAGCTCGGCTTGACCGAGGTGCGGCTGATCCACGGACGGGGCATCGGCGTGCAGCGCGACGCCGTCCGGTCCGTCCTGTCCAAACACCCCCTGGTGCGCGACTACCGCGACGCCCCGGCGGAAAGAGGCGGCTGGGGTGCGACGGTCGCGCGCCTGAAGCTGCCCGACGATTGACGCTCCCCTCCCCTGGAGCGACAATGTCGGCATGGCCGACCGAGTCGAGATCGTCTGCCCCTGCTGCGACACGCGTCTCGTCGCCGACGTCGAGACGGGTGAGATCCTCTCCGAAGTGCGCCCCAAGAAAGACGTCGACAAGAGCTTCAGCGAGGCGATGAAACAGGTACGCTCGGGCGAGAGCCGCCGCGAGGAAGCCTTTTCCAAGGCCTTCGAGAAGACGCAGAAGCTCGATTCGCTGCTCGAAAAGAAGTTCGAGGAAGCGCGCAAGAAGGCGAAGGATGCGGATCCCGACGAGAAGCCGCACAACCCGATGGACTGGGATTAATCGCCGAGCGCGCCCGCGACGCCCTCCGCCACGTCGTCTTCTTCCACCACGTCACCCAGCGGCGGTAGGTCCCGCTCTTCACGGGTCTTGTCGTAGAGGTCCGGTCGATCGGCCTGGTCGAACGCAAAGCGCATCGTCTGCTCGAGGATCCGGTCGAGATCGCCGTACAGCCGCACGACGACCCACTCCTCGTCTTCCGCGACGACCACCAGCATCCCCTTGATCTCCTCGGCCTTCTTCCCGGAGCGCACCATCACGAAGACCTGCTCGCCCGCGTCCTGGACCTCGACCCAGCTGTCCCACTCGGTGGGGAAGACCCGGATGTCCAGCGGCTCCGCCGAGTCGTCCCGAACACCCTCGACGGTGTAGACCCCCACCTCGACGCGCTTCAGCCCGTCGAGGGNNNNCCACTTGAGACCCTTCTTGGCCAACCAGATCCCCGATCGCGTGACGGTGATGCCCATCTCCTGCTGCAGATCGACCCCGGCCTCTCGGCTCAGGTGGCGGCTGACGTTGTCCGGCCCGCCCAGCCGGATACAGCCCGTGGCCGCGACCAGACCGATGGCGGCAACGAGGATGGTGAGACGTCTCATGGCTTCTCCGTGTCCAGCCGATCGAGCCCCGGGATGTCCATCTGTTCGCCGAGCCTCTGGATCGCCGCCAGATCGATGATGCCCGCGACGTTGGCGAAGACGAAGTCGCTCGAGTCGCTGACCATCACCGTCAGACCGCGGATGGTCTCGGCATCGTTGAGGATCAGGACGCTGACCTGCTCGCTTCCGTCCTTCACCTTGGCCAGGCGCACCCAGTCCTTCTTGAGCAGGGCCGATTCGGTCGCGCGGAAGCTCTCCGCCAGTCTGGATGCGGTCTCGGCGTCATCCGTCTCGACCACGAGCGCTTGAGCGAGCTCGAGACCCCCCACGAGATCGCCGAGCTCCGGATCCACCGCCTTCACGATCTGGAGCAGGGAGCCCGGCAGCCAGACTTCGATCTGGACGTCGTCCTCACCGACGAGATCGGTGAAACGCTGTTTGTCGACGAAAC